>JAFXXW010000016.1 GCA_017542055.1 Kiritimatiellia bacterium
GACCTCGATCTGCGGCACGCCGCGAGGCGCCGGAGGGATTCCGTCCAGATTGAAGTTGCCGAGGCTCTTGTTGTCGCGCGCCATCTTGCGGTCGCCCTGGAAGATGGCGATCGTGACGGCCGGCTGGTTGTCGGCCGCGGTGGAGAACACCTGGCTCTTCTTGGTGGGAATGGTGGTGTTGCGCTCGATCAGCGGAGTCAATACGCCGCCCAGGGTTTCGATGCCGAGCGTGAGCGGAGTGACGTCCAACAGGAGCACGTCCTTAACTTCGCCCTTCAGGATGCCGCCCTGGATGGCGGCGCCCATGGCCACCACTTCGTCGGGGTTAACGCCCTTGTGCGGCTCCTTGCCGAAGAGGCTCTTGGCCTTCTCCTGCAAGAGCGGCATGCGCGTCTGGCCGCCCACGAGCACCACTTCGTCCACGGTCGAGAGATCGGCGTCGGCCATGCACTTGCGGCAGGGCTCGGCCGTGCGGTTCACGAGATCCATGGTGAGCGTCTCCAGTTTGGAACGCGTCAGCGTGGCGGTGAGGTGCAACGGACCCGAAGCGTTCATGGTGATGAACGGCAGGTTGATGTCGTAGGTGGTGGCGCTGGAAAGCGCGCACTTGGCCTTCTCCGCCTCTTCCTTTAGCCGCTGCAGCGCCATCGTGTCGGCCCCGAGGTCCACGCCCTGCGCCGCCTTGAAGTCGTCGATCATCCACTTCATGATGGCCTGGTCGAGATCGTCGCCGCCCAAATGCGTATCGCCGTTGGTGGCCTTGACCTCGAACACGCCGTCGCCGATGTCGAGGACGGAAATATCGAACGTGCCGCCGCCGAAGTCGTAAACGGCGATCTTCTCGTTCTTCTTCTTGTCGAGACCGTAGGCCAGCGAAGCCGCCGTCGGTTCGTTGACGATGCGCTTCACGTCCAGCCCGGCAATTTTGCCGGCGTCCTTGGTGGCCTGGCGCTGCTGGTCGTTGAAGTACGCCGGAACGGTGATGACCGCCTCGGTGATCTTCTCGCCCAGAAACGCTTCCGCGTCCTCCTTGAGCTTGCGCAGAATCATGGCGCTGATTTCCTGCGCCGTGTATACCTTGCCATTCACCCGGACGGCCGCATCGCCGTTGTCGGCGCGAACCACCTCGTACGGCACCATCTTGATTTCGTCCGTCATTTCATCGAACCGGCGGCCGATGAAGCGCTTGATGGAATAAATGGTGCTCTTGGGATTGGTGACCGCCTGACGCTTGGCCGCCTGCCCCACGAGGATTTCGCCCGTTTTGGTAAATGCCACGATAGATGGCGTCGTGCGCGCGCCTTCCTTGTTCGGAATTACGGTAGCTTCGCCACCTTCCATAACCGCCATGCAGCTATTGGTCGTTCCGAGATCGATTCCTAGTACTTTTGCCATAGTTGTTTACTCGCTTTCTTGTCGCAGTCTTTGGCGACACCAAGCATTAAGCAATCGCGGTGCCACTATTGCTCACCCCAAATCTGTGTCAATCTGTGACAAATTGGCACCAGAACCGGGACACGAGGAAGCCGGTATACTTTGAAACGCCCGCCGGTGGTGGGTCGGAAAAGGAGATACTCCGGCCGCTTGGCCGAAAAGGCAAGGGGTATCGGATGCTCGGCGAGATATCGCCCGCCAAACTGCCCGTTGAAGTCGTAAGCGCCCTCGGCCCCTTCCACCTTGGCAAACAGCGTGCGGGGACGGAGCGCCAGCGAATTCATCACCTGCCGCATGTATTCCGGCAAGTCCGCGCCCACTATCCAAGCGGCCTGCATCCCGTTCTTACGCGTCGGGCCAGAGTTCCTTGGCGGTTTCGCGCAGTTTGTATTTCTGGATCTTGCCCGAAGCGGTCAGCGGGAAGTTCTCGACGAATTGGTAGTACTTGGGAATCTTGAACCAGCTGATCTTGTCGCGACAGAAAGCCTCGATGTCGCCGGCCGTGAGCTCCACGCCAGGCTGGGCGATCACGAAAGCGGCCGGCTGTTCGCCGTATTTCTTGGAGGGGCACCCCACCACCGCCACGTCCCGCACTCCCGGCATGGTGGCGATAAAGTCCTCCACTTCCTTGGGGCTGATGTTTTCGCCGCCGCGGATGATGAGGTCTTTGATGCGCCCGGTGATGTAATAGTAGCCGTCCGCGTCCATGTGGCCAACGTCGCCGGAATGGAGCCAGCCGTTTTCGTCGATGCAGCGCGCGGTCTGCTCGGGCATGTTGTAATAGCCCTTCATGTTGTTGTAGCCGCGACAGCAGATTTCGCCGTCCACGCCGATCGGCGCCAGATCCTTGGTTTCCGGATCGATGATAGCCACCTCGATGCCCGGCAACGCCTGGCCGATCGTGGTGCACTTGCGCACGGTGGACTCCTCGAAGTACCGCGTCATGGTCATAACGGGGCCGGACTCGGTAAGCCCGTAGGGAATGGTGATTTCCGGCATGTACTGCTGCGCCTGCTCCATCCGCGGCACCGGACACGCCGCCCCCGACATGATGCCGGTACGGAGCGAAGAAAGGTCGTAATCCTTGAAATCGTCGCGATCGAACGCGGCGATATACATGGTGGGCACGCCGTAGGTGGCGGTGCACCGCTCCTTGTGGATGGCATGGAGCATGTCTTTCGGATTGAACTTTTCGAGCAGCACCATCGTGGCGCCGTGATTGACGCACGCCATCACGCCCAACACGCATCCGAAGCAGTGGAAAAGCGGCACCGGAATGCACACGCGGTCGCGCGTGGAGAAATTCTGGCAGGCGCCGATCCAGAAACCGTCGTTGGCGATGTTGAAATGCGTCAACTGCACCCCCTTGGGGAAGCCGGTGGTGCCGGACGTATACTGCATGTTGACCACGTCATCCACCCGGCAACGCTCCTGGCGGGCGTAATACTCCTCGTCCGAGAGGGAGGACGCCAGCGACTTTAGCTCGTCGAGCGAATAGAATCCGCGATGCTTCTCCGGTCCCAGATAAAAGAGCCGCTTCAGCCGGGGATAGCGCCGGCACGTCAGATTGCCGCGAATCGAGGTTTTGAGCTCCGGAATGAGCGAATTGAGCACCTCGATGTAGTTGCAATCGCGGTACTCCCCGATCACGAAGAGGTTTTCCGCATCCGACTGCTTGAGCGCGAAATCGATTTCGGCCGACTTGTAGTTGACGTTGAGCGGCAGCAGGATGGCGCCGATTTTGGCGGTGGCGAACATGAGCACGATCCAGTGCGGCACGTTGGTGGACCAAATGGCCACCTTTTCGCCGTAGCCCACCCCCAAAGCCATCAAGCCCTTGGCCACACGGTCAACTTCCGCGCCGAATTCGTACCAGGTAAGCCGGAAGTCGCGATCGGCCAGCACCACCGCATCGTTTTCGCCGCACCGCGCGATCGTCTGATCGAGCAACTGGCCCAACGTGTACCGGCGCGTCACCGGCAGCCTGTTCCAAGGCACGCCCGCCGAAACCGACTGCCTGAACGGCGGTTTGACCGGAGCGCTGCCGAAAGGATCCGAAAGTTTGAATTCAGTTGCCATGGGCTATAGGTTTCCAGCTTTTGGTGGGATAGACCAGGGTGACGAGCACCGAGGCGGAGAGGATTAGCGAAAAAACAGGGAAAGTGAGGATGGCCAGCCAGCCCGGCTTGCCGCCCTTCTTCGACAGCGCCACCGCCGAAAAACCCATGAACCAGCTCATGAAGATGACGCTCCCGAAAACGCTGCAGAAAAAGTGCCAGTTGCGATTGACCGCCAGCGCCAGCAAGTTGGAAAAATGCACGAACGCCACGCTCATGCCGGTCAAAATGGCGAAATAGCTGTCGAACAGCCGCAAACTCGGCTTCCGCGCCATCGCCCGCGCCCACGGCCAGCCATAATGGCGCGCCACCTGCCATCCCCCGGTGGCCCAGCGCCGGAGTTGCCGCCACATGGCCCGGAAACTCTCCGGCTGCTCGTCGGCGTAGTCGGCGTCCGGCACGTAGGAAATGCGCCCGCCCGCCAAATTGCATTGGACGGAAAACTCCACGTCCTCCACCATCGTCCGCGTGTTCCAGCCCTGCGCTTTGACCACCTCGTACTTGAAAGCAAAGCCGGTGCCGGTCAATTTGCCCGACAACCCCAGATTGGTCCGCACGCGATTCGACAACTCGTTCATCACGTCCCAATACGCCGTATACCAGCCGCTGATGACGCTACTGCCGGGATTGGAGGAGTGGCGGCAACCCGTAACCACCGTTTCGCCGCTCTGCAAGGCGTCGTTGACCATGTTGAACCATTCCCGGTCCACCTGGTTGTCGGCGTCGAAAACCGCAATGGCCTCCTCGTCCTTGAGCTGTCCGATGCCCCAGTTCAAGACATCGCCCTTGCCCTTGCTGGGCGTGGTTTTCTCCCACACCTCCGCGCCGGCCAGCTTGGCCACCTGCACGGTGGCGTCGGAACAATTGTCCGCCAGCACCACCACCCGGATCTTGCCTTGGGGATAGTTGGCTTCCAGACTCGTCTTGATAGGGAAAGCCACCACGTTTTCTTCGTTGCGCGCGCAAACCAATACCGTAAAACGCAGCTTTTTCTGTCGCTTGCGATAGACCTTGGACGGTTTCACCAGTCCCAGCAACACTACCGTCATCGACCAGAAGAAGACGAAGGTAAGCGCCAGACAGATGACGTCCAAAATCATCAGCGCCACCTCCGGTGCGCCCACAGATACTGCTCGGGATATTTGCGGATGGCCTCGCCCAGCCTATCGTTGAGCAATTGCGTGGCCGCCGCCTTGTCATCGTCTTTGGCAAAGGAAAGCGGGTCGCCGCCCACCAGCCGGTATTTGTACGGCGCAATCCGCACGAACGACCCCACCACTATCGGATAGCCGTAGCGCATCGCGAGCCGGGTGACCGAGGTGAAGGTTTTGGCCGGCCGGCCCAAAAACTCCAACTGCAGCCCGCCCGAAGTGTACTGATCCATCAAAATCGTCATGGCCGCGCAATCGCGCTTCCATTGCGCCATGATATCCGGAGTGAAGCCGTGATTCTTGTTGATTACCGTGATATTCCCGCGAAAATGATGCTTTTGGAGCCACTTCTGCACGTATTTGTTGTTCATCACCCGGGAAATGGCGATCATCGGCCGTACGAAACTGATCATATTGGTGGCCGCCTCCCATACGCCATGGTGGGAACTGGCCAGAATGATGGGCGTCTCGGGCGACTCCAACAGCAACTTGACCGCCGCCGGACTGGCATCGGTTTCCACGTCCAGGTGCTCGCGCCAATTCTCCCGCGTGATCACCTTGGGCACGAACAGCGCCTCCATGATGTGCCCGGCCAAATGGCACCAGCTCTGTTTCGCGATGCGCCCTGCATCCTGGGGATCGGCCGTGATGCCGCACTTGAGGACGTTGTCCACCGCCAGGCGACGGCGCCGACCGAAAAACGGCCACAGGAGCGCGGCGAAACCCGCGCCCAAATCGTATGCATGGTAGTAGAGCCAGTTCATCAGGGGCGTTCGAAACGAATGGCGGCGCTTCGGCCGTGGGCGTCCAATCCCTCCACTTCGGCGAAGGTTTTGATGGTGGAAAGCGTATCCGCCAAATCCGCCTGGGTGAAGTTGACGTAGCTGTGCCGGCGACGGAAATCGTCCGGCGTAAGACCGCTGAACATGTTGGCCGAGCCTCCCGTGGGCAGCACGTGGCTGGGACCGGCCACAAAGTCTCCCGCCGACTCCGGCGTCCACTGGCCCACGAACACCGCTCCGGCGCTCCGGACCCACTTGAACGCATCGGTGGGATTCTTGGTCAACAACTCCAGATGCTCCGGCGCGAATTCGTTGACGATCTTCATGCCTTCGAGCACGCTCTTGACGGTGACGATCAAAATTCCGTTCGCGTCGATCACCCGCTTGACCAGCTCCTTGCGGCCCAGCGTATCGGCCTGGCGCAGAATTTCGTTGCGCAGCGTCTCGGCGTAGCGCCGGGACGTGCAGATGCAAAGCGACTTTTCCATCCCCGATCCATGCTCGGCCTGGCTCAAGAGGTCGGCCGCCACCCAGCGGATCGAAACGGACCCGTCGGTAATGACGGCGATTTCGCTGGGGCCCGCCACCTGGTCGATGCCCACGTAGCCGAAGACCTGACGCTTGGCCGCCGTCACGTACGCGTTGCCGGGCCCCACGATCTTCTCCACCTTCTTGCACGTCTTGGTGCCGAACGCCATCATGCCGATGGCCTGGATGCCGCCCACCCGGTAGATTTCGGTGGCGCCCGCCAGATTGAGCGCGTACAGCAAGACGGGATTGACCTCGCCCGTCTTGCCGGCCGGGGTGCAAGCCACGATTTCCTTGACGTTGGCCGCCTTCGCCAGCGCCACCGTCATGATGGCCGTCGAGGCCAAAGGCGCGCTGCCGCCGGGAATGTACACGCCCACGCGGTCCATCGGGGTGAAGAATTCGCCCAGCTTGCCGCCCTTGGCCGTGCCGATTTCCCACCGCTGCTTCAAGGAGGCGCGCGAAAAATTGATGACGCGCACGTAGGCATCGTTGACCGCGCGCTGGATGGTCTTGTCCATCTTGGAAAAATTGAAGTTCTTGAGCTGGAACTGCGAAGGTTTCAGCTTGGCGCCCTCGAACTTCGCCACATACTTGGCCACGGCGGCATCTCCGTTCTCCCGGATGTCCTTCAGCACCTGCGCCGCCACCTTTTCCGCTTCTTCCGGAAAAGCCGGCCGCTTGATGAAATCCCTGAGTTTCTTGTCGCCTGCGCCTACGATGTGGATCATTTTTCCGTCCTTGTCATTTCAGTTTGTCGTAGTTCTTGGGGCCGATCATGCACTTGACCGAGCATTCCACCGCGAGCTCCCCGTTGACGTAGCCCTTGGTGCTGAAAATGCCCATCACGCGGCCCACCTTTTCGTTGGTGGCGATCGTCACCAGCTTGTCGCCGGGCCGGACCGGCTTTTTGAAGCGGGCGTTCTCGATGGACGCGAGAATGAAGCTGGACTGCTCGCCCAGCGCCCCCCGCGCCACCAACGCCGCCCCGGCCGCCTGCGCCATCGTTTCGCACAGCACCACGCCGGGCACGATGGGGAATTCCGGGAAGTGACCCTTGAAGAAATCGTTCTTCTCCTCGGTGAAGGTATACTCGGCCATGCCGCCCGTCTCGTCGGCCGCGATCAGCGTATCCACGAAGAGAAACGGCGGACGATGCGGCAACAGTTCGATGCCGGGCTGGTTGAACGTCTGTTTGAAATTGGGAATTTCCATACCGCTTTACGCCTTCTTGAGTACCAACACGCCGTTGTGCCCGCCGAAACCGAGCGAAGTGGACACCGCCACGCGAATGTTCCGCTCCACGCCCACGTTCGGGGTGTAGTTGAGATCCAGCTCCGGATCGGGATGCTCGTAGTTGAGCGTGGCGGGACAGAAACCGTCCTTGATGGCCAGCGCGCAAATGGCCGCCTCGGTGGCGCCGGTGGCGCCCAGCATGTGCCCGTGCATCGGCTTGGTGGACGAAATGTTGATGTTCTTGGCCCAGTCGCCGAAGACGCGCTTGAACGCCGCCGTCTCCATCTTGTCGTTGAGATTGGTGGAGGTGCCGTGCGCGTTGATGTAGTCCACTTCCGTCTTGTCGGTCACGCCCGCGTCCTTGAGCGCGATTTCGATGGCCTTGACGGCGCCGTCGGCCGAGGGATCCGGCGCGGTGATGTGGTAGGCGTCGCAAGTGGAGCCGTAACCCGCCAGTTCCGCGTAGATCTTGGCGCCGCGCGCCTTGGCGTGCTCCTCGCTCTCGAGGATGAGGATGGAAGCGCCCTCGCCCATGACGAAGCCGTCGCGATCGACGTTGAACGGACGGCAAGCCTTCTCGGGCGTGTCGTTGAACTTGGTGGCCAGCGCCTTCTCCTTCATGAAGCCGCCCACGCAGAATTCGAGGATCACCGCCTCCGAACCGCCGGAAACGATCACGTCGGCGCGACCGGCGCGGATCGCGTCCATCGCGTAGCCCAAAGCGTCGGTGGAGCTGGCGCAGGCGGTGGTCACGATCTGCGCGGGACCCTTGGCCCCCAGCGTGATCGCCACGTTGCCGGCCGCCTCGTTGGAGATGAGTTCGGGAATGGCCAAGGGGGAGAGCCGATCCGGACCGCGCTCGAACAGCACCTTGTAGCTGTCGCCCGTCACGTCGAGTCCGCCGATGCCCACGCCGAGGATCGTCCCCACGCGGTCCATATCGGGCTTCTGCTCCTCGGTGTAGCCCGCGTCCTTCCACGCTTCCACCGCCGCCGCCACCGCGTACTGCGTGAAGAGCGCCATGTGCCGCGCCGCCTTCTTGTCCACCAGGCCGCCGCCGATGGCGTACTCCTCGAAGCCCTTCACTTCCGCCGCCACCTGGCTGGTGCAGCGCGACGGGTCGAACTTGGTGATGCGGGTGATGCCGTTGGTGCCCTTCTTGACCGCAGTCCAGGTGGCATCCTTGCCGTTACCCACCGCGGTAATCATTCCGATTCCGGTTATGACAACTTTTTTCATGTTTCTCCTTCGATCTCTTGCTAAAATTTACAGATTCGGCCACGTGCAGAACGTGCCGGCGTAGGTGAGTCCGGCGCCGAAGCCCACCATCACTATCTTCATACCGTCCTTGAGCTCGCCGCTCCGCACGGCCTGGTCGAGCGAAATCGGAATCGACGCGCCCGAAGTGTTGCCCGTGGTCTCGAGATTCAGCCAGAACTTGTCCAAGGGCAGCTTCATGCGCCGCGCCACCGCCTCGATGATGCGACCGTTGGCCTGATGGGCGAACACGCGGTCGATCTCGGCCGGGGTGGTGCCCATGCGCTCGCACAGCTGCGAGGCGACGCGCGAAAGCGCCCGCACCGCAAACGCGAACACGTCATGGCCCATAAGCGTCATCTTGGGCACGATGGGCTGCGCCGGCATCGGCACGCCCGTTTCGGGATTGATGGGCAACGCCTCCTTGGTGCCGCCCGAACGCGCAATGAAACCGCTGCCGGACCCGTCCGCGCCCAGAATGGTGTGCGCCGTCGTCTTGGTGCTCGCCACGCCCGGCGCCTCGTCGTTGCCCAGCACCACCGCTCCGGCGCCGTCACCGAAGAGAATGCAGCTGGCGCGATCGCTCCAGTCCACGATGCGCGTCAGCGTTTCGGCGCCGATCACGATCGCCTTCTTGTCCGGATAGAAATTGACGAAACCGCGAGCCTGTTCGAGCGCATACACAAAGCCGGCGCAAGCTCCCGCGAGATCGAACGCCCCCGCGTTCTTGCAACCGAGGAGGTCCTGCACCAGACACGCGGTGGACGGAAACACGTTATAATCCGGCGTGGTGGTGGCCACCACGATAAGCCCCACTTCCAGCGGATCCACCCCCGCCATCTCCAGCGCCCTACGCGCCGCCTCGGCCCCCATCGTGGCCGTGGTTTCGTTTTCCCCCGCCACGTGACGGGAATGGATGCCGGTATGCGAATAGATCCACTCGTCGTTAGTGTCGAGAGACTTGGCGATGTCATCGTTGGTGACAACCTTTTCCGGCAGATAGCTACCGGTTCCCAGCACTTTTATGCCCATCAATCGTTCCTCTTGTTGGATTAATCCCTGATTCTGCATTGATTAGAGTATATTATACCATATTTGACCCCTAAAAGTCAACAAAAATCTGCGATTACTGCACCGGAACGTCGGGCAGAATGGTCAGCAGCGGGTCGGAATAAGGAGCGGAATGATCCACCGCCGAAAAGCACACGAACGACGGCGCGCCGTATCCGGTGCCGTTATTGCGCCCGAAAACCGCCACATCCACCCGGCTCGTGGGCGACAAGGCGGACTTGAGCACCGTAATTTTGGCCGCGTCCTTGCCGATCCGCTCGATTTCGCACTCGCCGTGCACGCACCTGAACTCGTATTCGCCGGCGCCTCGCGCGGTGATGTAGAAGGTCCGGCGCTCCACCGGAGCACGCAACACGAACGCCCACGCGAGCGCGGTGGCGTAGGTGCATTCGGGGATGGACTCGGGGTTATGGACGGGCGGATTGGTCACCTTGAGCCCCACCACCGGCGGAATCTCCGAAACTTTGAGACTCTTGGCCTTGCGCTTCATCCGCTCGAGATCGAGTCCGCCGGGCGGGAGCGTGGTGGGATGCGCCTTGGCGGAAAGATAGTCCGCCTCTTCCGTCACCGTTTTCAAACTGGACCGGATCAGCATCTGGATGGTGGGCGCCAGCGCCCCGCGCTTGACCATTTCCGCCTTGACTTCGGGCTTGAAACTGCGCGAGCACTCCAGCGCCGCCTTGACATAGTACCTATCCGACCAGCTCGCCCCCTCCGTCACCAGGAAATACGGGCAAACGGACTGGAAAACGTCGCCGAACTTGCCCGTCTCGCCGTCGCAGGCGGCCGGAAACACCCAAATCTGGTTGGTGAGATAGAACTTGAGGAGCTGGTTGAGCTTGTAGCATTCGGCCGTCATCAGCGCCCGGGGCAGACTGCGCCAGTACGGTCCCTGCGTGAACGCCCGCGAGCAATTGCCGAATACCGGATAGGGGAACATCATGTTCGGCGCGTTGAGGTCCATCCCCCTTTCGCGACCCTCCGAGTCCAGCTTGACCACCGTGAGACCCGGATACTCCTCCGGCGACAGCGTGGAATGTCCCGCGTCGCGATTGAAATAAAGGTCGCCCGTGTTTCCGGTGGTCTTGCCCTCGTCGGCCAGCTGCAACCTGGCCTCGAAACAGCCCAGATCGAAGTCCCAGGCGAAATTCTGCTCGCCCATCGTGACCGGCCGTCCAAATACCCCCGTGGCCGGACAATTGGCCATCGGTCCCAGCATGATCGGACGCCTCGCCATGTCCCGGGCGTAGTCCACCAGCTCCTTGAACCTGGGATTCGTCTTGAGCCGGGCCAAATCGCGATCGGCCGCAATCTGGTCCGCGTCGCGGAACCCCAGGTCGATAGCCTTCTCCAACTCGTCCAGCGCCGGTTCCTGGTCTTTGTAGTACGCCAGCGCGCACGCCATATTGAAATGCCAGGTGGGGTCGTCCGGCAACAGTTCGATGCCTTTTTTGCACGTTTCGGCCATCGTGGCGGTGTCGCCCTCGCGCACCGCCGTCACGAATTGCATCCTGAGCGCCTCGTGCTTGCGCCACCGGGCGGGGTAATCCCACACCGAAAGCGTCGCCAAAACCACTATGGCCAACGTCTGGAACATCTTCCGCCCGTCACTTCCCCAGTCTCATCCAGCTCGGGATCTTGACCATCTTGGCCTCCCGCGTCTGGTTGGTCGACATGCTCTGCACGGTGCCGATCGACGGAGACTCCAACCGCGCCAGCTTGGCCATCAGCTGCTGCTGGTGGAACGACTGCGCCTGCTGCAGTTCGTCGATGCGCTGCCGGGCGCTCAAAAGCGCCCTATCCTTTTCCGCGAGCTGGTTCTGCAGGTCGGTCACCTGCCGCTGCAACTGCGTGGCGTCCAGATTGAGTTCGTTGCGACTGCGCGCGGCGTTGTTCTTTTCCAGATTGAGTTCGGCGCGCAGATTGCGGATGATCTCCTCGTTGTTGCGCGCGAGCCGCTCCATCTTGTCGCGGTATTCGTCGAATTCCTTCCTGAGCAGCGTGGTGCGGGGATCCTCCGGCCGGTTCGCCAGCGCGCGCCGGCTCATGTCCTCGATATTGGCGCCCGCGCTGCGCATCAGCTGCTGCCGACGCTCCAACAGCCGGTCCGCCCGCGCCTGATGACGCTCCTTGAATTGCTCGAATTCGCGCTTTTCCGACTCCATCAGCTTGGCGAGCTCTTCGATTTCCTCCGTGATCATCCCGTAGACCGCCGTCTGCAGGTTGGCCACTTCCGTCGCCTCGGTGGGATACTTGCGGATTTCGTTCTCGAGGCTTTCGATCTGCTCGCGCTGCTTGGCGATTACGCTTTCGTACTCAACTTCCGTCATGGCCTGAACCTCACCGTTTCTTCAGGAAAGCCGAAAAATCCATGCCCTTTTGCCGGGCGCGGATAAGCTCGTTCCTGAGGCGCGCCTCCAGCGACGCGGGATTGTCGAGCGGCGACACCTTGGGCGGCGCGTCCTTGACCGGCTTGACCGGCGGCAGCACCTCGGGCTCGAGCACTTCGGGATCGATAACGATGCACTTGCTCTTTTCTTCGAGCTCGCCCTTGAGCGTCGCAAGTTCCCAGTTAAGCGCCGCGAGTTGGCCGTTAAGTGCGGCAATTTCCGCCTTGAGGGACGAAATCTCGCCGTTCTTGGCCTCCAGCTCGGTCTTGGCGCCGGTCAGTTCCAACCCCACCGCCGCGAGATCGTTCTTGAGTGCCTCGGCCGATTCCATCGCCGACGCCAACATCTCCTGCGCCACGTATACCTTGGCGTCGGCGGGGAACTCCCCGCCGTCCACCAGATTCTCCACCACCTTCTGGGTGAAGGGACCGAACACGTCGCCCGGCTTGAGTTCGATGAGAAAGATCATCCCCAGTTCCGCCACTTGCGAAACGGGAATCCAGTTTTCCCGGTCTTCCGACACCAGATGTTCCGGCGTGATCCGGCTTTCGTCCGCCCAAGTTTTGAGCTTGTCGGTGGAAACCGGACCGAATACGGTGCCGTCGGGGGCTTTTACGTACCAGTTCATCAGTCGAATTTGACTGGCGAGATGTTCCAGATGTTCTTGGCGTACTCCATGATGGCGCGGTCGCTGGAGAACCTACCCGAGCGCGCGATGTTGACGAGCGACATCTGGTTCCACTTCTTGGCGTCGCGATACGTCTTGTCCACGCGATCCTGCGCGTCGGAATAGGAGCGCAGATCCGCGAGGAGCATGTAGTAGTCGTTGTAGTCCAGGAGGTTGCGGATGATGGGATCGAAGAGACCCGGATCCAGGAGCGAGAACACGTTCGCCTTGATCATGTCGAGCGCCATCTTGATTTCCGGATCGTTCTTGTAGTACTCGCGCGAGATGTAGGTGGGACGCCGCTTGGCCACGTCCTCGGTGCGCATGCCGAAGAGGAACATGTTCTCGTCGCCCACTTCCTGGTTGATCTCCACGTTGGCGCCGTCGTACGTGCCCAAAGTCAGCGCGCCGTTCATCATGAACTTCATGTTGCCCGTGCCGCTGGCCTCCATGCCCGCGAGCGAAATCTGCTCCGACACTTCGGAAGCCGGCATGATCTTCTCGGCGAGCGACACCCGGTAGTCCGGCAGAAACGCCACCGACAGCTTGCCGCGCGTCTTGGGATTGGAATTGACCACTCCCGCGATGCCGTGGATGAGGCGGATGATGAGCTTGGCCATGTAGTAGCCGGGCGCCGCCTTGGCCGCGAAAATGAAGTTGCGCGGCGCGGGGTCGTACTTGGAGTCGCTGAGGAGCCGGTTGTAGAAGATGATGATGTAGAGCGCCAGCAGCAACTGCCGCTTGTACTCGTGCAACCGTTTGACCTGCACGTCGAAGATGGCCGAGGTGTCGAGTTTGATGTCCAGCGTATCCTTGACGTACTTGGCCAGCACGCCCTTGTTGGCCTTCTTGATCTTCGCGAGCGCGTCCAGCACGCTCTTGTCGCTCTTGAACTGCTCGAACTTCTTCAGCTCGTCCAGCTTGGTGATCCACTTGTCGCCGATGTGATCGGTGATGAGCTGGCTCAGCGCCGGATTGGCCTTGAGCAGCCAACGACGCGGCGTGATGCCGTTGGTCACGTTGGTGAAGCGCTCGGGATAGAGTTCGTAGAAGTCCTTGAAGAGCGAGTCCTTGAGAATCTGCGAATGCAGTTCCGCCACGCCGTTGGTGGAGGTGGAGGAGATGATGCACAGATTGGCCATGCGCACGTAGCGTTCGCCCGACTCGTCGATGAGACTCATCCGCTGCAACCGCTTCACGTCGCCCGGATAGAGCGAGCTGATCTGCTGCAGGAAGCGTCCGTTGATCTCGTAGACGATCTGCAGATGGCGCGGCAGCAACCGTTCCATCATCGGCACCGGCCACTTTTCCAGCGCCTCGGGGAGGATGGTGTGGTTGGTGTAGCCGCAGCACTTGCGCGTGAGCTCCCACGCCTTGTCCCAGTCGAGTCCTTCCTCGTCGATGAGGATGCGCATGAGTTCCGGGATGACCAGCGCCGGATGCGTCTCGTTGAGGTGGATGTACACCTTCTCGGGCAGGTTGTCCCACGAGGAATTGAGCTCGCGATAACGGCGCAGAATGTCGCGCACCGAGCAGCAAACGAAGAAATACTGCTGACGGAGACGCAGCTCCTTGCCGGCCATCGTGTTGTCGTTGGGATAGAGCACCTTGGTGAGGTTTTCGGAATGCACCTTGGCCTCCACCGCCTCCACGTAGGAACCCTTGTTGAAGTCCGCGAGGTCGAATTCTTCCACCGCGCGCGCGCTCCAGAGTCGGAGACTGTTCACCGCGTGGTTGTAGCCCACGATCGGGAGATCGTAGGGGACTCCCTGCACCTGTTCGGCCGGCACCCAGTGCCACTGCTGGCGACCCTTGATGGTGGCGTATTCCACGTGACCGCCAAAGCCCACCACTTGCGCGTATTCGGGACGCACCATTTCCCAGGGGTAGCCGTTCTTGAGCCAGAGATCCGGCTCTTCCACCTGCTGTCCGTCCACGATCTTCTGGCGGAAAATGCCGTAATCGTAGCGGATGCCGTAGCCCATGCCGGCGAGATCGAGTGTGGACATGGAGTCGAGATAGCACGCGGCGAGTCGTCCCAGGCCTCCGTTGCCCAGACCCGCATCGCTTTCGTAGTCGCGCAAGCTGTTCCAGTCGATCCCGTACTCCTTCAGCGCCTCACGCGCCAGATGGTCGGCCTTGAGGTTGATGACGTTATTGCCCAAAAGCCGCCCGATCAGGAACTCCAGCGACAGATAGTACACCCGCTTGGTGTTCTGGCGACGATACTCGTCCTGGGTGTTGATCCAACGCTCCACGATCCGGTCGCGCACCGCATTGGCGAACGCGGTGTAGTGGTCGCGCTCGGTGGCGCTGTCGGCCGACTTGACTACGGTATAGCGCAAATGCCACGCGAAATCCTCGGCCAAACCTTCGGCCGACATCTCCACGCGACGGTCTTTCTTCCTGGTTGTCTTCTTTTCCATTGCTTTTGATCGTCTTTCTGCGATTTATTGCTTGAAAATTCCTTTGAGCGCCTTGCCGGCGTTCTTGAGCTCGTCGCCAGCGCCCTTCAAGGCGTCCTTGGCCGGCTGGGTGCCCAGATTGTTGATGACGTCCATCGTGGCCGCGCCCACGCTGCCGATGGCGTCGCTGGTGCCCTGGCCCACGTTGGAAATGACTTCGCCCGTGCCCTGGCCCACGTTGGAGAGCGCTTCGCCCGTGCCCTGGCCCACGTTGGACAAAACCTCGCTCGTGCTGCCGCCCAGATCCGTCACCATGCCCGTGGCGCTCTCGCCCAAGTTGCTGAGACCCGCGGTAGCCGCCTCCACGTTCAGGTTGTCGAGCGTCTGCGCGCCCACGTCGCCCAGCGCCTGCACGCTCTTGCCCGTAAGGTCGATGGCGCCGTTCAGGATTTCGGTCATCGACGCCATGATGGACGCCACCAGCTCGCGCATGATGGCCTGGCCCATCACTTCCACCTCGTAGCCGCCCGAATCCGCGCCCATGTTCTGCAACCGGAAGGACGGCAGGCGGAACGGCATCTGCATATAGACGCCGCTGATGTTGTTGAAGACGAGTTCCTTGATGATGATCTTGACCGGCTTCTTGGGCTTGCTCTCCGCTTCGGCGGCCGGCGCTTCCTCGCCCTCCTGCTGGCCCAGTTTGTACTTGTCGAGGTCGGGAATCTCGAACTTCATCCCCTCTTCGGCCGGCGTTTCGGTCGTTGCCGGGGCTTCGACCGCTTCGGCTTCCGCGCTCTGGCAGTTTTCGGCGATCACCTCGAAATTGTGCTTGCCCTCGGCGTTGGCGATGTAGCTCACGTACACGTCGCTAAGTTCGATTTTCTCGATGACGATCACGTCCGAAAAGAGCGAGAGCGTGTCCACGTCCACCAGCATCGTGCCCAGCTTGAGCGCGTCGGGGTCGGCGAATCCCTCCGGGTTGCCCAAGCGCATTTCGCCCACCTCGAAGCAGCACTTGTAGAGGTTGAGGTTGAGCTTGTTCATATTGAAGTCGGTCTGGACGATGCCCGGCACGGACTTGTTGGCCGCGACTTTGGCCACCGGACCCATCCAGAACGGATGCAGCAGCAGCGCCACCACCGGCAGCAACACGATGATCAGGAGCATGATGAATAGCCCCTTGAAGAATTTGCCGATTTTCTTGAACACGTTCATTCCATTGCCTCCACGATGATTTTGGTCCGGTGTCCCGAACCGATGGTTTCGACTTCCATGACGTTCGCCATCCAGCGTTCGCCAAATTTCTTGAGCCGGGTGCCCCAAAGCCGGCGATAGGGGCTCCCGTCCTTCAGCTCCTCCGCCTGCATGAGCGCGCCGTACTTCTCGTTGATCCACGCGCGCACGGTGCGATCGCCCTTTTTGAGCAAAATCACCTTGCAGGTCTGGCCGTTGACGGTTTCGCCGTCCTTTTCCTCGTCGAAGCTCACGTCGTCCCACCACAGGTAGTCGAGCGTGATGTCGCTCCAGGTGATGTCGGTATTAAGCTCCTCGATGGGGAAATTGAGCGTGGTTTCGCCGCCTTTGCGCGTCAAAACGTAGTCGCGCTCGGCGATCGGGATGCCGCGCTTGTTGCGCTGTACGATGCGGCCGCGCAATTCCACGTCGTCCGGAATCATGGCCCGGCACTCCTGCACCAGGCTCAACGCGCTCGCCAGCATCAAGGCGCCGATCATAGTCCCAGCGCCCCCTCCAGTTCCGGGTCGCGCTCGCCGCCCACCATGCGCCCGATGTCGTAATAGCGCTTGGCCACGCTGACGTTGCCGCCCTGTTGCAGAATTATCTGCGCCATGTTGTAGTAGGAGTGGTGGTCTTTGGGCTTGAGCTTGATGGCCCAATCCAAGGTGCGGGTGGCCTGGGCGTAGTCGCCCTCCTTCATTTCCAAAGCCGCGCGCAGATTCAGCGCCGCGATATCGGCCTTGTTGGCCGTGAGCAGCTCCTCCAGAATCTCCCGCGTCCCGTCCAAATCGTCGTTGCGCAGACTCTCCGACGCCGCCAGCAGCTTGGCCTTGCGCGACTCGGGGTCGAGTTCGATGATTTCGCGCACCTTGGCCTCGTCCAGTTTCGGCTTTTTGGGCGCTTCTTCCGCCTTTTTCTCCTTGGTCGACTGCGCGCCGCCCACCACGTTGGTCACCGTGTTGCCCCAATGGTCCACGCCCACCTGGGTGGTTTCGGGCGTCGTGGGCTTGCCCTTGGCCTTGCGCTCGGCGAACTTCTTTTCGAGCTCGGTGGTGTCGGTGATGGCCACCGCCTTGGCGTTGTTGCGCGCCTCCTGCAGCAAAATGGAATCGATCGCGGCCGAAACGTAGGCGCGCTTGTTGCGAAGCGACGCGAATTCCGGCGTGGCCGCGCGCTCGGGATTGTCGCGTTCGATCTGCTCGAGGATGGCCAGAGCCTTGCGGTACTCCTCCACCGCCTCGGTCATCTTGCCGTCCGCCACCAGATCCGACGCCTCGTCGATCGCCACCGACGCCGGCTCCATCAACTCCGAAAGCCTCGGTTGCTCGGGTTTTTCCTCGTCGCTGCCGAAAGGCCAATACCACGACGCCCCGGCCGTCCAGACCAAGGCTCCCGCCATCATCATAATCGCTAATTTACGCATTAGGTTATATAGTATATCATATTTCGCCCCAACTTTCAAGGGAAAATTGCAAAAATCATCCCCTCTCCGGTCCTGTCGCGCACCCCCCCATCCCCAGTCCTCGCGCGTTGTCTCCCCGCTGGCGCGTTTTGGATATGGATGCCCCGCCTGCAAGCGCCCCGCCATCAAAGTTTGGCAGATGCCGTACCGTCGGCATCTCAGGTTCTGCATGCGCCCGTCCCCGGGCGCTCCTCCCCCCACAGTGTCCTATCCGGTCCTGACGCGCGCCCGTATCTGGGCGCGCCACCATAGTGCCCGTGAGCTTGCTCGCGGGTTCCCCAAAAACAATTCCGGCGGGGGTGGCCCGCCGGAACTCAAGGGGCTTAGCCCCATGGCGCCTCTTGGCTGCTCGCGCCTTAGTTGCGCTGCACCTTGAAAAAGGCGCCGTCTTCCTTGATCGGCGACACCAGGATCACCGTGCCGTCCGTGCCGCCGTGACGCGGCCGGTTCACGCGCTCCGCAATCGCCTCCGGGCGCTCGCCGGCGGCCAAATCGTACGCCACATACGGCACCGTGTTCTCCACCGTCACAAACACCTGGTCGCCCACGAGCTCGATCCCGGCGATGACCGGCTGCGGCACATCCTCCGGCAGCGCACTCTCCGTGGCCGCCCGCGTGCCGGCATCCACCGCCACCGCATTCGGCGCGCCGCTGGAAACGCTCACTTTGGACTTCGTCACCGCAGCCGCCGCATTCACCACCGTGGGCTTGCCGCCCTTGAGCGGCGCCAAAGTCACGCCGTTTTCGCCGAAGCGCCGCGTATCGAGGAGATACACCTTCCAGCTGCCGCCGTTGGTGTACTTCTCGGCCACCGCCTTGGCATCCACCTCGAAGAGCACCTTGGGGCAACGGCCCTTCCGGGCCACCGGTGCCGTAAGCACGATTTCGCCGCCGGTGGCCGATCCGTCGGCCGCCACCGCAAACGCTCCCGTGTCCCACACGAGCGCATAGCACTCCTTGTCCAGCACCGTGGTGCCGTCCGCATAGGTATCGGGGCCCTTGGTCGAAAACGTGATCAGCGTGTCGTTGGCCGCCGCCAGCGCCACACCCGCCATCATCGCCGCCACCGTTGAAATCAAGGTCTTTTTCATGGTAGTTCTCCTTTCTTTGCCGATTGCGCTTTAGCTCCGCTTACGCCGCAACGCCAACATCGTCATCCCCAGCAGCACCAGCAATCCGCCGGTCGGCTCCGGAATCACTTCGGAAACCCGATATGCCGTGGTACCGCTGGCCGTGGTGCCGGAAGTTACCGATCCCTGCGCCTGCAACGCCGCCAGCGAAACTTCCCGCTGGCCCAAGAGTTCCGCGTAGTCGGCGGTTCCCATCCACAGTTCGAACAGGAAAGACGTATACGACTGTGCACCGTCATATCCCACATAGAAACCTTCCGGATTGGAGCCATACGCACCCTGCGAGTATTGGCGGTGGCCCGTTTCGGACGCATACATCTGCGACAGCGGAACATCGCTGTCCGCCGTATAGAAGTACAGATAATCGCCACCGGACGGTCTGACCGTGACGAAGTCGAATTCCACGCCCACGGGCCCGTAGTAGCCCCAGTAATACGCATCTTGGACCATCGCGTAGATGTAGTCCGCCTTTGCCGTGAACACTATTGCCAGCGCCACCGCCAAACCAGTCAAAACCTTTTTCATGTTGATGTTCTCCTTTTGCGGGTGAGATTAGTTGTTTTGGTTGGTTTGCTTGTCCCAATCGATCTTCTTGTTGGCATCGGTGCTCTTGTTGATGTACCAGAAGCCCCGTCCGGCCGGAATCGTGGTCTTGTCGTCGGTTTCGACTCTCCGCGACCTCGTAAGTCCGTTGTCGTCCACATAGTACTCGGTGTAGCCCCACTTGCCGTTCCTGTACTTGAAGTCCTTGGGCGCGCCGGTCGTAGGCAGACGGATGATATCGCCTTCGCCCGCCGCCACATCGGCCACCTTCACCGGCTCCACCTTGGGCGAAGCCACCAGCGTCCACGCCTCCTTGCCCGCTTCCGCCGGCACTTCCACCGGGGTCTCCCCCACCGCATCAGCGGTCGCCTGACCCATCAGGTAGATCGGCTCCGACGGATTCTTGCGCGTCAGCCACACACCC
The DNA here is from genome assembly GCA_017542055.1 of Kiritimatiellia bacterium. Taxonomy (GTDB): domain Bacteria; phylum Verrucomicrobiota; class Kiritimatiellia; order RFP12; family UBA1067; genus UBA1067. The sequence goes on from JAFXXW010000016.1 coordinate 19,834, forward strand.
GCACCGCGAGCCACTGTGGTACCGGTCGCCGCGCCAGGCTCCTCGGTGGTTTCTTGCGAAACCGTGGCCACCTCTTCCCATTCCTTGTTCTCATTCAGCGTCCACGCCTTGTACTTGCCGGCGGTGGTGTCATACACCTTGATTTCGTCGCCTTCCGTGAGGTTTTCGGTGCGCACCAGCTCATCCACCTTGATGTCGCCTTCGGTCAGCGACTTCCAAGGCACGCCGATGATCGTGGTGGCCGGCGCATCCTTCACCGCCAACACGCCGATCGTATTCTCGGAGCTCACCTTCGAAACCGTACCTTCGACGCCTTCCTTGGTGATGGTGGCCGTCATCTTGTAGTACCCCACTCCATCCTGGGTGTCTGCCACCTTGGTGAGGTCGAGCGACAGATCGGACGTATCCTGCTTGGTGCCCTCGGTGATAGTGGTGCCGGTCTCGGACACCTTGTCCAGCGAGTACTGAACCTTGAAGCCAGTATCCACCGTCTGCTCGGTGGGCTTCAGCGTGTTCACCACCGGCACCGCCGTTTCGCTGGCACCTATTTCGCTGTCCACCTTGACCTTGGCAGTACCGTCCAGACCCAGCACGTAGTTCTCAAGACCCGTAAGGCCGTTAGCCTTGGTCGCTTCCAGCGCTGTTTCGATCTGCTCGTCAGTGGCGCCTTCGCCAACATTGTCCTTCACCCAGTCCTCGGTCACCTTCACTTCCACCTTCTGCGTAGGCTTGGTGCTGTCCGTGGCAACCTGAATCTTGCTTACTGCCTTCCAGGTGGCGGTGAGCGTCTGGTCGCCCATGGTTCCGGCCGGGAGCGCCGCCACCACCTTGTTGTCGCTCATCTTCCATCCGCCGAAGGTGATGTTTTCGGAGCTGTAGTTCGGGACGCCCAACGCCAGTTCCGCCGCGTCGCCGGACGGATACGTGATGGCTGCCGGCATAGTGGCGCCGGACGGCGCATCGGTTCCCGCCGCAAACGTCACCGTGGCCGCATCCACCACCCGGTAAAGCCCGTTCGACATCATCTTGGTGGTGCAGGTCTTGCCCTCCACGATGTAGCCGGTCGCATCCGCGATGTACTTGGCGAAGTCTCCGCCCGAAATCGTCAGCGTGCCCTTGTTCGTATTCACGAAATCGCCGCCCAAGAACTCTCCGCCGGTGATTGTGATGGTCTTCGTCTTTCCGGACGTCGTAGAAGCGCTGAAGAACAAATCGTCCTTGAACGTACCGCCGTTGATCGTGATATCGGCGCCGGAGTTGGACGCCGCCACCGAGTAAGCGCCGGAGTAGGTTCCGCTCTCGATGATCACCTTGGATTCGTAAGTCACGCGAACCGCCGCGGAATACTCGGCCGTACTCTGCGTGCCCTTGGTGGCCGCATTGATCGTCAGATTCGTGAGCGTCAGCGTTATTCCGGGATCGTCCGCATAGACGCCTGCGCCATACGCCGTAACGATCGTGCCGTTGCCGATCGTGATATTGCACGGATCTGCAATCGAGAAGCAGAGCGCCGCCGCCTTGTAGCCCTGATTGCCCAGAGTCGTGCTCACTTCGCTCAAGGTCGTGAGCGTATGGCCGTCCAGATCGATATTGACGGGCTTGCCCCACACCGGCACCTCCCGGTCGGTTCCATAGGCGATATCGGCCAGCAGCTTGATCGTGTCGCCCGCCTGCGCCGCCGCTACCGCCGCGTCCAGCGACTCAAACTTCGCGCCGCCTTCGATCTGCGCCGTATACACCTTCTTTACGAGCTTGCCGTCCACCACATTCCAATCTGCATCAGGCGAATCGGTGGTGCCGTCCAGGATCGTGATCTCGGACACCCCGGCCGCATCCGCCGCCGCGATCGCCTCGGCAAAGGTGGCATAAAGCTCGGTACCAACCTGCGCCACTGCCTTTGCAATCAAGTAGTAATCGTTTCCACAAGGCACATACAGATAACCTGCCGGGAGCGCAGGGCGCTCGGTGGTGCCGGTGAGATAAGTTCCTTTAACCTTGGTCACGCACTCGTAGCCCTGATCCAGGAAGAACAAGCCGTTCTCGCCCAGCGTGATCGAGCAACCCTCAAGTGTGATGGCATTGGACACGCTCGGATCGTTGTAAAGAACCACATA
>JAFXXW010000002.1 GCA_017542055.1 Kiritimatiellia bacterium
CCACCACCGCCGGAACCGCCATTACCCTTGGCACAGCCCGAGGTCGATACGTTCAAGGCAGCCAGGAGGTAGACCGTACCGCTTCCCGCGCCATTTCCGCCACCCGAACCGGTTCCGCCGCTGGAGCCTTCGGAATCGTGTCCGCCATAAGACGTGTCGTCTTCGGAATTGTATCCGCCGGAGCCGCCATTGCCGCCACTACCACCCGAACCGCCGATGGCCGCCGCCGCACCGCCACCGCCTGCGCCGCCGGCGCCGCCGGCACCACCCTGCCACCGGTCAAAGTTTAGCCAGCCATCTCCACCGTATTTGCCGTTGGCACCGTTCGCCGCATTGCCGCCCGTGGCGACGAGGTTGCCGCCGCCGGTCACGATCAGCGTGGAAGAGGAAGGCACATAGATGCCCGCGCCCGCGCCGGTGGATCCGCTCGCGGGGCCGCCCTGCACCGTGAGCGTTTTGCCCTTGGGAATATAAAGCACCGCCGTGGCATTCTCGGCCACTTTGAGCGCACTATAGCCAAACGTGGCGACCAGCGACATAGTGTCCGGCACCTGATAGATGGTGTCGCCGGACAGAGTCTGATCCCATTCCAGCGTGAGCGTCTGGAAATTCGTGAAGCCTGCCCGGGCCGATGCCGGCACAAGACCGGAAAGCACCAAAGCGAGGGCTGCCGCCCACGCCTTTTTCGCCTTCCCGAGGCTGCTGTTATATCCTATTATACTCAACTTAGAAGTTGTTGACGTTCCCGATGATCTGCGTGTTGAGGCTCTTCAAGATGTTCGAAATCATATCGTAGCTCTGGTCGCGCTTGTTGGTGATCGACTGCAGCTCGATCATCTTCTGCTGGCTGAACGAGTTTTTCTCGTCCATCTTCGACTCGACCTGGGAGATGAAATCGTCGTAGAGGATGTCGGCTTCGGAATAAACCGCATCGTTGCGCACATAGTACTGGCTGTTGTTCATGATGCCCAGCTCGCGCATGATCTCGAGATACGTCTTGCCGGAGGGCGCGGTCTTGCCGTCCAGACTGTACGCATGACCGTTCCGGTTGTTCTGGAATTCGTCCACCACATTTTGTTCGATGTCCGTCAAGTCCGCCAGCAGCTCCGAAGTGGAGTTCATCTCCTCCATGAGCGCGATGATCGAAGTCTCCAGCTCCGACGCCCGCTGCAGGCAAATGGCCATCACCAGCTGCCCGATGGACAGTTCCCGGAGCGACCCGTCGTCGTTCGTCACGCCCGCCACCGTGTAGGACCGGGCCGTCAGGATTTCCCCCGTTTCGTGATGCGCCATCGAAAGATCGAATTCCACCGTGCCGATTGCCATAACTCTTCCTCCTTAGAAATTGACGGCGTTCGCGTTTTGCGACGAGCCCATCGCGTTGACTACGTTGGACGACGTGGAATACGCCACGTCGCGCCGGTTGACCAGCGTCTGCAGGTCGATCATGTCCCGCTGCTGCACCTGTACGAGCGCGTCGATTTTGGCCTTGAGCGCGTCCACCGCGTTCATGCGCTTGGTGTAGGAGTCGATGGCGTCCGGCAGCGTCGATTCATCGATGCCGAGCGTCCCGGTGAGATAGGCCTTGGCCTCGCTCCAGTCGGCCGTGCCGTTGGCGATCTTTTCCATCCAGTCCGACGCCGCATCCAGCATCAGCGACCCCGACGACATCATGTTCATCTTGAGCACGCTCTGCGACTCGTAGACGGCCGCCGACCGGAGGCACACGCTGATCGCCAGCTGGCCGAGCGTCAGATGCTTGCCCTCGCCGTTCGTGAAGAGCGCAATCGTATCCGCGCCCTGGGGCGCGTAGCGGTTGGTGGCGATCTTTTCGATTTCGATGGCCATTACATGTTCCTTATGAGGTTGCTGCGCGTGTCGCTCACCGAGCTCATCAGATTGGAGGCCGTGGAGTACGACTCGTCGCGCCGGTCCACCAGCGCCTGGAGCCGCGTCATGTCCGTCTGCGCCTGGTTGTTGAGCCCGTCGATCTTGCTCTTGACGCGCTGGATCCACTCCTCCACCTCGCGCTTGAGCATCTTGCGGTTGTCGAAGTTCAAGTTGCCGATTTCGACGTTCAGCGTGTCCTTCGTCGTCTGGCTGATCTCCAGATCGCTCCGGTCGCTGCCCTTGGCGTCGCTCTTGAAGTTCGCCTGGATGCGCGTAAGGTCCGCAAGCGCGCTCCCCAGCGAGTCGAGCGAGGCGTTGCGCATCTTGATGCGCGCGGTGAGCGGAGTCACCTCGCCCTCCACCGTCACGGCGCGCTTCTCGCTGATGACGATCATGAGATCCTGGAAGTCCACCAGCTTGCCGCTCACCTTGTAGTCGCTGAAGTCCGCCCCCCAGCTTTGGCTGAGCTTTACCGGATCCTGCACTTCGATAGTCGCCATGGCTTTAGCCTCCCATGTTGGAAATGGTTCCGGATGCCGCGTTGCCCGCCTTCTTGACGAGCTTCGACGCGGTCGAAAACGCGTTGTCGCGCTTGGAAACGAGCGACTGGAGCGACACCATGTCCTGCTTGAGGTTGTTGTCCTCCGTGTCCAAGGCGTACTGCACCGAGTTCTGCGCGTTCATCACCTGCCGGCGGGTCATGCGCATCGTCGTGCCGTCGACTTTGTCGTAGCTCATGCTGATGCCGTACTTGAACACCGCCGTCTGGTAGGCCTTGTACAGCTCGGACAGGTAGTCCGTCTTGTCGTCCGACTCCTGGTCTTTGACCTTGAGCGTGGAGTAGGCCGCGTTCAGCGCGGCCGTCACGTTGCCCAGATCTTCCACTTTGCGTTCGCGCTGGCGCACCACCTCGGCGTAACCCTTTACCGCCTGCTCGATCGCGACGGACTGCTTGAACGAAGCCGCCGTCAAGGCGGCGATATAGTCCTGCCCGGAAACGCCGTCTACGGAGTAGCTCGTTTGAGGCACTCCGTAGACGCTGGCGCCGGCGATTTCGGTTGGTTCGATCAGGTTCGCCATCCGTCCTCCTTACGCCTGGATCGCATCGCGCATCGACTGGGACTCGGCCGCAGCCACGGCCTGCATCAGCTGCACCACGCTGTCCACCAGATTCTGGGCCTGGTTGAAGAGATCCTTCGTCTGGTCCAGTTCTTCCTGCTGTTGCTGCTGGATCGCGCCCTGCTTGGTGACTTCGGCCTGCCGGTACTGCACCCAGTTCTGCACCAGGCCCTGGGCGAACCCGCCGATCGCGGAGATGAGCGAGTTGTGCGCCTGCGCCTGGTTGAGCTCGTGGCTGGCCTTGAGGTAGTCCACGCTGCTGGACCGGTTGGTCTGCGCCGCGGCGTACTTGGTGCGGGCCTCCTCCACGTCCGCCAGGTGCGCCTTGGCGTCGGTGAGGTCGGGCGACATCAACTTGGCGTTGGCCGTGGCGCGGGCCAGTTTCAGCTCGTCGGCAGCGGTCTGCAGCCTGGTCGAAGCCGCCGCCTTTTCGGCGGGAGTGCCGGTCTTGGCCGTTTCGTTGTACTCCTTGAGCGCGTTGTCGTAGGAGTCCTCGAAACTCTGGAGGTTGAGCTTGGTCTGGGCGCGCAGGTTTTCGCGGGCGGTGGCGAGATCCGTCTTGAGCTGTCCGCCGGGCGCCAGCTGGTTCTCCAGCTTGCCGATGGCGCCGTCGAACGCCGTCTTGACCTCGGCCTTGAGCTCCGCATACCGCCCGAAGTTGATCTTGTCCACGTCCATGTGGGACATCTTGATGTTCATCATCCGGGTGCGATCGGCCATGCTCAGCTTGCTGAACTCCACGCCGCCCTTCTCCATGAGGAACTGCTTGTCCGCCTCGGAGAGGTTGGCGATATTGTCCAGCTTGGCCTTGATGTCCGCCTTGCAGGCGTCCAGCTTGCCCACCGCCGTCTTCACCGGACCCATCTCCGCGCCTTCCAGCGGCGCCACCATGTCGGCCGTCACCTCGTTGATGGCCGGTTCCGACCCCAACTGCTTCACCGCGATATAGCGCTCGGTGGTGGACTGGAGCGTGTCCTTGGCCGTGTTGAACTTGGCCGTGGCGTCGCGCATCTGGGCGTTGTTCATGCCGTTGTCCACCTTGCCGTTGATGGTCTGGCCGTTGATGAGCGAAGGCTTGGCGCCCACATCCGCCTTGACCTTGGCGAGCTGCGACTGCGCGTTGGCCTGCGTGTTGGCGGCCTTGATCATGTCCACGTTCTGGCGCGCCACGTCGAGACCCGTCGTCTTTTCGGTCCCCAGCTGGGTGTTGAACGCCTTGCCCTGCTTGTAGAGCGAAGCCATCGTGAACCCTATCTGCACCGCGCAGCAGATGGCCCCGGCGATCATGCCGGTCACCGCCGCCTGGCGCTGCGCCGCGGCCTGGTCGAGAATGCTCTTCTGGACCGCCTCGTTTTCGGCCTGGCGCATCTCGCGGGCGGCGTCGCGCTGCTTCTGCGCCACCTCCACCAATAGCGCCATCAGCTTGTAGAGGTCGAACATCACGCTCTTGGAAGCGCTCGACCCCGACGCGCCCACCGTCTCCTTCAGCATGGCGGAAAGCGACTCGTGAAGCTGTTCGATCTGCTTCTCGCTGAGATCGAGACCGTTGTCGCCCGCCAATTTCGCGCAGAGCGAATCGATGGCCGACTGATCCACCGTGGCCGGCAGTTCCAGATCGTCCGGAATGGCAATCGTCACCGGCGTCTCCACGCCGTCCACCATGGTGGTGAAGGTGACGCTGGTTTTTTCCACGCCGTCCGCGCCCGTCGTCTTCTGGATGTCCCCGAGCTTGCCGAGGAGCGTCTCCCAGTTTACCGCATTGGCTCCGCCGTTGACTTGAATGCCCATGTCGCGCCTCCTTTCCGCTTTAGGCCATGGCCCCGAGGTTGTTGGCGATTGCTTCCGAAGTGTCCGTGGCCGAGGAGAGGAGCTCCGCCACCTGCGACACCGCCGCCTGCAGCTGCTGCATGATCTGCTCCAGCTCCTCTTCGCACTCGTCGAGCCGCTGCCGGAGCGCGGCCAGGATCTTTTCGGTCTCCTTGACGTCCGCCTGGCTCATGCCCGCCTGGTAGCTGTCGTAGGCGCTCACGCCGCCGGTGATGGTGGCGGCCACGCCCGTGACCGTCATGGCGATCGCCACCGCCGCGCGCACCTTTTCGGCCGTCTCCACCGTGGCCTTCGCGGCCTTGACGAGATTCGACACCGCCGAAGCCCCGCCGCCCGCGAGGCCCGCGCCCAGCGAAGCGGCCATGATGGCCACCGTGATGAGCACCTGCGCCACGATCTGAGCCGCCTGCTTGCTTAGACCCAGTTTCTCCAGCCCTTCGGCCAGTTTCTCCACGATCTTGTCCATCGCGCCCGTTTCGCTCAGCACTTGGCAGCCGATGGCGATGCCAGCGCCGATCACCGGGCCGAGGGCGAGACCGCCGGTGGCCACGCAGGCCACCACCGCGGCCACCACCGCGAGCGCCGTCATCAGCCAGCCGAACACCCGGCTCGCCTTGCGCGACTCGGCCGCCTTGTCCATGTCCTTCAAAGACTTTTCGATCTTCTCGGAGCGATTCTTGCGTTCCGCATCGATGGTGTCCTTCTGGATTTCGATGCGCTCCTTGGCCATTTCGGTCTGGCGCTCTTCGTTGTCCATCTGGAGATAGGAGAGGAGCTTCTCGAGGTTCTGCTCGAGCTGCTTGATATCCGCCGGATTGTCGAGCGCGGGAATGCCCGTCGCGCCGGTGGCCCGGCCGGTTTCGGTGGAGTCCACGCGGGCGTTGGTGTTGACGCTGACGTTGCGCCCGCCGAGGAGCGCGGCCACGTCCTTGACCGTCTGGGTGGCCTTTTCCGAGAGCCCGAGACCCTTCGCGAGGTTCGTCGCCTCGTTGATCGTGTTCGGCATCTGCCGCGGAGTCACGTTGGAAATTTCAGTAGCCATTGTTGTGTTCCTTTCTGCCCTGTCTACACTTGAGGAGCGTTCGAGGTTACATCCAATCGGAACTTTTTTACTTTTCCTCGCCGTCTTCCGCGAAAGCCGCCTCGCCGATGGTGGCCCGGAGGGCCGCCGCCTTGGCGCGATATTCGCGTCCGAGCTCGGTGTTCTGGGGAGCGTACTGCTCCAGCGCCAGCACGGCGCTCGCGGCGTTGGCCTTGTCGCCCAGCGCCAGGAAGCATTCCGCCGCGTGGAACTGGGGCTTGGGATTCTCCAGATCCAGGAACGACGCATACCCGTAGGAGGCGATGGCCTTCTGGAAATCCTTGCGCGCCTGCTGCACCGCGCCCAGCGCAAACCAGTACTTGGAGTTCAGGTGGTCGAACAGCACCAGGAACTCGAACAGCTTCTGCGCGTCCTCGAACTTGCCGGTGCGGTAGTAGCTGAAGCCGAGCGAATAGACCGACTCCAGTTCTTCGTTGGAAATGCCCTTGACCTCTTTGAGCGTGGCGCCGCCCGCGAACTTCTTGGCGGCGTCCTGAATCTGCTGCTCGGTTGCTTTGTCCATGGTTTTTCTCCTTTGGGATGTTGAGGTGTTTGATTTAAACCGTTTCGATGCGCTGTTCTTCGATGGTGGCGATGATGTCGCGCTCGATCTTGCCCAGCGACTCGCGGATGATCGCCAGAGGGTCGTTGGCGAGCTCCTTTTCCTCGGCCTTCTTGGCCTCGGCCGGACGCTCCGCCGTTTCCGGCTCGGCCAGCTTGGCAAGCTCGCCCGCGATCGTCTTGAGCGCGTTTTCGCCCACCGACTTCACCAGCGCCGCCAGCTTGGTCTGGACGGTCGAAATCTCGTTCTTGACGTTGTTGATCTTGCCCTGCGTGTCGGCGATAACCTGCCGCTTGGCGTCCAGTTCGGCCCGCGCCTCTTTCATTTTCGCCACGAGCTCGTTGTGCTCCTTGCCGTCCTTGACCGCCTGCTCGATCTGCTTCTGGAGCTGCGCGATCTTGGCCTCCAGCACGGCCGCGTCGGAGTTGGCATCCTTCAGCGCGTCGGCGTACTTGTCCACTTCCTTGTTCAGCTCCTCGAGCTTCTCCGAGAGCTTGAGGCCTTCCTCCACCTGACGCTTCTGCACGTCGGTGAGCGACTGGCTGAGCGCGCTCAAGGAAGTCAAAACGAGCGAGAATTTGGCCCGCTCGCTTTCGCTCTTGAGCTTGGCCACCAGCGCCTCCAGGTCGGTCATGGCCCCGCTCGAAACTTTGACGGACTCGCCCCCGAGGAGCGCCGACAGCGCCTTGCCGGACACTTCGCCCTGGCCGGCGCCCACATCCAACGTCGAGGCGGTCCCCACGTTGAGCCTGTTGACATTGAGTTCGATTGACATAGTTTTGATTCCTTTCTCTGCCCTGTATACCCGTCAGATCTGAAAAGGTTTCATCATCATGCCGAATTTTCTTTGCCGCTCCGCGAGCTCCGCGTCGCCGCGCTCCACGTTCCAGCTCTCGCCGCCCAGCCGCTCGTGCTCCACCGGCAACCGGAACTCCTCCGGGTCCTCCTCCAGCGGCTCCATCCCCTGGCGCACCAGCTCGCGATTGACCGCCTCGCGCTGCTCGGGGGTGAACCTGAAGCCCATCACCTGCTCGCGCGTGAGCCCTTGCGACTCCAGCATCCGGTCCGTCTCGGCGATGCGCAAATGCGCCTGCTCGACCAAGCGCGACGACTCGGCTATTGTCCTGCGTATGCGCGCGAGATAAGCCTCCGTCTCCCGCGCTTTCGCCGGGTCTGGTTTGTACATTTCGTCTGCGGTACTCATCGTTAGTCTGGTTCTGGATTTATTTGTAGAATATTATATCATATTCCAGCCCCGATGTCAAGCAAAAAGTGCCCCTTATCTCAAACTCCCAAGCTCCCACGAATTCGCCCGCGCCGCAGGCGTCGGGTTGGGTGAGTGCGAAGCACGAACTGCGCAGCAGCCGCAAGGCCCCGAGCGGAAGCAACTCCCCCGCCAGTTCACTGCCATCTTTTGCGGCGGGCGATGCTAAAAGCCGCCTGATCTGCCTGGCGTTTGATTTCTTTTACTCTGGCGGCCAGTTCCTCCGCCGTCGCAGAACTGTCAAGCCGCGAATAAATGGCCTTGTCCCACTCCTCGCCGCGCGCCTCCGTCCTCGCCGCATGCATCCGCTCGCGCACTCCGCCATGCTTTTTGAAGTCTTCCTCCTGCGCGGCGATCATCTTGTCGAGAAGGTATTTCGTCTGCTGAATGACCACAATCATCAGATTGCACAGCGTCTCGGCCGGGCGCGATTCGAAGAACTGCTTCCAGTCGTCCCAGTCGGCATGAGTCTTCGCGAAATCGCGCGCCGCCTTCTTCTTTTCGCTATTGGCCTCCCATTCTCCGGCTCCGTGCGCCTTCAAATAGTCGAGGTAATCCTCCAGCAGCTCGTCCAGCGTGGCGCGCGCCACATTGGTCAACTTGATTTCCGTCTCCTTGCTGGTTCCGCTGGCCGCACTGCCCTCGGCGATATTCTGCTTGCAACTCCTCGCCGCCTGCGTCATCTGATCCACCGTGCGATCGCCATGCGCCGGCAAAAACCTCCGGCAAAACGCCACCGTGCCATGATAAATCACCTCGCTCTTGCGATAGACTATCAGATTGCGGTAGCCGCCATGCGGCAGCACGATCTTCGGAATTTCAGCCATTTACGCCTCCTTCGGCCGCAAGGGACTTAAGTGACTTTAGCGACCTAAGCGACCTGCCAGTCCCTTTTGTCTCTTCTGTCCCTTTTGTCCCTTCCGCATATCGTCGGAAGAGGTGGGCCACTATCTCCGGTTCTGGCGTGTCGGGCTTAAGGCCGTAGGCCGCCAGCACCGCGCGATCGTTGGCCGCATGGGCGGCAACAAGCTCCGGGAACAGATACATCTTGTCGCCGTACATCTGGGCCAATGTCACACCCGTATATTTCGCACGCGCGTCCAGGATCGCCTGCGCAGTGGCGGAGATTGTCGCTTTAGTCGCTTCGGTCGCTTCCGTCCCTTCCCCCGGCCAAGGGAAGTTGTTGTAAACAATATTGGCGGAATAGCGATAATCGCTCTTGAGCCGCCCCGCGACCGCCCGCATCCACGCCATGTGCACGCTTGAAGTCAACACACCAAAGTGATAAAGTTTGGCATTAGGTATCATAAAGACAAGGTCGCTACAAAAAGTGTCTGGTGTAAAGAAACCAAATGGAACGTATTGCCGTCTCTCGGAGGAAACCTTAGGAATAACAATATAGTCGCCCTTTGGCATGTTCTCGACATGGAATCGAGTTGGTTTGTCAGCGATTTTACGTGTTCCTTCGCTCTTCGAAGCAAGGCGATAGTCCCTTACCGCCTGTACCCGTTTCAGACATTCAGGCAAGGCAAAAAGCTCACTTTGCGTGCAATCGCCCAGCCAAAGGCAATAACGCTCCTTGCCGTTTATGAATTCTTCTGCTCCATACCAAGGGTGGAAGTATCGTTCTGCTTGCGGCTCTTTTTTGAGGAATTCGTCCTTCTCTTCTTTTGTAAACAGATAATTGCCCCCGTCAATTGGCTTGTTGCCAATCCCCATTTCCGGCACATCGCAAAGCGGCTTATTGCGGCTCTCTATCCACACATCTTGCGCATTCATCAGATAACCGTTGATGTGCGTGGCCTCAATCTTCCTCTCTCCGTCGAAAATGGTTTTGGCGGCCGTCCCTTTGGTCGCTTCCGTCCCTTGCGTCCCTTTCCCCTCGCAATGGAACCCCACAATTACGCAATGCACATGCGCCTTTTCAACCGACTCGTTATCCCAGCGGAATGTGCGATGCGCGAAGTCAATTTCAAGTCCCTGCTCAAAGAGCGGCTTCCACAGATTGACTACCGCCCCGCCTTGACAGATGGAATTGGTGGAAACAAACGCGACCTTTGTATTTTCTGCGTCCTTGGTGGCGGCAACGCTGTCAACCGCCCGCTTGTACCATGCTGTCACATAATCAAGATCGCCAACGCCGTGCCAATCCTTGCCGAAGACCGACAGCATATCGTCCTTCTGCGACTTGCCCATCCACCTTGCTCCGGAGAATGGCGGGTTGCCCATGATGTAGTGGGCTTCGGGCCAATCCAGGTGGAGCGCGTTGCCATCGATGATGCCGTCATAATCGTGGAGCGGAAGATATTTGGGCGGCGCGTCGAGAATTTCCGCCGTTTCGCGGAGCATCTTGGCTTCCGAAATCCACATCGCGGTCTTGGCGACGGCCACCGCGAAATCGTTGATCTCGATGCCCTTGAACTGGTCGATCGTCACCTTGACCTCGCCGTCGAGATTGAGTAGCCGCTCCCCTTCCTTGAGGCGCGCCCCCAACTTGACCGCCTCGTTCTCCAGTTTGCGCAGCGAGAGGAACGTCTCGGTGAGAAAGTTCCCGCTGCCGCAGGCCGGATCGAGAAACTTGAGGCCGCCCAGCCTAGCCTGGAACTCGCGCGCTCGGGCGCTCCGCGTGGCGGCCGAACGCTCTTTGCGGATTTCCTCCAGCTCCGCCTTGAGCCCGTCCAGAAACAGGGGATCGATCACCTTGTGGATGTTCTCGACCGAGGTATACACCATGCCGCCCGAGCGACGCGTCTCGGGGTTGAGCGTGCTTTCGAAGAGCGCCCCGAAAATGGTGGGACTGATTTCGCGCCAGTCGAAGTTGGACGACTTGACCAGCAAGGCGCGCAGGTCCTCGTCGAGCGGCGGGATTTCGGCATCGTCCACGCCCTTGAACAGACCTCCGTTGGTGTAGGGGAAAACCGCGATTTCCGGCTCCAGATACGGGTCGCGCGACTCCTTGGGCGTGTCGAGCGCGCGGAAGAGCGCCAACAGTCGCTGCCGCAGAAATCCGGCCGGCGTGTGGGTGAGGAGCGACCAGAACGCGTCCTTGTCGAACAACTCCGCGTCTTCGGCGTAGAAGAGAAACACCAGCCGCACGCACAGGCGATTGAGGTGCTTGAGCGTTTCCGGCGAGTCGGGTTCGGCATAGCGCTTCAACAGCTCCCGGTAGATTTCGCCTATGATCCGCCCGGCTTTGATGGAAATATCCTTCTCCTGGTCGCGGACGGCGACGATTGACGCGTCGACGAGAAAACCGAGCCGCGAAACCTCCTTGGGCAAATCCGTCAAGCGAATCTTCTGCGGCTCTTCGAGGGGATGGTTCATGTCGTAGACCCAAATCTCGTCGAAATTGCACGTCACGATCCAGCGGGCCTTGTCGGAATAGCCGCGCGCCTGGTTGTATTCGAGCGCCTGCTCGAACGGCGTCTTGCCGCCATGACTCGACTGCGGCGCGTCCAGTTTGATGTCCCGCGACTTGTGCTCGATCAACACCTTGGTTTCGGGAATCCAGAAGTCCAGAAACTTCGTCGTGCCCTTCATCGGCACCGGCACCTGCGGCTTGAGGCGTCGCTCCACCTCGTCCATGCCCAGCACGTCGCGCAAGAGCATGTTCCAGAACTGCTGGTCTTCGCCCTTCTCGCTCCCGCGCTGCCAAAGCCAGTACTCCCGGAACTTCCGGGCCTTTCTGCTCACATCCGCCGCCATCGCCTTTGTCTCCATCTCGTCACGTCACTTCCTAATGCCCACCCTTGGCGGAGCGGCGGAATGTACTTTTCTGATTTCTTCGTCATTACCCTATATTATACCAAATTTTCGCCCAAATTGCAAGGGGAAAACGCGAGGTCAGAATTCCGTTTCGTGCTCGCGGCAGAATTTGTATAGCGCATGGAAATTGGGATAGCCTCCCGGCATGGACCCCATTTTGAGTTGACGGAACGCCCGGAAACACTCCGCATGCAGCTCCACTTCCTTCCCCTCGGCCCGCGCCGCCTTGACGCGCTGCCACACCGCCTTCACCTGGGCGCGTCGCACCTTGCTCCGGAGCGCGTCCCAGCAATGGATCGGCTCCTCGCTCACCACCACGTCGAGTTTCTTTTCGATCCGCGCCATCGTCCGCGACTCCTCCCGCTCGCGCTTCCCGTTCCCCTTCATCAGCTCCGTGATCACCTGGTAAAGCGCGCGGCTGTTGGCGTAATAGCACTCCTTCTTCCGACGGATTTTCTCGTCGATTTTCATTTCGTGCGTCCGCTGGTTGAATCGCTCAATTCCCCGTCGCCTCGTCACATACCCCCACAAATCGAAGTCGCAGGTCCGCGTTTGCGCCAAACTCTCGCATCGCGCCACCTCCTCCAACGCCTCCGTGAGCGCCACTTCCGCCGCCATGTACTTTTCGCCTGCGGCCACCACCTCCTCCGGCAGTTCCCCCGGCCGGAACCGCTTGAGCTCCGCCGCCTCGTCGTCGAGTCGCTCAGACACCCCGTTCAGTTTCGGATCGAGCGCCCAGTCCGGCCACGTCTTCCGGGCCGGCCGCCGACCTTTGAACGCCACCCAATTCGCGAACGCCTCTGCCCCCTCCGTCAGCTGCTCGCACTTCTCGGCATACTCGTCGTACAGAGACACCAGCGCCCGCGCGCCGACCGCCAGAGTTTCGTCTTTCAATTCGTCGATAGTCATGTCAAATCCTTCCTTTCTTGGCGCCTCGCGGAAGTGATTTGACTGCATGCTCCCGTGAAGCGGTCGTCTAAAGCGAAAACCGTTCCCTTGACGAAGCATGCATGAAGCTGGATCAAAAATGAGTAGCGAGGTTGCTTTCCCCGCCTTGAACCCGGCGCCTCCAGTCCTGGGGATTCGTCCGTTCCCCTCAGTCCTCAGACTGAATGCGGATATTATATCATATTTGAGGCCTAAAAGTCAAGGCCCAAAATGCTTGTCCCCCAAGAAAAAAGTCGGCGCGACCGACTTTTCACCCCCAAAGTCGGCCTTGGACCGACTTTTCGACTTCGCTTCCACCCAATAAAACCGGGCCTTTCCCGCCAGTCGGCCAGAAAAAAGTCGGTTCCCCGCCGACTTGGTGCGATAATATTCGGCGTAAAGGCGGGAATGTCTCCTGCCTCAAAAACAAGAAAGGAAACGCCCATGAAACCAAGCCAAAATCCAATCGGTAAATCGGTAAATCGATCAATCGGTAAATCCCCATCCCCTCCCCCTTCCCCACACCCTATCCCCAATAAGGATGAAACTTCAAACTCCCCAATCCCCATCCCTATAGTCCCTTCCCCTTTATCGGGATTGGGGGAATCTAAAGATTTTGATTATTGGGATCGGGGGGATTTGATTTCGAAGGTGATGGAAGAACTCGATTGGCCCGATCGCGACCGTTCCCTGCTGGAATGGTATTTCGACCGGCTCGGTCTCAACCGCTTCCTGACCGTCTGGCAAGACCAGAGCTTCGAGAACGAAAAGCGCCCGCCCCGCTCCAAATACCGGGCTTTCCGCGCGCGCCTCTCCAAGGCCCTCGGCCATGAGGAATGTGCCAATCCCCAAATA
>JAFXXW010000017.1 GCA_017542055.1 Kiritimatiellia bacterium
ATTCTGCAAGGTGCCATAACCCTCGGCCCCAAACCCATATCCAAAAAGAAATCCAACCTCGAAAGTGTCCGAATTCTGACGAACAACAATCAGCGCAACTCAAACAAAAGTGTCTTTTCTACTTGACGAACTGGGAATCCCGTCTCCGTTTTTGGTATAATGTTCAAGTTCTAGTTACCAGTATACTCAAGAAAACGGAAACGGGTATTTATATATTAATAATAAAACCTAACGCGCACGGGCGTGACGCGCATACGCTCGCGCTCGCTTAGCACTGTATCGCTTACCGGCGACGGGGCGGGCAAAAACCCCGCGAGAGAAATTTTTTCAAAAATTTTTTGGCGCGTTTCGCCCAATGTTTATGCGGGTCAAACGCACTTCGGGCAGAAATTTCGCGGGACACTTGCAAAAGTTATCTTGTATTATATACCGGAGACCACCAGCGGCAAAGTCCCTTGGAACCATGAGCAAAGTCCCTGACAAGGACGCGTAAAGTCCCTGAAAACGTCAAGTAAAGTCCCTAGAAACGAGCAGCAAAGTCCCTGAAAACGGTGAGTAAAGTCCCCAGAAACCGTCAGTAAAGTCCCTGAGAATGAAGAGCAAAGTCCCTCGCAACCCCGCCTTTTTCACTTCTCACACTCCCCAACTCCCAAAACTCCGAGACTCCCAGTAGATTCGCCCGCGCCGCAGGCGTCGGGTTGGGTGAGTGCGAAGCACAAACTGCGCAGCAGCCGCAAGGCCCCGAGCGAAAGCACCCCCCGCCCCTTCTTTACCTTTCAGTCAGGCGTTGATGTCCAGACCGGGGAGGGAGTCGTGCAGGGAGAGTTTGAACGGGAGTTGCAGGGTGAGCGGACGCAAGAGGCGGAACACCCGCTGGCTGCGGACGCGGATTTCGCCCGGAACGAAACCCCGCTTGACCATCTCCTTGAGCAGACACGGCGCCAGATTCTGCCACATGTCCGCCAAGGTGCATTGGGGCGGCCGGACCGAGAACCGGAGCCGCACCGGCAGCTGGCCGGGTTGCGCGTCGCGAAGGAGAAAATCGTAGGCGATGCGCGAATGCGCCTCCTGGGTGGCATAGGCCGGATTGCAGCGGAAATCCACCTCCAGCGCGCGATCTTTCAGTAGCGGCAAGTCCTTGGCGGCGGCCACGTCGGCCTTGGGCAGCGTCACGTGCTCCACGTGGGGACGCGGCTGCACCATCGGCACGGGCACGTCCTCCCAGGGGCCCTCGTCCGTCTGGCGCCGACCGAAGAGACTGCCCTCGTCCAGGTAGCGATGGCAAAGCTTGGGGTCGTTTTCGATGCGCATCACGAGCCCGAACGACTCGCGGATCAATTGGAAAAACAGCGGTTCCTCGCGTTCCACGAGCGGCCGCGGCTTGAAGCCCGGATCCTGGCGGTAGACCTCGGTGCGGCCGTCCTTCAGCCAGAGACAGAAAAAGCCCGGCAATTCGCCCGGATAGGAAACGAAGCCGTATTCGCGGTCGTGGCGCCACAGGTTGTAGTCGTGGAACGTCTGCCAGCCTTCGAGAAAAAGCCCCTGCGCCTTGATTTCCGCGTGGTTTTCCACCGGCTCGATCATGCCGAAGTAGGGATACACCGAGCCGCGCGGCAGGAGCACCCACTGCAGATAGCCCGGCCAGAACCCGAGCGAATCGATCTGCCGCATCACCTCCGCTATCGACTCGCCAGAGCGATCCATCTCAGCTCCCTTCTGCGCATGGTGCGGTAGGCTTTTTCGCCGTGATCGTCGGCGCCGGAAAGATGGTCCATGCCGTGCGCCACGTAGAGCAAAAGCTCCTTGCGACCGCCCAACGCGGCCGCCCGCTGGACGTTGACGTAGATTTCGCCGTAGACGCCGGGCGCCTCGCCCGGGAGGGGATCGTACCGCTGGGTGATGACGTCGGTGGCGCCCTCCACCCCCATGATGCCGCGATGCACCTCGTCCGATCCCGCGTCGTCCTGCAGCACCACCGTCACGTCCCTAAACGGCGTGCGGATGCGGCGCGACGAAAGCCGGGCGAAAAATTCCGCCGCCTTTGCCAGTTCACGACGGGAAATGCCGAGTCGCGCCGGGAGTCTGCCTTCGACCGAAATCATTTGCGCACTATGCTCCCGCCCAGGGCCGTGAGCGACTTTTCCACCGCCACGTAGCCCCGGTCCACCGTTTCGGCGTTCTGGATGACCGACTTGCCCTTGGCCGCCAAGGCCGCGATGACGAGCGCGATGCCGGCGCGGATATCGGGACTCGTCACCGTGCCGCCGTAGAGGTTGCTGGGGCCGGTCACCACCACCCGGTGCGGATCGCACTGGACGATTTTGGCCCCGAGGCCGCGCAGATGGTCCACGAAGTACAGCCGGCTCTCGAACATCTTCTCGAAAAAGAGACAGGTCCCGCGCGTCTGGGTGGCGAGCACGATCAAAATGGACATGAGGTCGGACGGAAACGCCGGCCAGGGACCGTCCGCCAGCGAAGGAATGGCGTCGCCGAGATCGTACTTCATCTTGAGCCGCTTTTTGGGCGTGTAGACGAGCGTCTTTTCCTTGGCGTCGATGGTCCAGGTGACGCCAAAGCGCCCGAACGCGTGAACCAAAACCTCGAACGGCTCGGGGTCGATATTGGTCAAGGTCAGCGCGCCGCCCGTCACCGCCGCCGCCACGAGGTAGCTGCCGGCTTCGATGTAGTCGCACCCCACCCGGGCCTCGCAGCCGTGCAGCGCTTCCACGCCGTCCACCGTTATCCGGTTGGTGCCCGCGCCCGACACCTGTCCGCCCATGGCGTTGAGCATGTTGGCGAGGTCCACGATATGCGGCTCGCACGCGGCGTTGTAGATGACGGTGCGACCCGCCGCCAGCACCGACGCCATCAGCACGTTTTCGGTGGCGGTGACGGAGGCTTCGTCCAGCAGAATCCGCGTGCCCTTGAGCCTGCCCTCGAAGCGCAGCGTTTTCTTGCCCGCCTGCGCCTTGGCGCCCAGCTGCTTGAACGCGGCGAAATGGGTGTAGAGCCGCCGGTGGCCGATCTGGTCGCCCCCCGGAGGCGGGAGACACGCCCGCCCCAGGCGCGCCAGCAGCGGCCCCGCGAAGAGAAAACTCGTCCGCAGGCGCGCGGCCAGCTCCGGCGAAATCCGGGCCGACTTGAGCTTGGCGGCGACAAGCGTCACCCGGTCGCCCGAGCGCTCCACCCGGACGCCCAAGGTCCGGGCCGCCTCCAGCATGGTGGCCACGTCGGCGATGTCCGGCAGATTGGTCAGCACCACCGGCTCCGGCGTCAGCAGCGCGGCGGCGATCATCGGCAAGGCGGCGTTCTTGTTGCCGGAAACGCGATGCGTCCCGGCGATGGTTCTGCCGCCTTCGATGATCAGCCGGCTCATGAAAGTTCGTCGATCTTGCGGGTTTCGCCGAACACGATCAGGCGGTCGCCGCTCTTCAAAACCGCATCGGCCGAAGGAATGATGACAAGCCGCTCCGCCTCCGGCTTTTCGGGGTTGACGCGCCGGATGCATAGCACGGTGAGGGCCGTCTTGTTGCGGAAATCGATTTGCGCCAAAGTGCGCTCGCGCATGTCCTCGGGCACTTCGATCTCGGCGATCGAATACCCCTCGGACACCTCCAGAAAATCGATGGCGTCGTGGTTGGCGATGGTCCGCGCCAGCCGGTGGGCGCTGTCGCGGTCGGGGTAGATGATGGTGTCGGCCCCGATGCGCCGCAGAATCTTGCCGTGCAGTTCGCTGGTGGCCTTGGCCACCACGCGCGGAACGCCCAGTTCCTTGCAGTTGGTGGTGGCCATGATGGACGCTTCGATGTTGGACCCGATGGCCACCACCACCACGTCGCAAGCGCCGAAACCGGCCTCTTCCAGGACGTGCGGCTGGGTGGCGTCGCCCTGGAGCGAAGTGGCGAATTCGCTGGCGTTCTGCATGGCGGGACGGTTGCGGTCGATGAGGATCACGTCGGTCCCCGCGTTCGCGAGCGACTCCGCCAACGACATGCCGAAACGCCCCGCGCCGACGATTCCGATTCGCTTCATTCCGTTTCCAGCTCCATTTTGCGTGCCTCGCGAACGAGTCCCTGCGAGTAGGGATGCTTGGGATTGGCGAAAAACGCCGCCGGATCGTCCGTGGTCTCCACCACCCGGCCGTCCTTCATCACCGCGAGCTTGGTGGCCATCTGCGACACCACGCCCAGATCGTGGGTGATGAGGAGCACCGCCGAATTGGCCTGGTGCAGTCGCTTCATCAGCTTCAGCACCTGCGCCTGGATGGTCACGTCCAGGGCGGTGGTGGGTTCGTCGGCGATGACGAGGTCCGGTCCCAGCATGAGGCCCATGGCGATCATCACGCGCTGCTGCATGCCGCCGGAAAGTTCGTGCGGATACGCCCGGGCGCGAACGATGGGGTCGGGGATGCCCACCTTGTCCAGCCACTCCAGCGCCATCGCCCGCGCGGCCTCCTTGGTCATTTTTTCGTGGAGGAGAATCGTCTCCACCAGCTGGTCGCCGATTCGATGCAGCGGCGAGAGCGAGCCCATGGGATCCTGGAAGACGACCCCGATCTTCTTGCCGCGAATGGCCCTGAGTTCCGGCAGCGGCATCGTCAACGTGTCTTGGCCGTCCAGCAGGATGCGCCCTTTGGGATAGAACGCGGGCGGCGACGGCAGCAGCCGCGCGATCGACATGGAAACCGAGCTCTTGCCCGAGCCGGACTCGCCCACGATCCCCAACACCTCGCCGCGGTCGAGCGCGAGGCTGACGTCCATCGCCGCGCGGGTTACTTCGCCTTCGTCGTTCCGGAAAGAAACGTCCAGATCCTGAATGTCGAGTAGCATCAATTGAACTCCTTGTGTACAAATTCTTCGAGCGCGTCCTGCCACTTGGGCGTGCGGTAGCCGAGCACGTTGAGGACGCTCTTTTTGAGCGCATAGGTGCGCTCCTCGCCGGCCGAACGCTCCACTTGGCCGGTCCGCCCCAGCCGGGAAAAGACGAAATCGCCCGCTTCGGCCCGGGTGCACTGGTCCTCGCAGGTCACGTGCACGATGCCGGAAACGTCCGGCCGCACCAGCAGAAAGCGGATGGCCTCGGCCACCGTTCGGGTCGAGGTGGGGTTGCCGCGCACCTTGTCGTCCGCCCGGCCGGTCTTGACCAGCTCGTGCAGCCAATCGTCCGCCCCTTCCGCGTACAGCCAGTGCGTGCGCAGAATGGTGGCGTCCGGATCGACCAGGTGCACCATCTGTTCGCCTGCAAACCGGGCGAGGCCGAAGTCGGTCTCGGGGCGGGGAATGTCCATCTCGCCCCAGGCCCAAGGCGTGCGCGGCGGTCGGCCCGAAAAAACCTCGGCCGACGACAGGAAGAACAGCCGCGCCCCGCAGATTTTGGCGGCCAGCGCCACGTTCCGCGCGCCCGTTTCCGCCTCGTCCGTTCGGGCGAAAGAGGTAAGATCGATCAGCACGTCCGGCTTTTCCGCCAGCATCCGAGCGGTGAATTTTTCGTCGTCCAGCACCTCCGGCCCTTCGCCCCACGCGAGCGCGTGGCCGGAAAGCGCCGCCTCGAGCGCGCCCCGGAGCATCGATTGCCGGTCGGTCAGGAAAATCTTCATCGCGCCGCTTTAAGCTCCATCGTCCGCACCATGCAGGCGCCCAACAGCACGATCTGCCAGCTCATGTAAATCCACGCGAGAATGATGGGCAGAAACGCGAACGATCCGTAAAGCGCGGACGACTTGGCGATGCCCACCTGCGCGATGGCGCAAACCTTGATCCAGCCACCGAAGAGAATGGCCGTCACGAGTCCGCCGTAGAACGCGTGGCGATTGCCCACCTTGCGGTGCGGAATCACCTTGAAGAGAAACGCGAAGTTGAGCGACGCGAACGTCAGCGACACCGCCATCCGGAAGAGGCCCGAATCCAGCACCGCCACGAGCCCGTCCGACACCCACTTGGTGAGCCAGGTGGCGCCCACGGTGGAAACGATGATGTCTTTGACGAGATTCAACAGCGGCACCGACATGGCCAGCGACAGCAGCACCGGCAGCACCACCGAAATGAACAGGTACAGCGCGCAGCGTCGCCAGATGGGCCGCGCCTTGGGCACCTCCCAGATTTCGTTGAAACTCACCTCCACCATGCTCAAGGAGGAGATGACCGTCCACAAGAGAAAACCGAAACCGATCCAGCCCAGCGTCTTGATGTTGAACTGCTCGATCTTCTCGAAGAGAATGTCCGAAATCTGCCGCGCCTGCTTGCCGAACTCCAGCGCCGCGATCTTCTTCTGCTCGCGCTGCTCGTCCGTGCCGATATAGCGCGCCAGGATGGCCATGTCGTCCTCCTGGCCGTTTTCGATATTGGAGATCATGAGGTCCAGCTGGCGGTTGATTTCCGTGCGGGCGTAGTCGTCCACGCCGAACTGCTTGGCGCCGAAGAGCAGGATGCACAAGGTGGGGATGACGGCCAACAGCGAGAAATAGGTGAGCCCTGCCGCATGCATGGAACAATTGTTGCGGAGGAAGTTCTGCACCACCTCCACGCACCAGTTGACGCAAGGGATCGACAGGATTCTATCCAGTTTCATAGCAGATACCCCGTTAGATGGCCAAGAATGGTCCCGATGACGTACACCGAGGCGAGAATCCCCAGATTTTCGCCCAAATTGCGATTGGTGCGGAACAGCACCAGGAGTCCCAGTCCGCTGCCCGTGAAGGAGCTGGCCATCAACGCGCCCGCGCTCATCGCGCCGCTCAAATACAGCTTGGCGGCGGCCACGCTCACCGCGCAATTGGGCACCAGACCCAAAAGCCCCGCCAGCGCCTCGCCCACGTAGGGCCTGGTCAACTGGAGCCGGGCCAGCGCATCCTCGCCGCCGAAATGCATCGCCAGCTCGATGGCCCCGGAAATGACCGCGATGAACAGGAAAACCTCGATCGTATGGATCAGCGCCGGCACCACGATACCCCGGCGTTTCATGCAAGCGCAGTGCGAATGTTCGCACAATTCGTGCACGTCCACCCGCCGGCGGATGTGCCGCAAAAAGCCGAACACCGCGTTGACGGTAAAGCCGATGGCCACCGCCGCGAACACTTTCAGCATCAGAATCTTCGCCATCAGTCCCGCCGTCGCCTGCGAAGAAAGGAGCACCGGGATCAATTCGTCCGAAGTGGACAGCATCACCGCCACCAACGTGCCTGCGGTGATCACGCCGCCCGCATAGAAACTGGCCGCCGCCGCCGACACCCCGCATTGGGGTATGGCGCCGGCCAGGGCCCCCGCCAGCGGCCCGACAGAACGAGCACGCTCGAGGAAAGCCTCGAGCGCACCGCCCGCCTTGGCCTCCACCGTTTCCAGCACGAGATAGGTCGCGAAGAGAAACGGCAGCAGCAGCAGGGTCTCTTTTACGAACTCTAGCATTACGCCGGAGAGATGGCGGAGTTGGGGCACTGGGCCGCGCACGCACCGCAATCGAGGCACTTGTCGGGGTCGATGGAGTAGGCGTCGCCCGCCGAAATCGCTTCCGCAGGGCAAACCGACTGACAGCATCCACACGCGACGCAATTGGCCGCATCAATCTTGTGAGCCATGGTTCTTTTCTCCTTTTTTGGTTAAACTACCATATATTATATCATATTCCCGCCCGAAAATCAAGCAGATTTTATCTCAGTCGCGCGGACGCAGGTAGAAGCGACCGATGACGCGAGAGGTGCTGACGGTATTGATAAAGGCGTCGGCGTCGATGGATTTGCACAGCGCGTAAATGTGCGAAGTGTCGTCCGCCGCCACCACCGACATCACCACGCTGCGCGCCTCGCCGTTGAAGCTGCCGCGGGCATCCAGCACGGTGGCGCCGTGATGGCTGATGCGGTAGATGGCCTCGCAGACCTTGTCGGGCCGGGTGGTCACGATCATCAGCGTCTGGTACTGGTAGGTCCGGTACATGAGGTGGATCACCTGCAGGTACACGAACTGGAAAACGATGGAATACAAGGCGCCCGTCCAGCCGAACCAGAAGCCACCCGCGAGGAGAATCACGGCGTTGAGCCCCAGGATGATGTTCCAGGTTTCGCGCCCTTTCTTCTCGGACAGGTAGATGGCGATGAAGTCGGTGCCGCCGCTCGTGGCGTTCCACCTGAGACACAGCGCGATGGCAAAACCGAACACGATGCCGCCGAAGAGCGAAGTGACGAACGGATCGGACTGGAGGCGCGCCAGTTCGTGCGCCGGAATGAACGCGGTGAGAGCGTCCACCGGCAGGATGTCGGTGAGAAAACTGGAGAGAAAAATGACGTAAAGCGACTGCAAAGTGAAGCGTTTGCCGATATAGCGGAAACCGATATAAACCGGGATGGCGTTCAACACCAGGTTGATGGGCCCGAAGGGAACTTCGTAGTCGAGCCCGAAAAAGTCCACCGCCAATTGCGAGAGTCGCTGCACCAGCATGGCCAGACCCGCCGCCCCGCCGGGATAAAGCTGGCCCCACGCCACGAACGTGCGATAGTCCAGCGCCAACAGCAACGCGGCCGCCGCCAGGATGAGATAACGGATGATTTCGTGCTGGAGTCTGGTTTTCATGGGCGCACTGCGGGATTGAGGTAGATCGGGACGGGGTCCGGTCGGCAAAGCGCGGGATTCCGGTCGGCCGCGCGCAAAAGTCCCTCGGCCGTAGGAACGGCGAGACCCCGATAGCGGTCGGTGAACGTCTCGCGCAATTTTTCGCCGATGCGCGCATCGTCGGGTGAGACCACGATCATATTGCGCGGCACGCGCTTTTCGAGGTCGGCCGCCTCCACCTGGAAAACGGGAGCGACCAATTTGAAGCCGTCCAAGAGCGCCAGCCAGAACTTGCCTTGACGGGCATCGCCGATCACGGCTTGGGCCACGTCCGGCTCGGCCAGGGCGGCGGGCGAAGGAATGCCCAGAACTTCCACGCCGGGCCGGCCCAGCGCGTATCCCTGCGCAAAGGCGATGGCGGAACGGATGCCGGCGAAAGAACCGGGTCCCGTTCCCACGAGGATGCGGTCCGCGTCCGCCAGGTCGAGCGACTCGAACCAGGCGCCGTCGTGGCAGTCCGCGAAACTGGTGACCGACCGGTCAATCGCCACGGTTTTCATAGTAAAACTCCTGTCCATAGGGGAAATCGCTGGGGAGATAGTTGCCCACTCGCGGGCGGACGAGCGAATTGGCCTTGTTGAAATGGGTGAAGATCCAGGGGCAATCCTCGCGCAAAATCTCCTGGCAAAGACGGAAATCCTCGGCGTCGAAGGCGGCGTCGAACGCGGGGTTGCAGTAGGCGGAGTGGTTGGGCCCGGGCGAAACGTTGCGCGAATGGAAGAGCTGGAGGAAGTTTTCCGCGTCGGGATAGTCGCCCACCCAGCCCATGCGGTAAAGCTGCACGCGCCCTTCGTTGACGGCCTTCAAAAACGCGTCCCAGGTGTAGAATTTAAGTTCCAGCTTGACGCCGATGCGCTCGAAAAACGCCGCCAGGAGTTCCCCCGCCTCGCGCGAATCCTGCGAGGCGCGGCCGATGGCGAGCGTCAGCGTGAGGCGTCGCCCGGTTTGGGGGTCGATACCGCCGGGATAACCCGCCTCCGCCATGAGTCGCTTGGCCTTTTCGAGGTCGAAGGCATAGGGCGAGGGATCGGAAAGCGCGCCGGCCACCTGGGGCGGCACGGGCGAATAAGCCGGCTCCACCCGGTTTTGGTAGAATCGGGCCCATTCGGGAAAATCGAACGCGCAATTGAGCGCCTGGCGCAGTTTTTTGTTGGGCCCGAGGACGGGGTCTTTCATGTTGAAACCGATGTACAGCGTTTCCAGGGTGGGCATGGAGTAAAGTTCCACGCCCTGGCGCACCAGCCTGTCGTCCAGCTGTCCGCCGGGACCCACCACCGCATCCCAGTTGTCCCGACTGATTTCGCCCAGGAGATCCAGCTCGCCCCGGAGGAACATGAGCCACTGCGTGGAGGCGTCGTCCACCACCAGATAGCGCACGGTATCGAAAGCGCGAGGGTCCGGCGTCTTGCGCTTGAAGACCATTTCGTGGTTTTTCCACCAGCTTTCCAGCCGATAGGGACCGGAACCGGAACCGTCGGGCTTCAGCACGGACGAACACGGCATGGCCATCAGCCAGGGGAATACGCGCTGGGGCTTTTTGAGCCGGATGTGGAGCGCGCCGTCCCTGGCTTCGATCGTATCCACGTGCTTGAGGATCCAGCCGTTGGGGGAAACGATTCCAGGGTCGCGCAGCCGTTCGAGACTGCGCGCGGCGTCTTCGGCCGTCACTTCCCTGGAGCGCATCCGAAAGACGTACTCGAGGCCGTCCGAGCTCGTTTCGGGCAGTTCGCACGCGCCGGGCGTCAGCCGGTAAGGTCGGGCGGAATAATCGATGTCCAGCACGCGTTCGTAGACGAGACCCGCCGCCCGGCAATCGTAGACCGACTGCGCCAGCGCCGGATCGAGCGTGGTGACGCGCTCGAGCGATCGGGTGAATATCGCCGCTAGGACAAGCCAAATCATCGGATGGCGATCTGCAAGGTCACCTTGAAGCCCTTGGGACAACCGGGCAATTTCCGGAGCGCCGCCGCCATCTGGCGCAATTTGGGCCGGAGCATGAACAGCGCGCCCGGGGTTTTTACCATGATCTGGAAATAGCCGGAGTTTTCGTCGTAAACGCCCGGCCAGGCGGGGATGTCGGGGAAAAGCCGCTTGAAATTGTCGGCGATGGTCTGGTCGAAAGGATGCGCCGCGATGAGGCCGGCGATTTCGCCGGAGGCGGAAGAAACCGCCGAAGCGAACGATTTGTGCCGGCCGCGACTGTCGAGCCCGTATACGGGGAAGCGCTCTTCGCCGAAATCCGGCATCACTTGGCGGCTTTCATCTGCAACCAGGACTCGATGAACGGCTGGAGATGGCCGTCCATGACGCCGTTGACGTCGCTCGTTTCGTACTGGGTGCGCAAATCCTTGACCATGGTGTAAGGGCAAAAGACGTAGGAACGGATCTGGCTGCCCCAGCCGTTTTCCGACTTGGCGCCGTAGAAACGGTCCATCTCCGCCTTCTTCTGGTCTTCGTAGTATTCGTACAGCTGGGCGCGCAGCATGTTCATGGCCTTTTCGCGGTTCATGTGCTGCGAGCGTTCCTTCTGGCAGGCCACCACGATGCCGGTGGGCAAGTGCGTGAGCCGCACGGCCGAATCGGTCTTGTTCACGTGCTGGCCGCCCGCGCCGCCCGAACGGTAGGTGTCGACGCGCAAGTCTTCGTCCTTGATTTCCACGTCGATGTCGTCGTTGATCTCGGCCACGGTTTCCACCGAGGCGAAAGAGGTCTGGCGACGCTTGTTGGCGTCGAAAGGCGAAATGCGCACCAGGCGGTGGATGCCGCGCTCGGCCTTGAGCATGCCAAAGGCGTAAGGTCCTTCGATCTTGAAATAGACGTCTTTGATGCCGGCTTCTTCGCCGGGCTGGATGTCATACTCCTCGATCTTCCAGCCTTGGTCTTCGGCGTAGCGCTTGTACATGCGGTAGAGCATCGAAACCCAGTCGCACGCCTCGGTGCCGCCCTGTCCGGCGTGAAGCTTGACGAACACGTTGCAGGCGTCGAATTTGCCGCCCAAGAGGCTCTGCATGCGCAGTTTGGCGAAGTACTCCTCCGCCTTGGCGCATTCGCCCTGCGTATCCTTGAGCGCCTGCTGCTGCGCGGCGCCCTCCTCCAGTTCCGCCAGTTCCAGCATGACTCCGGCGTCTTCCACGCGCTTGAGGAGCTGGTCGTAGGGAATCACGTAGGCGCGTTCGGCGTTGGTGGCCGCGATCACGTCGCGCGCGGTCTGCTGGTTGTTCCAGAAGTCGGCCCCGGTCTGCTTTTCCTCCAGCTCCTTGAGCCGGGCGCGACGCTCGCCGATCTTGATGTAGTCGGCCATCTGGCCGACGCGGGTCTGGAGGTCCGCAATCTGCTGGCGGACCTCCTCGACCTCGATCAGTTTGGGCTTTTCGGCTTCCACTTAGGCCTCTTTGTCCGCCTTGGGGGCCGCTTCGAACTCGGGCAGCTTGCCGCGATACCACCACACCATGATGGGCGTGGCGATGAAGATGGAGGAGTAGGTGCCCGCCACCACGCCGATCAGCATAGTGAGCGCGAAGTCGAAGATGGAGCCGTCGCCGAACGCGAAGAGCGCCAGAATGGCGAAGAGCGTGGTGACCGAAGTGATCACCGTGCGCGACAGACACTGGTTGAGGGACTCGTTGCAGAGCTCGGCGAACACCGCCTTGGGATTGCGGTTGTAGCGGCACTTTTCGCGGATGCGGTCGAACACCACGATGGTGTCGTTGACCGAGTAGCCGATGATGGTCAGGAGCGCCGTAATGACGATGAGCGACACCTGGCGGCCGCAGAGCGAGAAGAGCCCGAGCGTGATCAAGGCGTCGTGCGCGAGCGCCGCGATGGCGCCGAGACCGAAGCCGAACTCGAAGCGGAACGCCACGTAAACGAGGATGGCGATAATCGAGAAGAGCACCGCGTAGGTGCCGGACTTCTTGAGGTCGGCGCCCACCACGGAGCCCACTTCATCCACCGAAGCGGGCGCGAACTGCGCCTCGGGGAAGCGCTCCTGGAGCAGCTTGGTCACATGGGCGCCCACATCCTTGTTCTCCACCTGCGAACCCTTGGCCGTCTCGGCCGTTTCGCCCGTCTTGACGAGGAGCGTGGTGTCGCCCACGCCATGCTGGTACTGGATGACAGTGGCGTTGTCGAAGGCGTTGAGCGTTTCGCGGATGTCCTTGACCTCCGGCAACTTGTCCTGCGCCAGGTTGTAGACGATGGAAGTGCCGCCCGTCAAATCGACCGCCAGCACCGAAGCGCGGTTGACGCCCAGGCGGATGAAGAAGATGGCCAGCGTGACCACGATGACGGCCGCCGAGGCGATCACCGTCTTCTTGGTGAAGCGCATGAAGTCGATCTTGGGCGCCTGGAAGAACTGGCGCATCTTGAACGGCTTGGTCGAAGCGGGATCCACCGTGTGGTCGAGAACGAGCCGCGTGACCACCACCGCCGTGAACATGGAAATGACCACGCCGGCGGTGAGCGTGATGGCGAAACCGCGCACGGGGCCGGTGCCCACCACGAAGAGGATGATGCCCGTCAGGATCGTGGTGATGTTGGAGTCGAAGATGGCGGTAAAGGCGCGACCGTAGCCGTTCTTGACCGCTTCGCCCGCGGTGGCCTTCTTCTGGAACTCCTCGCGGATGCGCTCGAAGATGAGCACGTTGGCGTCAACCGCCATGCCCAGCGACAGCACGAGGCCGGCGATACCGGGCATCGTCAGCACCGGCAGCTGCATGGATCCGCCGCCGCCCATGGAAGGATCGTGCGCGAAAGCGCCCAGGATGTTGGCCACCAGCACGAGCGCGGTCGGGAGGAGCGCGATGTCCAGGAAAAGCGCCACGTCCGCCACGAGACCCACGTACCAGTAGTAGACGAACATGAACACCGCCACCAGCACGAAGCCCAGAACGGCCGCGATGATGCCGGCGTGGATGGCGTCTTCGCCCACGGTGGGGGCCACGGTGGTTTCCGCCAGAATCTTGAGCGGAGCGGGCAACGCGCCGGCGTTGAGCTCGTTGGCCAGCTTCTGCGCGCTCTTGGCGTCGAAACGACCGGTGATTTCGCCGCGGGTGGAAATTTCGGAATTGATGACCGGCGCGGAAATGAGCGTGTTGTCCAAAATGATGGCCAGCTGGCGGCCGCGACCCGTAGGATTCTTGGGCCCGCCCGCCTTGTAGTTGCGCGTCAGCGCGGCGAACTTGCGTCCGCCCTCGGCGTTGAGCTCGAAGCCGATGGAGAGCGTGCCGGCGGTGGGATCGCGCTGGACCACCGCCTTGACCAGCGAATCGCCGGTGAGCTCGGTGGTGCGGGAAACGAAGTTGGGCGCGTAGGTGCCGTCGCCGTTATCCTCCAGCATGAAGCGGTAACGGGCATCCGGGGTCTCGAACGCCGCCAGCCGCGCGGCATAGCCGGGCACCTTGCTGACTTCGGAGAAATTCTCGGCGCGGGCGTAACCGCTGCCGCTCTTGCGGTAGCCCTCGGGCGCCACGTCCTTGGCGAGAAGCTTGGCCACGAGTTCGGAATTCTTGGGATGGGTAAGGCGGAACTTCAGGAACGCCGCCGACTGGAGCGAAGCCTTGGCGGCCTTGCGGACTTCCTCGCCCACGCCGGGCAGCTGCACCAGCAGGCGATGGTCCTTCATGCCCTGGATGACCGGCTCGTTGGTGCCCAGACCGTCCACGCGGCGACGGATGACCTGGATGACGCGCTCGTCGCAACCGGCCAGGGTCTCGGCGATTTTCGCCTCCACCGCACCGGGAGTCTCGACGATGGCGGGGTTGGCGGCGACGATCGTCTCGGCCAGCTTCTCGGTATCCACGCCCAGCGTGAAGGACGTGCCGCCCTTCAAATCCAGACCGAAGCGCAACTTCTCCGAGGGCGGATTGCAGACGTAAATCGATACGGCCGCGATCAGACCCAGGACGAGCCACTTCCAAATATTGTTGCGAACTACTGTTTCTTTTGACATGGTCTTCAACCTTCTTTTGGTAAATTAGTTGTATATTATATCAAAAATAGCGTGAAAAGTCCAGCGATAATGCAGTAAGGACCGAAAAGCCAGAACCACCGGCCCTTGAGCGTCTTTTCCAAAAGTGCCAGCGAAACGATCCCTGTGACGAACGACAGCCCCACTCCGTAAGCCGTCAAACCCCAGGAAATTTCGCCTATTTGGGCGATTTTGGACGATCCGGACATCTTGACGAGTTCCATGAGACAACCGCCGGCGATGAGCGGAGCGGACATCAAAAAGGAAAATTCCGCCGCCTTCGAGGACTCCACCTTGCCGGTGCGCGCGGCGGCTAGCGTGAGCCCGGAGCGGCTCACGCCCGGCAGAATGGCAAACGCCTGCGCCACGCCCATCACCAGCGCGCGCAGGAAAGAAACCTCCTTGCCGCCGGCGGGAAGGTAGCGGGTGATCATCAGCACGGCGCCGGTGAACATGAGGAACGCGCCCACGGTGTGGGGATTCTGGAACGCCTCGTCGATTCGCGCGCGGAACGTGAAGTAGACGATGGTGGCGGGGACGGCCGAAAGGAGTATCTTGAGCATGAACCGCCAGTCGAAACCGGTCACCACCCGGCGGATGGAAGCGAAATAGTAGACGCAAATCGACAGCAGCGTCCCGAAATGGAGGAAAATATCCAGCCGCATGCCGCCCTCTTTCACGCCCAGCAGATTCTGCGCGATCACAAGATGGCCGGAGCTGGAGACCGGCAGAAATTCGGTCACGCCTTGCAACAGGCTCAATATGGTAACGTCGTACATGGGGGGAAGTGGTGGGCGATACTGGACTCGGACCAGTGACCCCTACCGTGTGAAGGTAGTGCTCTAACCAACTGAGCTAATCGCCCTAAAGTGACGCATATTATATCAAATTTTCGGTGCGTTTGTCAAGGGGTAATCGGCAACAATTTTTCCTGACCGTTCATGTAAGGCCGCAAAACCTCGGGAATCGTCACCGAACCGTCGGCGTTCTGGTGCTGTTCCAGGAGCGCCACCACCAGTCTCGGCAAAGCCACGCCCGAACCGTTCAAAGTATGCACGAACTTGGTTTTGCCGTCCGTATCCTTGAAGCGGCAATTGAGCCGGCGCGCCTGGTAGTCGGTGAAGCAGGAACAGGAGCTGACCTCCAGCCACTGCCCTTCGCCCGGCGCCCAGAGTTCCAGATCGTAGCACTTGGCGGCGGAAAAGCCCATATCGCCGGAGGCGAGCATGAGCACGCGATAATGGAGCCCCAGCCCCTTCAGCACCGCCTCGGCCTCGCCCACGAGCGTTTCGAGTTGCGCGAAGGAAGTTTCGGGATGGACGAAGTTGACCATCTCCACCTTGTCGAACTGATGCACGCGGAGCATGCCGCGCGTCATCTTGCCGGCCGAACCCGCCTCGCGCCGGAAGCAGGGCGTGTAGGCCGTGAGCTTGACGGGCAGATCGGACGCTTTGAGGATGTCGTCGCGATGGAAGTTGGTCACCGGCACTTCGGCCGTGGGGATGAGCCAGAAATCGTCGATCTGGCAATGATAAAGGTCCTCCGCGAACTTCGGCAGCTGGCCGGTGCCGGTCATGGAATCGCTGTTGACCACGAACGGCGGCAGCATTTCCGTGTAGCCCTGGGTCTGGCAGTGCAGGTCCAGCATGTACTGGATGAGCGCACGCTGCAACTTGGCGCCTTGCCCGAGAATCACCGGGAAGCCCGTGCCCGTCAACTTGACGCCGCGCGGGAAGTCGAAGATGCCCAGCTTCTCGCCGATGGCCATGTGGTCGAGAATCTTGAAATCGGGATCTTTCCACTCCCCTTCCGTCCGCACCACCACGTTGGCGGAAGAGTCGGGCCCGGTGGGAATTTCCGGCGCGGGGATGTTGGGGATCATGAGCAGCGTCTTGCGCAATTCGCGTTCGGTCTCGGCCAGCTCGCGGTCGATCTCGGCGATGCGGTCGCCCACCTTGCGCATTTCTTCCTTGACCTGGGCGATATCGCCGCCCTGCTTGGCCACCATTCCGATTTCCTTGCTCTTCTGGTTGCGCAGGGCCTTGAGCGTCTCCGTCTCCTGCACCAGCGCGCGGCGCCTGGCGTCCAGATCGCGCGCCTGTTCCAGCCGTTCGCGTTCCACGCCGCGCCGCGCCAGCTGGGCGGCGGTGGCGTCGAAATCATCCCTCAGTTTCTTGATGTCTATCATGGTTGTGTTCCGCTTCGTTTAGAGTACGATATTGTCGATCAGCCGGGTGTTGCCGCAATACGCCGCCACCAGCACCGCCGTACCCGGCTTGACCGTATCGGTCTTGGCCAGGGTTTCGGCATCCACCGCTTCGACGTAGTCGGGCTTGAGATCGTTCTTGACGAGATGTCCGGCGATTTCCTTTTCCACGGCGGTCGCCGGGAGCTTGCCGAGCTTGCGCACCTTCCGGCGCAACGCGAACAGCGACTCGGAAATGGCCAGCGCGTCATGCCGCTCCACGTCCGAAAGATACGTGTTGCGACTGGAACGCGCGAGCCCCGTTTCCTCGCGCACGATCGGCGCCAAGGCTATCTCCACGTCGAAATTGAGGTCCCGCACCATGCGCTTGATCACCTGCGCCTGCTGATAGTCCTTCTGCCCGAACACCGCGAAATGCGGATGGACGATATTGAAGAGCTTGGCCACCACCGTGCACACGCCGCGGAAGTGTCCGGGACGGCGCGCGCCGCACAGACCTTGGCTGAGCGACTCTTCGTTGACGAAAGTGGAGTGGCCGTCCAGATACATGTTCTTGGGCGTGGGGAAAAAGATGGCGGTGGCCCCGGCCTTGCGGCACTTGGCGAAATCGGCCTTTTCGTCGCGCGGATACCGGTCGTAATCCTCGTTGGGGCCGAACTGCACGGGATTGACGAACACCGAAACCACGATCTGCTTGGCGCCCTTCTTCTTGGCCAGGGCGATGAGCGACAGATGGCCCTCGTGCAGATAGCCCATGGTGGGGATGAGCGCGATCTTCTCGCCTTTGGACCGCCGGAGCCTGCTCCAGGCCTGCAGCTTCTTGGGATCGTTGAACGTCAGCATGGTACGAGTCCTTTCAATAGCTTGATTTCATCCGCGTAGCCCGCAATATCGTTGGGGGTTTCCAGGTAAAAAGGAAGGTCTTTGAGCGCGGGATGGTTGACGATGCGCCGGAACGCCTCCACCCCGATATGTCCCTGTCCGATCTTCTGGTGGCGGTCCTTGTGGGCGCCGAGCGGATTCATGGAATCGTTCAAGTGGATGGCCTTGAGCCGCCCGAGCCCCACCGTCCGGTCGAACTCCTCCAGCGTCTCGTCCAGCCGGTTCACGATGTCATATCCGCCATCCCACACGTGACAGGTATCCAGGCAGACGCCCAGCTTGGCGTCGGGCGCCAGCGCCAAGGTGCGGTCGATCACGGCACGGATTTCGGCGAAGTCGCGACCGATTTCCGACCCCTTTCCGGCCATCGTCTCCAGCAATACCGTGGTGCCGTAGGGTTTGCGCCAAATGCGACCCAGCATGGCGGATATCAGTTCGATTCCGGCTTCCGCGCCCTGACCCACGTGCGAACCGGGATGGAAATTGTACATGGCTCCCGGAGTATGCTCGAGCCGTTCCAAATCGTCGCGCATGGTGTTTTCGGCGAATTCGCGGATTTCCGGTCTTGCCGCCGCGGCGTTGAGCGTGTAAGGGGCGTGCGCCAGAATGGGACCGATGCCCTCCCGGGCCGCAAAAACGTTGAACGCCGCCACATCGTCCAGATCCAGCGCCTTGGCGTCTCCGCCGCGCGGATTGCGGGTGAAAAACTGGAACACGTTGGCGCCGATGGAAACGGCCGTGCGCGCCATGGCCAGGTAGCCGCCGGACGAAGATATGTGCGCGCCTATTTTCACAGTCTCACCCTCGGATCCAAAGCGGCGTAAACGAGATCGGTGGCCAGATTCACGCCTTGATACAGAATTGCCCCCAGCACCACCAGCGCCCGCACCACCGCCATGTCGGCCGAGTGGATGGCGTTGATGGAAACCGACCCGAGGCCCGGAATGCCGAAAAAGCTTTCCAGCAAAAGCGAACCCGTGAACAGCCACGGAATGGAAAGCGAAATGTAGGTGACGATCGGTATCAGCGCGTTGGGCAGCACGTGCCGGAAAAGTATGCGCGCGCCGGAAAGCCGCTTGGATCTGGCGGTGAGCACGTAGGGCTTGTAGATTTCGTCCAACAGCGCCGTACGGAAAAACCGGACGTCCGTCCCCAACGACGACACCATGCCGATCAAGACCGGAAGCGCCAGGTAGACGGCGCTTTCGTAACCCCACACCGGGAACAGCCCCAGCTTGTAGGAGAACACGAACTGTCCGGCCAGCACCCAAACCACGTAATTGACGCTCATCAGCACCGTCGATCCCACCAGAATGCCGCTGTCCACCGCCGTGCCGCGCTTGGCCGCCGCCAGCACCGACAGCATCAACGCCAGCGCCGAACCGCCCAGCAATATCGGCACCGTCAGCGACAGGCTGGGTCCGACTCCGCGCTTGAGGACGTCCGAAACTTTTTCGTTCATCTCGATGGAGTATCCGAGATCGCCCTTGCACAGCGACGTCATGAAGTTGACGAACTGGCTGTCCAGACTCCAGACGAGCGGCTTGTCGTATCCCCACTTGCGGTTGAACGCCTCGATGGCCTCGCGGGTGGCGTTTTTGCCGAGAATCGTTTCCGCCGGCGAACCTCCCACCACGTTGAACAGGAGAAACGTCAAGAGCAGTATCCCGGCCGTGGTCGGCACTAGCTCGAGAATTCTCCTGGCGGCGTATTTGAGCATGGCATCATTCGCCGATGGCGGCGCGCAAAAGTTCGGCCAACCGGTCGGGATCGGCCTCCTCCAACCGTTTCAGGATGCAGGCCCAGCGATAGGCGCCGGAGCCGTTGACGTCGTAGGGGCGGTCGACGAACAGATTGTCGTACGCACGCCGCTGCGCCCGGTATTCGGACTGGACGGTGGCCACTTCGTCGCGAAACGCCTTGACATAGGCGTCCACGAACGTAGGATAGTCCGGAACCAGCGCCTTGCGCCGCTGCATCACCCCGGCGTACTGGAATACGAATTCGTCCAGCCGGTGCTCGTAGTTGACGAACGTTCCGGCATGGTCGGTGATGACGAAATCGGACGGCATCCCGTCCTGGTCCAGCACGATCACCTCGTAGTTCTTGTCGAACAGCAGCTCCTTGGTTTCCGTGCCGCGCCGCCCCACGATCATATCCAGCGCCGCCGCCTTGCCGATGAGCGTGGCGAACTTTTCGGCGAACACCGGATTGCGGTAGTTGGGGTTGGGGATCTTGTCGGAGGCGAGACCCGGAATGTATGGACGCAGGAAAAAGCCCGTCCGCACGCTGACGCCGTTGTATTGGTTGAGGCCGCGATACTTCTCGGTGAAGTGGCTGTACCTCAGGCGCTTCGGCAACGGCATCCCCAATTGCAGACACATGCGCCGGCGGTCGAGAATATAGTCGGCGTATTCGTCGGTCTCCAGGATGGCCTGCAACATGTTCTTGCCCTGGTCGAGCCGCTCGGCGATACCCCACTTCTGCAGCCGGATGATAACCACCCGCGGTTTGGGCTCGCCCCGGAAATGGTACTGGATGATGTACACGATGTGGCGACGGGCGGAAGCGGTTTTGTCCTTGGCCAGCGAATTGGCGATCCGGCCCACGTTGATGTAGTCGAGGTCGCCCATCACCTGGGTGAAATTGAAGATTATCGCCTTGACCCGCGAATCGCAGATTTCCAGTAGCTTGGGGTCGTGCGTGCGCTCGGCGTCGCTGTAGATGGGGTCGAAAATGACTTCGCCCCGGTCGATCATCGCTCCCGGCAGCCACTCGATCTGGCGATAGAACTCGCTGGCGATGCCGCTCACGAGTTCCTGCTCTTCCGCGGAATTCTCGTTGGGCTGGCGGGTGATGGTCTGGCACATGGCGTTGCGCCACTCGTAATTGGACACCGTCTCGTCCCTGAGCTCGGCCGGCATCGACATCCGCCAGTCGAGATCGATCTTCTCGCAGCGCCGGCGCAATTCCTCGTCGGTCAGTTCGGTCACCGGCAGATTTTTCCACGCCTTGCGGATTTCGATCGGCGTGGAGGCCGGGAACAGATCGACTTCCGGATTGCCCAGCCGGTTGCGCTTGCCGAGTCCGTCCACGAACTCCTTGATCTGCCGGCGGAAACGCAGGTCGTCGAACTTCTGCACGTCCAGAAACGTCGACGCCGTCACGTAGCGGGTACCGGTGGAGCGATTGTAGTAGTAGATCGGATTTTCGCAAATCGGCACCCGCGAATGCTCGATCAGGTTGGCGATATCCTGTTGAGAAATGGGCTGGCGAGAAATCCGCCAATTCTCGCCGCGCTCGGTGATGGCCCGGCGGACTTTGGCCGAACTGGTGTTGAGGAAGCGGATCACCCGCTTGCTGACCATCGTCTGCAATATCGCATCGGCCCGGAACGCCAGATCCATGCGCTCGGGGTCGGGCCGGATGAGCACATGGTCGTCGGTAAACACCAGGTCCACCGAGTCCCGGAATTCCGCATCCTCCTCGTCCTGCGACAGCGGCGCCTCGCCGGCGGCGGCCCTTTCCCGGTTGAGTTCGTCTACCCACATCTGGCGCTGCATGGCGTGCACGCCCAGCTTCGTCACCAGCCCCTGCGTACGCAGGAACAAGGTGCCGATGCGGGACAAGAGCGCGCCGTCGGCGTCGCGGGCAAAAATCTTTTCGCCTAGTATCTTCATCGTCGCGTCAGTCCGCCTTGGGCATCGGTGCCAGCGTTTCGAAGTCGGTCACGCTTGCCGTATAGCCGCCCTTGGCGATCTCCAGCGCCGCCCGGATCTGCGGGAACTGCACGTTGAGCCAATAGTCGAGCGCCGCCTCCCGCTTGGGGTTCTTGGCCGCCAACCGCACCAACAGCGCCGCCACGATGACCGCGATACCGGCGTCCACGAGGCGCCGCGCCTGGAGGCTGTGGTACATCTTGGCCCCGGGATTGGCCTTTACGGTTTCGATGGCCGAAGCAAGTTCGTCCGCCAGCTGGCGGATGGCCGGCACCTTGGCCGCGAGACTTTCGTTCAGCTCGACGCCGTCCAGCGCGTCTTCCATCGCTTCCGGCACGAGACCGCCTTCCACGCCGGCGATCGCCGCCACCACCTGCAGCTGGGAGGTGCCCTCGTAGATGGAGCAGATCCTCGCGTCGCGGAAGTAGCGCTCGACGGGGTAATCCTTCATATAACCCGATCCGCCCAGCACGCTGACCGCGTTGTTGGACACGCGCATGGCCATTTCCGAGGCGTAGTATTTGGCCATCGGGGTGAGCATCTTGTTGAAGGCGGCGTACTTCTTCATGCGGTTCCTCACCGCCATGGCCTCCGGCGTGCCCTTGAGCGATTCGAACTTCTTGGTGAGACCCGCCTCCAGGTCGACCGACTTGGAGGAAAAATAGGCCAATACGCGGGACGCCAGCAAGTCCACCGCGCTGTTGGCGATGAGTTCGCGCAATGCCGGGAAGGTGTCGATGGTGACGCCGAACTGCTTGCGGCTGGCAGCGTATTCGCGGGCCGCCCGGTAAGCCGCCTCGCCCACGCCAGTACCCTGCGCCGAAATCCCCACGCGGGCGCCGTTCATGAGCGCCATCACATAGGTGATGAGTCCGCGGCGGCGCTGGCCGATCAGTTTGGCCGGCGCGTCCTTGAACACCAGTTCGCAAGTGGGCGAACCGTTGATGCCCAGCTTGTGCTCGATGCGGCGCACTTTTACCTGCGGGCACTTCTCCACCAGCAGACAGCTGAGACCCGACCCGTTCGTGGTGCCGGGTTCCGTGCGCGCCAAAACGAGCAACACGTCGCCGCAGCCGTTGGTGATGAACCGCTTCACGCCGGACACGAACCACTCTCCCTGTTCGTTCTGGTAGGCGACGGTCTTGACCGACTGCAGATCGGAACCGGCGTCCGGTTCGGTCAGCACCATCGCGCCGGTGAGTTCGCCCGTCGCCAGGCGCGGCACGTATTCCCGCTTGATATCTTCGGACGCGAACGCGTTGATCGTTTCCGCGATGCCCTGCAGCCCGAACATGTTCATGAGCGAGCAGTCGGCGCGCGAAACGATGTCGTTCATGGCCGTCAACACGGTGCAAGGCATGTTGAGCCCGCCCAGATAGTACGGCAGCGTGGCGCCCATGAGACCGCTCTTGCCGTACAGCTCGATGGCCAGCTTGATGCCGGGCGTGTAGGTCACGGTGCCGTCATCCTCGAGAATGTTGCCCACCCGGTCCGTCGCCTCGGCCGTCGGTTCGATACGCTCGCCTGCGATCTTGCCGCAGATGTCCAGCGCGCGCTTGTAGTTGTCGATCGCGTCCGCCGCGTTCTCCGGCGCGAAATCGTACTCCTTGGCGAACGCGAAATCGTTCTCCAGCAGCGCCGCGACCTCGCTCAGGTCGAGCGCGTCGATGATTTCCTCGATATCGGGATTGTCCTGGTAGAAATTAGCCATTATCGGAAACTCCTTGCGAAATTAAAGGGCCTTGGCCTTGACGGCCTTGATGATTTTGGGCAGCACGTCGCAGACGTCGCCCACGATACCGTAATGCGCCACCGAGAAAATCGGCGCGTCCTTGTCGGTGTTGATGGCGATGATCTTCTGCGATTCCTGCATGCCGGCGAGATGCTGCACCGCGCCCGAAATGCCGCAGGCGATATAGAGCGCCGGACGCACCGTGACACCGGTCTGTCCGATCTGCCGCTCGTGCTCGAGATACCCCAGGTCAACCGCCGCGCGAGTGCCGCCCACGGTTCCGCCCAGCGCCTCCGCCAGCTCGTGCAACAGTTTGAAGTTCTCGGCCGAGCCCACGCCGGCGCCGCCCGCCACGATCACCCGCGCACCTTTGAGGTTGACGGTCTTCGCGGTGCGCACCACCTCCAGCACTTCCACCGGCAGTTCCATGCCGTCCAGGCACTTGGCCTGGTGCCGCACGAGCTCGCCGGTCCGGCCGGGCGTCGCCTCGGGCATCTTCATCACGCCCTCGCGCACGGTGGCCATCTGCGGCCAATTGCGGGGGTTGACGATGGTGGCGATGATGTTGCCGCCGAACGCCGGACGGCACTGCATCAGCAGATTCTTGAACGCCTCCTTGGTGGCGGGGTCCGTATAGTCGCCGATCTTGAGCTCGGTGCAGTCCGCCGTAAGGCCGCAGCGCAGCGCCGACGCCACCGACGGCGCGAGATCGCGCCCCTGGAACGTGGCGCCGAACACGCAAATCTGCGGATGCTCGGCGTTGATGAGCTCGATCATCGTTTCGCGATAGCTGCGATTCTGGTAATCCTTGAGCGCCGGATCGTCCACGAGACGCACCTTGTCCGCGCCATGCTCGAACAATTTGGCCGCGAGGCCTTCCACGCCGCTTCCCAAAAGCACCGCCGCCACCGGCACGCCCAGCGTCCCGGCCAGCTCTTTGCCCTTGCCCAGCAGCTCGAGCGCCACATCGCTCAGGACGCCGTCTTCCTGCTCCGCGTAAATCCAAACTTCGCCTTTGCTTCTGTCCATGTCCGTTCCTCCTTTAGCCGATGGTGTGGTCCGCGATGAGCGACCCCACGAGCCGTCCCATGTCCTCGTCGGTGGGCTGGAATTCCTGGAACTCGCCGCCCGCCAGCACCACGTTGACGATTTTGTTCACCAGCGTGGGCGAACCCGCCTTGCCGCAACGCGAAAGATCGCACCCGATGTCGTCCAGCGTCCACTGGCCGATGTCGAGCCCTTTCTGCCGGAGTTCCGCATATTCGGCCTCGGCCGTCTCCTTGGCCAGCTCCATCGGCGCGCGCGCCTTCTTGTATTTCATGGCGAGCCGGGCCTGGAAAGGACGCAGTTCCCCGCACTTCTCCATCACCGTGAACAGCGCCGGCAGCTTGGCCTTGACCTTTTCGGTGCCGGTTCCGATGTTGCGCGTGGCGTAGGCGTAGCCGTCCTTGATCTCCAATCCCTCCAGATAGGTGACCAGCGTGGCGCCAAGCTTCTCGGCGATCTGCGGCCCCGTCTGCGCGGTGTCGCCGTCGATGGCCTGGCGGCCGCAGAAAACGAGATCCGGATTGAGTTTCTTCACCGCCTGCGAAAGAATGTAGCTCGTGGCGAGCGTGTCCGAAGCCGCCGCCCGGCGATCCGTGACCAGATAGGCCTTGTCCGCCCCGCACATCAGCGCCTCGCGGAGAATGGCGCAGGCCGCCGGCAGCCCCATCGTGATCACCGTGACCGTTCCGCCATGCTGGTCGCGCACCCGCAAGGCCGCCTCCAGCGCGTTCTGGTCTTCCGGATTGAAGATGGCCGGCAAAGCCGCCCGGTTGATGGTTCCGTCCGCCTTCATGGCGTCGCCGGTCACCTTGCCGGTGTCGGGAACCTGCTTGATGCAAACTACGCAATTGTAACCCATGGTTTGTTCCTTGACTTTATCGTTTGCGTGAAGTGACCTCGATCACGTTCACTTGGTTGCTCAATTGATGCTTGATCTGCTCCACCACGCTTTCGTCCGAGCAAAGGACGTCGATCTTCATCTTGGAGACCGTTCCGTCCTCCGTCGGGCCCACGTTGAGCGCCTGGATGTTGTAGCCGCGGCCGGAAATCAGCCCCACGATCCGGGCAAGGACGCCGGGCCGGTTTTCCACGAAGCAGTTGAACCGGTATGTTTCCTGTTTCATTCGAATATCATCTCCGTTACCGGCTTGCCGCCGGGAATCATAGGATACACGTTGGCGCGCGGTTCCACGATAACCTCCACCACCGACGTCTTGCCGCTCTCCACGGCCGTGCGGATGGTATCGTCCAGCTTGGCGGGATCGATCACCCGGTAGGCCTCCGCGCCGTGCGCCTTGGCGAGCAAAGTGAAATCGGGCAGATAGTCGTACTCGAGATCCTGTTCCAGATGCTCCATTTCCAACCGTCCCCGCACCGACAGGATCGAGCCCGCGTAGCGCTCCCGGTAGAAGAGCTGCTGCCACTGCCTCACCATGCCGAGACAGTTGTTGTTGATGATGACGAAGGTGACCGGCACCTTGTGCTCCACCGCGCAGACCACCTCCTCGAACGTCATCTGCGCGCCGCCGTCGCCCACCACGCAAACCACCTTGGCGTCAGGCTTGGCCAACCCCGCGCCGATAGCCGCCGGAATGCCGAATCCCATCGTGCCCATGCCGCCCGACGACAGGAAATGGCGCGGCGTGTTGTGGCGGAAAAACTGCGCCGTCCACATCTGGTGCTGCCCCACGTCAGTCACCAGCAGCGCCTCGCCGTTGGTGGCCTTGTCGATGGCTTCGATGACCGCCTGGGGCATGATGACGCCTTCATGCATCTGCTTGTACGAAAGCGGATGCTCCCTTTGCCAGCCATGGATCTTCTCGACCCATTCCGGATGCCGGTTCTGCTTGATGCGGCTGGCGACGGTGGTGAGCACGTCCTTGATGTCCGCGCAAATCCCCAACTCGACTTTGACGTTCTTGTTGAGCGAAGAAGGATCGCAATCCACGTGGACGATCTTGGCTTCCGGCGCGTACAGCTTGATATTGCCGGTCACGCGATCGGAAAACCGCACCCCGAGCGCCACGATGCAGTCGGCCTCGTGGATGGCCCAGTTGGCCGCGGCCGATCCGTGCATGCCCGCCATGCCCAGCGCCAGGGGACTGTGCTCGTCGAACGACCCCAAG
This sequence comes from Kiritimatiellia bacterium, assembly GCA_017542055.1. Classification (GTDB taxonomy): domain Bacteria; phylum Verrucomicrobiota; class Kiritimatiellia; order RFP12; family UBA1067; genus UBA1067. Next base: position 26,278 of record JAFXXW010000017.1, read on the forward strand.
CCCATGAACGTGGTGGCCACCGGAATTTCCGCCTTTTCCGCCAGCTTGGCCAAATCCGCCGCCGCCCCCGAGGTGATCACGCCGCCGCCGGCATACAACACCGGACGTTTGGCGGAGTTCAGGATCTTGGCGAACCGGGAAAGATCGTTCGGATTGGCAGCATGTTCGGGATGGTACGCCCGCAACGACACCCGTTCCGGATATTCCGCCGCCGTCAGCGCCTGCTGGCAGTTTTTGGGCACGTCGATAACCACGGGACCGGGCTTGCCGTGCGTGGCGATGTAAAAGGCCTGCGCCACGATTTCCGGAATTTCGTCCGCGCTGTGGACGAGAAAGTTGTGCTTGGTGATGGCGCGGGTTATGCCCGAAGTGTCCGCCTCCTGGAAGGCGTCCGTCCCGATGAGCGACAGCGGCACCTGGCCGGTTATGACCACCATCGGCACGCCGTCGATGTTGGCGGTGGCGAGCCCCGTAACCACGTTCGTCGCGCCGGGGCCGGACGTAACCAGGCACACTCCCGGCTTGCCGGTGGCCCGCGCATATCCGTCGGCCATGTGGGCGCACCCCTGCTCGTGCCGCCCCAGCACGAATTTCATAGGCGCTTCCGGCAGGCAATTGAAAATATCCAGCGCCTGTCCGCCCGGATAGCCGAAGAGCACCTCGGTGCCGGCCTTCACCAGCGAATCCACCAGCGCCTGCGCGCCGGTACGCATTTTTGTCTCTTTCATCGTTTGTCTACTGTTCCGTCTTGTTCTTGAGGAGCACCGCCGTGGTCGTTATGGAACGACGCTGCAGGATGAACGCCGACCATAGTCCGTTTTCGTCCACTTCCGTCCTAAGCCTCGTGATCCGGTCCGACCCCGCCTCGCGCGACGCCAGCCGGATCATGGCCATATTGTCGTCCAAAGTGACATGGTCGTCGAACCAGTCGCGCTCCGGCTCCCAATCCTTGAGCAACCCCTCGCGCCACGGCATGCCCGAACAGACCGGCCAAGTCCCGAAAATGAAATACCCCTTGTTCTGGCACGTAACCGAAGCGATTGCCGTTTCGCCGTATTCCAACTCGTGCTGCCGGTAGGTGATGTCGCAACGGGCGTGGCACCCCGACAGCAACAGCCCCAGCATCGTAACGCCGACCAAACCCCAAAGAATCTTGCTCATAGTTCGCCCTCCACCGCCGGACGACGACGCAAAATGGCCGAGCAATCCACCTCCCGGGTGGGGAAGAGCCAGTAGGCGACCCAGAACGGCACGTTGACCCATTCGGTGGGCACCCCGCTCACGTTGAACGGCTCGTAGTCGTCGTATTGATACTGGATGACATCGGCGTTATAGTGTCGGGACAGCGTCTCCATCAGCTCCATGAACTTGTCCTGCCGGCAACAATCGGTGGTGGTGGCCCAACCCCGCACGTCTTCTTTTTCCGGATCCCAGGAGATGTCGCCCGATGCGATATGCCACTCGAAAAAGTTCACGCTCATGGTCGAAACCGCGATGGCGATATCGTCCGGCCCGGCCTTGCCCGGATTGCCGGCAAACGCCAGTCCGTCGATCGTCCCCGGACTGGACTTCATCATAAAGGCACACCCGGAAAAAACCAGCGCGCCAATCGTCAGCAGTGCGATTTTCTTTACCATGAGCCTCAAGTTCTTTGTCGATTTTCCTTTGGTGGTGGACCCGGCGGGACTTGAACCCACGACCCGGAGATTATGAGTCACCTGCTCTGACCGACTGAGCTACGGGTCCTTTTCCAATTGTTTGTATTATATTATATCATTTTCGCCGCGTTTTGTCAACGGGAATTTTCAGTTCTTTCATCGGCCAGATCACGAAATCGCGCAAGTGCGCCCGGGGGTGCGGCAACGTCAATTCCGGCGTATCCAACCGCTCGTCCCCGAAGGCGATCAGGTCCAAATCTATCGTCCGGGGACCGTTTTTCACCGTTCGCACCCTCCCCAGCCGATCTTCGATCGCATGCATCCTCCGCGAAAACTCCAGCGCAGAAAGCCCGCTCCGGAATACCGCCACCTGGTTGAGGAACTTCAGATGCCGGAACTCCTCCGGCACCCCCACCCCCTCGGTTTCGATCACGCTCGAGGCCTTGACGAACTCCGTTTCCGGCAGTTCCCCCAAAAGCAAAAGCGCCTCGCGAAGATACTCCTCGCGCGGCGCCATGTTGCTTCCCAACGCCACTATCGCTTCTTGGCGCGTTTCTGCCGCTTTTCCCATTTTCTGAACGCCTGCGCAAACCGCTCCGTCGTCACGTTAAGGACGCTTTCCGCATCCACCTTGAGCCGCCGCGCCAGTTTGCAAGCGGAGAACAGGAGGTTGCCCACCTCGTCCTCCTTGGTGCGGCTTTCCAGCTTGACTTCATCCGTCTCGAACCCCATCCGGGCCGCCTTTTCCTGCGTCCGCTGGGCTTTGATAAGCGCCGGCAGCGCCCGGGGCACTCCGTCCAAGGCGGACCGGCGGCTCTCCTTGCGGTGCTCCATCTGCTTGATCCGTTCCCAGTTTTTCATGACGGTGGCGGTATCCTTGGCGTCCACGTCGCCGAACACGTGCGGATGGCGCCGGACCAGTTTGTCGGCCACGGCGTTGGCCACGTCGTCGAAAGTGAACCTGCCCTCCTGCTCCGCCATCACCGCCTGGAACATCACCTGCAACAATACGTCGCCCAGTTCTTCGATGTGGTTCTCGCGGTCTTCCGGTTTGTCCATGGCCGCCAGCAATTCGTACGTCTCCTCCAGCACGCACGGCTTGAGCGTAGTCAGGGTCTGCGCCCGATCCCAAGGACAACCCGTCTCAGGATCTCTGAGACGGGTCGTTATTTCGTGCAACCGCTCTATTCCGGTCATTTTGCGCGCTTAATCCTCGATGCGCATCAGTTTCTGGCAGAATTTGGCCACGTTGGCGTCCAGCGACTCCGTCACCAGATTGGCGCCCGAGTAGTCCTGCCATTCGGTATGGGGCGTCTGCACGCCGATCGCGAAGAATCTCGCGATAAGCGCGCTCCGCACCCCGAAGCCCGACCCCGCAACCACCAGCGTGGCGCCGGGCTGGGTGCCGATGGTCTGCGCCGCGCGCACCCAGGCGTCCCACTTCACGTTGCCGTAGGTCACCGAATTTTCGAAATGCAGCTTGACGTCGTCGGAGAGGAGATCCTTGAAAACCGGCTCCACCTGTTCCACGTTGGCCCGCGTGGAGATGCACACCTTGACTCCCTTTTCCGCCATCGCCTTGACGAACTTGACGAACTTGTCGTCCAATCCCTCGTCCTTGATCTTCTGCGTCAGCGCCTTCTGGAACGCCAGCGGCAGCTCCTTGGCGGCCTTCTGCGCCGTCTTCTTGGTCTTGAGGGACTGGAAGTACTGCGTCAATCCCAGGAGATAGTTCTGCCCCGCCAAGAAACGCGCTTCCAAACCGCTGTCGAACTGGAGGTTGTCCAGCTTCGCGAAAAACGCCTTGGCGGTGTCGAACAGCAATTGCGCGCCGTCGATCGCCGCAAAGTCGTACTCGATTACGATACCCTTTTCCATGCTTCGCTCCTCCCGTTACTTGGCGCGTTTTTTGCGCATGCGCGGCTGGCCGATTTCATCGAGCATCTCCCGCAGCGATCCCTTGCGCACGTTCAGCGGCTTGCCGCCCTTGATGCGCTCGAATTCGCACGCGCGGATCTTGGATCCCTCGTCTTCGTCCTGTCCGACCACGCCGGAAATTCCCTTCAACGCGCACTCCACCGCCACCTTGCAGCAGCGCTCGATCAGCTTGAGATCCTTCTTGCAGGGAGCCGCCGCCCGGGCGAAGTATCCGCTCTTGAACACCTGCACCTTTTCGGCGCCCAGATCGTCCGCCAGCTTCTTGCCGAGCCACTGGCCCACGTTGACCTTGTCGAGCCGCGGATGGCCGAACGCGTCCACCGGCACTTCCTCGCGACGCTTGCGCATCTGCTTGAGGATATCGGCGAGACCCGCCCCTTCCGAAACGAAAATATTGACCGCGCCCACTTCGTCCATCACCTGCTTGAGCCGGGGGATTTCCGTCTTGAAGTTGATGCGGCACTCCGGCAGATAGATGGCGTGGATGTCCTGGCGGCGCTGGTTCAGGTTGAACTCCGGCAGGAACATCACCCGCTCGCGCAACATCTTGCGGTAGTACTGCGCCGTCTTGTAGGTGAGCCAGCCGCAATTGCGGCCCATCACCTCGTGGATGATGAGGCTGCGGGGGTTGGCCGTGCACTCCTTGACCACGTTGAGGAAGAACTTGGCGCCTTCGGTGGCCGCCGTCCAGGCGCCCAGCGACTGCTTGATGGGATAAACGTCGTTGTCGATCGTCTTGGGGAGGCCCACCACGATCAGCGGATAGTTGTTTTCCGCAAGATACTTGGCCAGATCCGCCGCCGTCGTGTTGGTGTCGTCGCCGCCGATCGTATGCAACACGCTCACGCCGTCTTTCACCAGCTGGTCGGCCGCCACCTTGAGCGGATCTTCTCCCTCCTTCACGAGTCCGCGCTTCACGCAATCGGCCACGTTGGTCAGCTTCACGCGACTGTTCCCCAGCGGCGATCCGCCATGCTTCGTCAGCACCATCGCGCGTTCGCGCACCTCCGGCGTGACCGGAATCGACTCGCCCTTCAGGAGACCCATGTAGCCGTTGACATAGCCGATCATCTCCACTTCCGGCGCCTTGCGGGTGTACTCCGCAATCAAATACCCGATCGACGAACTCAAACACGGCGCCAACCCACCCGCGGTGAGAAACGCCACCTTCTTTACTGCTGCCATTTTGTCTAGCCTTTCGTTTTTCCGATTTCGATTACAAATTCTTGAGCACGTTGGCCATTTCGATGGCCGAGGTCATGCACGCGGCGCCCTTGTTGCCCTGCTTCGTGCCGCAACGCTCCACCGCCTGCTCCAGATTCTCCGCGGCCACCACGCCGTCCAGCACCGGCACGCCCGTCTTGAGCGAAATCCGGCTGAACGCCTCGCTGGTGGTGCTGTTGATGAGACCGGCGTGAGGGGTGGCGCCCTGCACCACCGCGCCCAGCGCCACCACCGCGTCGACCTTGCCGCTCTGGGCCAGCTTCTGCGCGACGATCGGCAGCTCGTAAGCGCCCGGCACCCGCACCAAAGTAACATCCTCCTCGCAGCCGCCATGCCGCACGAACGCATCCATCGCGCCCTTCACCAGCTGGTCGGTGAGAAAACTGTTGAAACGCGCCACCACCATGCCCATCTTCAGGCCCTTGGCCAACAGGTCGCCATTGACTTCTTTCATCGCATTTTCCCCTTTTTCGGATTGTTGGCCGTATATTATATCAAATATCCGGCCAAATTGCAAGCCTTTTCTTTCGGCAAAAAGCAAAGGGCGCGGGAGAACCCGCGCCCCAAGCTAGTTTAACCGGAGAAAATACGCCTCAGAAACTGGCGGTAAGCGCCAGCCCGCCCACGAACTGGGCGCTGTCGTTCCGGCCGGTGGTGGCCAGATTGTGCTCCCGCGCGCCCGACCGCATGTTGGAGTCCAGCAGGTAGTCGTAGTAGGCCACGTAGCCCGAAAGCGTCAGATGCTCGCAGATCTCCCACTCGGCCGTAAGCGAAAACGACGTGTCCATGAGGCCGCCGTGCGAGAATCCGTCCTCGTACTTGCCCTCGCTGAAGTAGCCCTTCGTGCGCTGGGTGTTGCCCAAGCCCTGCCCCACGGCCGGACGCAGCGTAACGTGTTCGCACACGTCGAAGGTATGCCCCAGTTCGAGGTTGGCGTAGGTGCCGTCGTCGGCCATGAGGTCGCGCTCGACCGAGAGCGTGGGCTCCAGCCACAAATCGCCCAGCGCCAATTCGAGGTTGACGTACTGGGTGTCGTCCACGTCCTTCTTTCCCGTGTCGTCGTTCCAGTTGCGGCGCGGTATGTATTCGTAGATGTAGTTCACGTCCACGCTCAGCGCGCCCAGCCGCTCGCCCAGGTCGAAGTCGTGCCGGAGCCCGACGATGGCGTCGAGCGTGGAATACTTTCCGCCGCGTCCGCCGTTGCCCCGGCCCACGTCGAAGATGGACTCCACGCCGAAGTAGAGCGTTTCGAAAAACGACACTTCCGCGCTGGGGGTGACGATGGGACTCCTGCCGTCCACCACGCCGTAGGTCATGTACTTGGAGTCGAACGCAAGTCCGAACTCCGCCGATATGAACGGGGATTCCTCCTCGTCCAGCTGTTCCGTCTCGACCGGCAGAGAAGAGTTCTCAGCCGTAGCCGGGGCCGTGTCCTGCTCCTGCGCGAGGGCCATGCCGCTTAAGGAAGCCGCCGCCACGAGAGCCGTTATGGTATTGATGTTCATGTCTTGTTAACCTTTCCTAAGTTAGACAAGGCATATTATATCATATTTCGGGGACGTTTGTCAATAGCCAAAACTAACTTTTTGCTTTTCGCCTACTTCATGCTGGGCAGCACGATACCCCGCAGAATGACTTTCTGGCAAAGGAGAAACACCGCCGCCGTGGGGATGGACACCAGCACGAAACCGGCCATCACGCACCATGGCTGGTGGGCGAAAGTCTGGGACAGCTGGTACATCCACACCGCCAACGTCCACCGGCTTTCGTTCTGGCAGACGAGAAACGCCCACTCCCAGCTGGAGTACGCGTGGATGAAACTGTTGAGCGCGTTCACCGCCAGAATCGGCGTGGTCATCGGCAGCGTGATGCGGAAGAACACCGTCCATTCCCCCGCTCCGTCGATGGCGGCCGCCTCGTAGAGTTCCCGGGGAAGCGCGTCGAAGAATCCCTTCAGGATGAAAATCGACATGCCGCTGGCCACGCCCGGCAAAACGAGCGCGGCGAAAGTGTTGAGGAGCCCCAGATCGCGAATGAGCAGAAACCCCGGGATGGCCGTCACCGCCGCCGGAAACGCCATGGTGGCGAGCAGAAAGAGAATGATCTTTTCGGTGGACGGCAGCCGGAAGCGCGACAGCGCATACGCCGCCAGGGGATTGACGGTGAGCGACGCGAGCACCGACAGGACCACCAGGATGATGGTATTCGCGAACGCGCGCCCGCGCACGAAGAGATACTCGCCCACCGCCCGGTAGTTGGCCACCGAACCCGACAGAAAATCGCGCCAGCCGTGCGCATCGAACTGGGCGTTGAGCGCGGCGCGGATCTGCGGCGCGCGGGCGGCCAGATCGCGCGGCATGGTGCGACAGACGAAATCGCCCCGCTCGATCGCCCTCGTCACGTATTCGCGCTCGAACTCGCGCCAGTCGTCCAGCTTGGGACCCGGCAGCGCCCTCCCCCGCGACTCCAGCTGGAAGGACACGTCGAAAAAGCTCCGGTGGGGAACGGGCCACGCCGCGTTCAGCCGCTCGAGCGTGCCGTATTTGCGCCGGAGAAATCCGGACACGTCGCGCGGATCGTAGTTGCAGACGAGTTCGTCCGCGTCCATCCGGGCCAGTTCCGGCAAAAGCCCGGCGCCATCGCCCGGCGCCTCGCGGTTTTCGTAGAGTCTGCGCACCCCGGCGCGGTCTTTGGCGATCTCCGCCCACGTGGTCCATCCCTCGGGCGCCTCGGGAAACACCTCGCGCGGAAAATCGCGGAAGACGGTGGCGAGGAACCGCAAATACCGGTCGGCGGGGTCCCAGCCGGCGCGCAGCAGCGGCGAATGGCGCTGATAGTCGTAGTTGGACGACATGCTGGCCGAAATCATGACCGCGAAAGGATAGACCATGGTCACGGCGCCCAACGCCAGCACCAAGTAAATCAAGGCGAGGAAAAACCTCGCCTTGAACGTGCGCGCCTCGCTTTTGAGGATTACTCCCATGCGGTCTTGGCCAGGGTTTCGGCCAGCCCCGTGTAGGTGGCGGGCGTGAGCTTCATGAGTCGCGCCTTGTCCGCCTTGGGTAGCGGCAACGCCTTGACGAAGTCCTGCATGATTTCGGCCGTCACCCGGCGTCCGCGCGTCAACTCCTTGAGCCGCTCGTAGGGACGGTCCATCCCCACCTTGCGCATGACGGTCTGGATGGGTTCGGCCAGCACTTCCCAGTTGCGGTCGAGATCTTCCGCGAGCCGCGCCTCGTTGAGCTCCAGCTTGCCGAGTCCCTTCAAAGTGGAGCGGATGGCGATAAGCGTGTAGCCGAAACCTACGCCCATGTTGCGCAGCGTGGTGGAATCGGTGAGGTCGCGCTGCATGCGGGAAACCGGCAGCTTGCGCGCCATGAAACCGAACACCGCGTTCGCCAGCCCCAGATTGCCCTCCGAGTTCTCGAAGTCGATGGGGTTGACCTTGTGCGGCATGGTGGAAGACCCGATTTCGCCCTTGACCGTCTTCTGCTTGAAGTAGCCCATCGACACATACATCCACACGTCGCGGTCGAAGTCGAGCAGTACCGAATTCCAGCGGCTGATGGCGTCGAACAGCTCGGCGATGCCGTCATGGCTTTCGATTTGCGTGGTAAGGCGGTTCTGGCGCAGCCCCAGCCGGGTGATGACCTTGTCCGCCAGCTTCTCCCAGTCGGTGTCGGGATAGGCGCTCAAATGCGCGTTGAAGTTGCCCACCGCGCCGTTCATCTTGGCGGGCATGACGAGCCGGTCGATTTCCCCGGCCTGGCGCTTGAGCCGCGCGGCCACCACCGCCAGCTCCTTGCCTACCGTGGTGGGCGAGGCGGGCTGGCCGTGCGTATGCGCCAGCATGGGCACCTTGGCCCACGCCTTGGCCATTTCCGCCAGCTTCCCCTCGGTTTCGTCCATGAGTCCCCGCAAAACCGCCTTGCCGTCGCGCAACATCAACGCGTGCGACATGTTGTTGATGTCTTCCGACGTGCAGGCGAAATGGATGAACTCGGAACGACTCTCGAGCGCGGTCCCGGCCACCTTCTCCTTGAGGAAGTATTCCACGGCCTTGACGTCGTGGTTGGTGGTTCGCTCGATCTCCTTGACCCGGGCGGCGTCGTCCACCGAAAACTCCGACGCGATGGACCTGAGCAACGCGCGCTCCTTGGCGGAAAGCGACTTGCACTCCTTGATGTCGCGCGCGTCGCACAACGCCTCCAGCCAGGCGCACTCCACCAGCACGCGACGCTTGACGAGGCCGTATTCGGAAAAGATTTCCTTCAGCTCGGCGCACTTGCCGGCATAGCGGCCGTCGATGGGGCTGATGGCGATGAGTTCGTCCAAAACGTCCATTATGCTATCTCCTTGGCGATACGGTAGACATTTTCGGGGGTGAAGCCGAATTCCTTGGCCAGCACCTTGTAGGGGGCGGAAGCGCCGTAATGGTCGATCGTCACGAAACGGGTGGTGGCGAAGTCCAGGCGGAAGCGATCCCAGCCGAAGCGGCTGCCGGCCTCCACGATGACCCGCTTTTTCATTTCCGGCGGAATGACGCTGTCGCGATAGTACATGTCCTGGCGGAGGAAACGCTCCTGCGACGGCATGGACACCACGCGCACCAGCTTGCCGTCTTTCTCCAGCAGCTTGGCCGCCTCGATGGCGAGGGCCACTTCCGATCCGGTGGCGATGAACAGCACCGTGCGCTCGCGCGTGCCCTCCTGGGCCACCACTTCGTTGCGATAGCCGCCTTCGTAAATGACGTACGCGCCGCGCTTCACGCCCTCGTAGCTGGTGCCGGGGAGGACGGGCACGTTCTGGCGCGTGGTGAGCAGGCAGCTCGGACCCTTGCCGTTCAGCAACATCTCCGCCCAGGCGTAGGCCGTTTCGTTGGCGTCGCAGGGACGGAAGGTGGTAACCCCCATCATCGTGCGCATCGCCGCCAGATGTTCGATCGGCTCGTGGGTGGGACCGTCCTCGCCCACGTAGAAGCTGTCGTGCGAGAAGATGAAGATGGACGGCAGCTCCATGATGGCCGCCAGACGAATCGCGGGACGGCAATAGTCGCTGAAGACGAAGAACGTGGCGCCGTAGCCGCGCATGCCGCCGAACGCGGTGATGCCGTTGGCGATGGCCGTCATGGCGAGCTCGCGGATGCCGTAGTGCATGTTGCGACCCTCGAAGCTGCCGGGCAGGATGAAGTCCACCCCCTTCATGATCGACTTGTTGGAAGGGCCCAGGTCCGCCGAGCCGCCGATCAGTTCCGGCACTATCGGCGCCAGCGCGGTCAAAACTTCGCCGTTGGCGTTGCGCGTGGCCACGCTGGTTCCCGGCTCGTACTTGGGCAGCGCCGCCAGCAGCTTTTCCGCCGTCCAGGTTTCCGCCGACCGTCCGGCGCGGGCCTTGCGCCACTTGTTGGCCAGACGGCGGCAATGCGCCGCGCGGGCGCGGAAGAGCTCGTACACCTCTTCCGGAACCTCGAAGCTCCGGTCGGGATCGAAGCCGAGACCCGTCTTGAGCGCGCGGGTTTCGTCCGCCCCCAGCGGCGCGCCGTGGCAATCGGCCGTGCCGCCCTTCTTGGGCGCGCCCTTGCCGATCGTGGTGTTGGCGATGACGAGCACCGGCTGGCCCTTCACCTTCAGCGCGCGCCGGTACGCCTTGTCGATCTCGTCGAAATCGTGGCCGTTGCAGACGAGCACCTTCCAGCCGTAGCTTTCGAAACGCTTCTTGGTGTCGTCCGCCATCGAAAAGCCGGTGGACCCCTCGATGGTGATGCCGTTGGAATCGTAGATGAGGACGAGGTCGTCCAGCTTCATCGTGCCGGCCCAGCTGCAAGCCTCGTGGCTGATGCCTTCCTGCATGTCGCCGTCGCCGCAGAAGACGAACGTCTTGTTGCCGGTGGCGCGCTTCTTGGCGGCCAGCGCCAACCCCACGCCCATCGCCACGCCCTGGCCCAAAGGTCCGGTGGTCACTTCCACGCCGGGCATGACCCCGCGCTCGGGATGGCCGGCGCAACGTCCGCCGAACTGGCGGAAATTCTTGAGCTCGTCCATCGTGAGCCCGCCCGTGCCGGACAGATGGAAGAGCGCGTACAATAGGCTCGAGGCGTGGCCGCCCGAGAACACCAGCCGGTCGCGACCCTCCCAAGCCGGATCCTTGGCGTCGAAATTGAGATGCTTGAGCCACAGGGCGGTGGCGAGATCCGCCATGCCGAGCGCCGCGCCCGGATGGCCGGAATTGGCCTTGTCCACCATGTCGGCGCAAAGGCAGCGAATGGCGTCTGCGGTTTTGGCTAGTTGTCCGTTCGTCACTTTCATCGTACCTTTCCTTTTCTTTCCGCGAGGGAGTTTATCTCGTTCAAAAGTTTCCGGGCGGCTTCCGATTCCGCCTCTTTCTTGGTGCGACCCTGCCCCGTGGCCTCGCCCACGCCCTCCACCGTCACCTTGACGGTGAACAGCGGATCGTGCGACTTGCCTTCCGTCTTCACCAGCTCGTACTTGGGTTGGCGCGGCGGCTTCATGGCCTGGGTGTGCACCTGCAGTTCGCCCTTGCTGTTGTCCGCCCACTCCGAGGGCGAGGCGTCCTCCACCAGCTGCAGATAGGCGAAAACCTTGCGCGCCGCTTCCGAACCGCCGTCCAGCCACACCGCGCCCAGCACCGCCTCCACCGCGTCCGCCAACACCTTGCCGCTCTTGAGCTGCTGCGAATCCTCCGGCGACATCCTCAGCCGGCTCACGAGATCGGTGGAGCCTGCCGCCTTGACCAGCGCTTGGGTGCTGACCATGTGCTTGCGCCGGGCCGTCAGCTTGCCCTCGTGCTCGTGGGGATGCCGGGCGAACACGTACTCGGTGGCCAGCATCTGGAGCACGGCGTCGCCCAGAAATTCCAGCCGCTGGTTGTCCGCCGCCTTGGGGTCGCGCATCCGGTAGGACGCGGTGGTGAGCGCCTGCTCCAGCAGCGCCTCGTTCGCGAATCTATAGCCGAAAATCTCCATCGCTCATTCCGCCGGAACGGCGGGCGTTTCCGGAACGGCCGGCGTCTCCGGCGCGACCGGCGCGGGGCTGTCGAAACGGGTGGGATTCTTGGCCATGAACTCCCAACCGAACGCCTTGTAGGCCTCGGCGCCCTTGGAATGCGGATCCAGAAACACCACCGGAATTCCCATCGACGGCGCTTCGGACACCCGGACGTTGCGCGGAATCATCGTTTCGTAAACCTTGTCGCCAAAATGGTTGCGCACTTCCGTCACCACGTCCTGCGTCAGCTTGGCCTGCATGTTGACCATGGTGAAAACGATGCCGTTGAGCTCCAGCGCAGGATTCACCGACCGGCGGATGCGCTCGATGGACCCGGTGATGAGCGCGAGACCGTCCATCGCCAGGAATTCCGCCTGGATGGGGATGAGCACGGAATCGCTGGCCACCAGCGAGCTCGTCATCACGATGCCCAGCGAAGGCGGACAGTCGATGATGATGTAGTCGAACGCGCCCGACTCCTTGACGGGACGGAGCGCGGCGGCCACCATCACGAGCCGGTCTTCGCGGATGCCGAATTCCAGTTCCGCCCCCGCCAGGTCCACTTCCGACGGAATCACGTTGAGATTGGTCCACTTGGTGGGCTGGATCACGTCTTCGATCGGCTTTTCGCCCAGCAGCACGGGATAGAGCGAAACCCCCGGCTGCTTCTCGAGACCCAACCCCAGCGTGGCGTGCGCCTGCGGATCCAGGTCCACCACCAGCACTGCGCGATGGCGGGCGCTCAGCGAGGCGGCCAGATTGACCACCGTCGAAGTCTTGCCCACGCCGCCTTTCTGGTTGGCGATCGCGATTACTTTTGTCCGTCGCTCCATAACTTGTCTCCCAGCTCCTTGATGTTGTTGTTTACGCTGCGCATCACTTCATGGCGCCACAGCTCGACGATGGCGATGTCCCACGGATCGTCCTCGCCCTGCACCACCGCGGCGAACGGATCCTGTTTGGCCTCCACCGCCGACTTCACCCGCTCGGCCACCGTCTCGATGTCGTCGGTCACGATCTGTTCGCTGAAGTTGTCGCGCTTGAAATGGTAGCCGTAGCGCAGAATGCGGAAGCACTCCTGGAAATCCTTGAGGCTTTCGATGTACGCCTGCGCCTCGGGGCTCAGTCCCTCGGTTTCGATCGCTCCCATCCGGGGCACGATTACCGTGGGCTTGTGCGCCAAAAGCCGTCCCGCCCGGATGCGGATCTTGCCGGGATGGTCCTGCAATTCGCTGATCATATGATAGTTGAACAGCGTATCCCCGAAAGTCTCCAGCCGATGCCGGGGACTCACCAGGATGCGCACGTGCCTGGCGGCGTACCAACGATCGTAGTTGCGGTCCCGGCTCATTTATCCTTGCCGCAGCACTTCTTGTACTTTTTGCCGCTGCCGCACGGGCAGGGATCGTTGCGACCCACCTTGGGCGATTCGCGCACCACCGGTTTTTCGCCCACCAGTTCCCCGTCGGCGAACTTCCAGTCGCCCCGCTCGCGGACGAACCGGGAAACCTCGTGGTGGTTGCAAAATTCTCCGTTGGCGGTGTAGAGCGCGCGAAACTCCACCACGCCCTCCTCGTCGCCGGCTTGTCCCGCCTCGGTACGGATGATCTCGAGACCATGCCAATCGGCCGCCTTGCTCCACGCGCGCGACGACGCCTCGTCGAACTCCTCCTGCACCTCTTTCGTGGCGCTCGTCTTCAAAAATTCGATATCGCCCGTCACGTAACTGGAGTACCGCGCGCGCATCAGCGCTTCGGCGGTGGACGCCTTGCGTTCGCCCGAAATCACCGGGCCGCAGCATTCGCCAAACGTCTTGCCGGACTTGCAAGGGCATTCGTCAGTCGATTCCATGTTGACTCCTTAGCTTGATATCTTCGATATGTTCCTTATATTTTACCATAATTACCGCCGCTATGAGAAGCAAAAAAACAATAAAAATTGGCGCGTCGCCCAGTCGCACGTACCAGGTTCCACCCCCCTCGACCCCGTTTTCGGCCAATACAATACGGTCGAACATCGTTCCCGGCCGGTCCACCAAGGGCCGCCCGCGACTGTCCTCCAGCCAGACCGCCTTGCCGTCGGGGGTGATCGTTCCCGATACTCCCGAGTTGCCCACGCGCACTACGGCAAGTCCCGTCTCTATCGACCGCGCAACCGACTGCCAGGCATGCTGGACCGACTCCTGCGAGCGACCGAACCAGCTGTCGTTGGTGATGAACAGGAGCGCCTTCGCCCCCATTTTGGCCAACCGGCGCATCTGGGCGGAATCGGTGTCTTCGTAGCAGATGGCCACCCCGAAATCCCCCAACAGCTTCAACTCGCCCGGCGTGCAACTGCCCACCGGCGCCCACCGCTGCAGCCAGGGGATCAGCTTGTCGCCGGGAATGAATTCGCCAAACGGCACCAGATGCACCTTGTCGTAGATCTCCACGCCCTCTTCGCGATAGAGCGCCGCCGAATTGTAGGCCTTGGCCGTCTCGCCGGCCGGCGTCTCCAACCGGTTGCCGCCCGCCACCACCATGCGCGCGCCCGTCTTTTCGCGGATCGACGCGGCGAAAACCTCCGCGTTCATGCGGTCCACCCGACCGATCTCCGCCATCGCGCTTTCCGGCAGCACCACCAGCTCCGGCTGCAGATACGTCACGTTCTGCAACAGTTTGGCGTACGCTTCTTCGGGATCTTCCGCCTCGCCGGACGCGAAAACGCACGGAAAATTGCGCTGCACCAAAGCCACTTTGAGCGTCTCCCCGGCCGGCATCCGGATGGAACTCTCCGCCGCCAGAAACGTGCCGTAGATGAGCGCCAGGGGAATTATCGTTTCCAGCGCCGTGCCGCCCTTGCGGAAGACGCGCTCGGCGATGCCGGCGATGCTGCCGTTGACCATGACGACCATCATGCTGAGGAGATACACCCCTCCCAGCGCGGCCGGCTCGCCGAATCCCGCATTGACCGCCACCGTGCCCAGCTGGTTCCAGGCAAAGCCGCCTCCCAATCGCGACCGGACGATTTCGAGTCCCGCCCACAGCACCGGCTCCGCCACCAGAATGGCCGCCAGCCGCCACCAATAAGACCGCGCCTTCACCCAACGCCAGATCCTCACGCTCAAAAAGCCGTACGCCGCGAAATAGAGCGAACAATAGGCGGCCAGCGCCACCAGACCCAGCGCCACGAGCGGCCACGGACCCCCGTTCTTGACGATGGCCGGCATCCAGCTCAGCGTGGCCAGCCAATACGCGAAACCGTTGGCCCACCAAATGAATACCGTCTTCCGCTCGCCGTATCCTCCGGGATTGCGGCTCAACCACATCAACGGCGCCAACGCGAAAAGCACGTCCGCCTTTTCCGCGAGCGGCGGGAAACTGCCCCACAGCAGCAAGGCGGGTACGAGCCAGAGCAACTTGGCGTATTTGACCAGCAGGCGATGGATCATTTCGCGTCCTCCGTCGGCGGATCCCAGGAAAAATCGTACCGCGTGCCGCCCTCCCAGGTACGAGGCACGCGCTTGGTGGTGACGTAAAGTCCGTCCCGCTCGAACACCGCGAGCTCCGTCTGCTCCTCCGGTCGCGTGAGCGAGATGAACAGCGGCGTGGACTGCTGCGCCAGCGTCTCCACCGCGTAGCCGCTCTCCCGCAAAAAGGCCAGATTCTCCGGCGTGTTTTCGGGGCTCGCCACGAAACGCCGGACGCCCATGCCGGAGAGCGCCTTGAGCGCCCGCGAATTGAACGCGTAAAGCGTCCAATCGGCCGTGACGTCCTCCACCCCCAGACTCTTCAGCATCCTCAGCCCCGCCAGATCCGCCGCCTCGAACTTGTCGAAGCCCTGGCGCAACAGCCGCTTGACCAGCACCCTTAGCTTGTTGAAATCCTCTTCCTTGGTATAGACCGGCAAAGCGATGCGCGCGCCCCGGGGCGGATCGTCCTTGGTCCAGGCGTTGACGGCGTAGATTGTCTCGTCCCACTCGCCTGGCGGCAACGTCTGCCCGAGTCTCAACTTGGCCGTCTTCATGCTAGCCTCCCCACCAGTTCACGCCTGAGATCGTTGAGCAGACTCGCCGGCACGAAACGCCTGTCCGGATCGTTGACCGTCAGCTTCTCCAACCGGTAGTCCGTGTCGCCCAACTTGCCGAACGCCTTCTTCACCGCCTCGAACGTCTTGTCCGGATTCTTGGCCGCGTCCAGCTCCACCGACTCCTTGAAGGCCACCTCGCCGCACTTCACTCCCACCCCGTCCGGCGCGATATCCACCTCCACCTCGATGGGGATGATGCCGGGATAGTCGCTTTTGCGGAAACCCGGCACCGGGAACATGTTCTTCACCCGGTTCGACATGGAGCAATAGACCGTCTCGCCCGGCTCCACCTCCAGCTCGTCCGGCAGCCGCACCTCCACATCCTCGCCCGCGCCCACTTCGAATACGTTGACGCGCGAAATCGCCTTGCGCAGCTCGGAAATCCCCATCCCCGCCGGCTTGCCGGGCCGGGCGAACTGCAATCCGTCATGCGCCTCCAGCGCCCGCAGCGTATGGAAACGCAGCCAGCGGCGACCCTCGCGGTCTTTGGTGACGCGCTTGACGGTGCCGATGGGCGTGCCGAGATGGCCGAGACTGTCCGGATCGATCACCCGTTCCGCCGGTTGGCCGTCGAAATAAAGCTTCGTCGTCCGGCGCGAAAACACCGTCTCCAGGTCTGCCGCCTTGAGCTTGCCGCGATAGTACGCCACCGCGCTCGCCACGTAGAGGGGACTCTTCATCCGACCTTCGATCTTGAGGCTCGCGATGCCGATTTCCTCCAGCTTCTTCACGTCCTCGCCCAGCCGCAGATCCTTCATGCTGAACGCGAGCGTCTTGCCGCCATCCGGCTTTTCGTACCCCAGCCGGCAGCAGTACGCGCACTTGCCGCGATTGCCGCTCCTGCCCTTTTCCATCGCCGAAAAGAGACACAGTCCGCTCAGCGAATAGCACAGCGCCCCGTGAATGAACACCTCCAGCTCCACCCCCGCGCGCTTTTGGATGGACTCGATCTCGCGGAACGACAGTTCCCGCGCCAGCACCACCCGCTTGAACCCGAATTCCTTGAGCGCCAGCACGCCTTCCAGATTGTGCGCCACGAGTTGCGTGCTCGCATGCATTTCGAGGCGCGGAAACTTCTCCCGGCACATCGAGGCCAACCCCAGATCCTGGATGATGATGCCGTCCGGCCCCAACCGGTCCAGTTCCCGCAAACACCGCTCCGCCTCCTCCAGCTGGCTTTCGTCGAGGAGCGTGTTCATGGTCACGTAAACCTTCTTGCCCTTCGCCCGCGCCACCCGCAAGAGGTCCGCCAGCGCCGGGAGCGAAAAGTTGGGGGCGAAAGCCCTCGCCGAAAAACTGTCCAGCCCCAGATAGACCGCATCCGCTCCGGCCGCGAACGCGGTCAGCGCGGTGTCGAAATCTCCCGCCGGGGCTAGCAGCTCAGAGGCCATCGAAATTCAGCGTGGCGAAGTAGTCGTCCAACGTTTCGGCGCGACGGATCTCCCGCGTCACGCCGTCCGTCTGCAGCAAAAGTTCGGCGCTGCGGAGCTTGCCGTTGTACTGGAAGCCCATCGCATGCCCGTGCGCGCCCGCATCGCAAATCACCACCAGGTCGCCCGGCTCCATCACCGGCAGCACCCGCTGGATGGCGAACTTGTCGTTGTTCTCGCACAGCGACCCGGTGACGTCGTAGACGCTCGTTTCGCCCGCGTCCTCCTTGCCGGGCACCACGATTTCGTGGTAGGCGCCGTACAATGCCGGACGCATCAGGTTGCTCATGCAGGCGTCGAGTCCGGCATACAGGCGATACGTGTTCTTGATGTGACGCACGCGCGCCACGAGATAGCCATAGGGACCGGTGATGCACCGTCCGCACTCCATGCAGAGCCGGATCCTGCCCATCCCCTTGCCGGTCACCAGTTCCTTGTACGCCCGCTCGATGCCATCGCCCACGTACTCGAGGTCCATCGCCTTCTGGTCCGGCTTGTAGGGGATCCCGATGCCGCCCCCGATGTTGACGAGTTCCACCTCCACCCCCGCGGTCTCCTTGATTTCGCCCGCGAGCGTAAAGAGCAGTTTGGCGGTGTCGATGATATACTCCGGATCCAGCTCGTTGCTGGCCACCATCGTGTGCAGACCGAAACGCTTGACGCCCGCTTCCTTCATCTGCCGGTAGCAGCTGAGGAGCTGGTCGCGCGTAAAGCCGTACTTGGCCTCCTCGGGCTTGCCGATGATGGCGTTGCCGCCTTTAAGGGGACCGGGATTGTACCGGCAGCACATGATGCGACCCTCCCAGCGCGCCTCGCCGCCCGGCACACCCGCCTCGTCCAGCACCCGGTTGAGGAACGGCCAATGCGTGATGTCGTCCAGGTTGATGATGGCCTTGAGCTCGTACGCCTTCAAAAACTCCTCCGCCGGCGTGTCGTTGGACGTGAACATGATGTCCTCGCCCGTGTTGCCCACCTTCTCGGACAGCACCAGCTCCGCCATCGACGAGCAATCCCCGCCGAAGTCGTACTCCTTCAGGATCTTCATGAGATACGGATTGGGGCACGCCTTGACCGCGAAGTACTCCTTGAAGCCCTTGTTCCAGGCGAACGCCTTTTTGAGTCGCTTGGCGTTTTCGCGAATGGCCTTTTCGTCGTAGATGTGGAACGGCGTGGGCCAGATTGCGGCTATCGCCTCCAGTTTGGCCTTGTCGAACGGCAATTTACGCATTGGTTGTAACCTCCAGTTTGACTTGGTGCCCGTTGAGCGCGACGCCGCCTTCCGCGACGGCTTCGGTCGATATCTCCACGCTCGTGGCGAGAATCTCGTTTTTGACGTAATCGAGGTGCGCTTCGAGCGCGGCGGCCATTTCGGCGTCGCACGCCACCTTGACGGCGATGCGCTGCGTCACCTCGAAATCCGCCTCCTTGCGCATCGACTGCACGTGGCTCACGAATTCGCGCGCGTTGCCTTCGGCCACCAGCGCGGGGTTGAGCTGCGTGTCGAGCGCCACCACCACCGCTCCGTCGTTGGCCACCACCAGACCCGTCTTGGGGCTGCGCGTAACCAGCACGTCTTCGGCCTCCAGCTTGACGCCTTCCGCCTCCGCCGGCAGCGTCTTGGCCCCGGCGATGGCGGCGGCCACCGCCTTCATCTTGGCGCCGCACTTGCGGCCCAACGTCTTGAAGTTGGCCTTGTAGCTCACGTCGCAAAGTTCGGTTTCGTCCTCGATCGTCTCCACCCGCTTGACGTTGAGTTCGTCCATGACGAGCTCCTCGAGACCCCGGATGTCGCCTCCCGCCAGCTTCAGCGAAGACAGCGGCTGGCGCACCTTGAGGTCGTTGTCGGCCCGGAGCCGGCGACCCAGTTCCACCACCGTCTGCACTTCCGCCATCGCCTGTTCGAGCGGCAGATCGCGCGCGGAATCGTTGGCGGCCGGAAAATCGCACAGATGCACGCTTTCGGGGTCGCTCTCGCCGCGCAGGTTGCGGTAGATCTCCTCCGCGATGAACGGCGTGAAGGGAGCTGCCACCTTGGCAAGCTGCACCAGCACGTAGCGCAGCGTCCGGTAGGCGCTCAGCTTGTCGCCGTCGTTGGTGGACTTCCAGAAGCGCCGGCGGCTGCGCCGGATGTACCAGTTGGTGAGGTCCTCCACGAACTTCACGAACGGCCGCACCGACTTCTGCAGATCGTACACGTCCATCGCCTTGGTGACGTCGGCGATCAGCGTTTCCATCGAGGAGACGATCCACCGGTCCAGCACGTTGGCGGAATCCGGCACGGCCACTTCCTTTTCGTGGAAACCGTCCACGTTGGCGTAGGTGACGAAGAACGAATACGCGTTCCACCAGGGGATCAGGAGGTCTCGCATCAGCTGCTTCACGCCGTTCTCCGAAAACTTGAGGTTCTCCGCCTTGACCACGGGCGAATAGATCATGTAGAGCCGGATGGCGTCCGCCCCATAGGTGTCGAGCATCAGCGTGGGGTCGGGATAGTTCTTGAGGCGCTTGCTCATCTTCTTGCCGTCTTCGGCGAGCACCAGGCCGTTCACGATCACGTTCTTGTAGGGGCTCTGGTCGAAGAGGCACGTGCCCAGCACGAGGAGCGTGTAGAACCAACCGCGCGTCTGGTCGAGACCCTCGGCGATGAAGTCGGCCGGGAAGAAGTCGCTGACGTCCGCCTGGCCGCCCATGTAGTGCTGCTGGGCGTACGGCATGGAGCCGCTCTCGAACCAGCAGTCCAGCACTTCGGGGGTGCGGTGATACGTCTTGCCGTCCTTGCGGATGACCACCTTGTCCACGAAATGCTTGTGGAGGTCGGTCACCTTCTCGCCCGAAAGCTCCTCCAGTTCCTTGACGCTCCCTACGCAAATCATGTCGTCCGGGTCGTCGTCGTTCACCCACACCGGAATGCAGCTCCCCCAGAAACGGTTGCGGCTGATGTTCCAGTCGCGCGCCTCGGTGAGCCAGTTGCCGAAGCGCTTTTCGCCCACGTAGTCCGGCGTCCAGTGCACCTTGGCGTTGTTCTTGGCGAAGCGCTCGTGCAGATCCTCCACCCTGACGTACCACGCGTCGATGGCGCGATAGATGAGCGGCGTGTCGGTGCGGTCGCAGTAGGGGTAGCTGTGCGTGATGGTGGCCTGATGGACCAGTTTCCCCTCGGCCTTGAGCCGCTTGATGATGTCCTTGTCGCAATCCTTGCAGAAGCGACCCGCGTATTCCGGCACCGCGTCCGTGAACGCGCAAGCGGAGTCCAGCGGATCGGCGATGGCCGTCATGCCGGCCGCCTTGCACACGCGGAAGTCGTCCTCGCCGTAGGCCGGGGCGATATGCACGAGACCCGTACCGTCGTCGGTCGTCACGTAGTCGTCGTTAAGCACGTGAAACGCGCCTTCGGCCGCAAATCCGGCGAAATACTGGAACATCGGCTCGTAGCTCCAGCCCTTCAGGTCCGACCCCTTGAATTCCGCCACCGGCTCGTACTGTTCGGGCTTCTTGAAGATGGTGGCGAGCCGCGCCTTGGCCATCACGTAGACGGGCCGCGCCTCGTCGGTCAAGTCGCGCACCGCCACGTAATCGATGCCGGCGCCCGCGCAGATCATGAGGTTTTCGGGGAGCGTCCAGGGGGTGGTGGTCCAGATGAGGAGATACACGTTATGTTCGCCCGGAAGCGCCCCCAGACGGTTGATGGTCCTTACCCGCACCGTGACCGTCGGATCCTGCACGTCCTTGTAGTTGCTGCCGGCCTCGAAATTGGACAGCGGCGTCGACAGCTTCCAGCTGTACGGCATGATGCGATGGCTCTTGTACACCCGGCCCTGCTTCCAGAGTTCCTTGAACACCCACCAGATGGTCTCCATGAAATCGGGGTTCATCGTCTTGTAGTCGTGGTCGAAATCCACCCAGCGGCCCATGCGGGTGACCGTCTTCTTCCATTCGCCCACGTACTTGAGCACCATCGACCGGCACTGCTCGTTGAATTTGTCCACCCCGAGCGCCTTGATCTCCGGCGCGCCGCTCACCCCCAGCGCCTCCTGCGCCAGCGCCTCGATGGGCAGTCCATGCGTATCCCAGCCGAAGCGCCGCTCCACGTACTTGCCGCGCATCGTCTGGTAGCGCGGCACGATATCCTTGATGGTGCCGGCCAGCAAATGGCCGTAGTGCGGCAGGCCCGTCGCAAAGGGCGGACCGTCGTAAAACTTGTAGCGCTCCTTGCCTTCGTTCTTCTTGAGCGACTTCCCGAACGTGCCGTCCTTTTCCCAGAACGCCAGCACGGCCTCTTCCATCTTCGGAAAGGCTACCTTGTTAGATACCGGTTTGAACATCTCGACAATACTCCATAATTTTCGATAGAAGTTATATTATATCATATTCCGCCCAGAAAATCAAGGGGAATCTGCAAAAATCCCACTTTCCCCACCCTTAAACTCCTGTCCCTCCCCAGCCCTCTTCCCAGGGCGCTCCTGTCCCTCCCCAGTCCTCTTCCCATTGGCCATTGGTATTGGTATTGGCAACATTTTCACATTTCCACATTTTCCACCCCCGCCCGTCCCCGGTTCTGACGCGCGCCCGTCTCTGGGCGTGCCATCCCCTATAGTGCCCGCGAGCACTGGATCTGGTAGATGGCCGGCGCTTTCAACAGCGCCTCGTAGTGGCGCTCTTTAAATGGAGGTTTCATCCCTTCGAAGTGGCGCTCTTTAGAGCGCAATCCCCACCCCTTCGAAGTGGCGCTCTTTAAAATGGAGGTTTCATCCCCTCGAAGTGGCGCTCTTCAGAGCGCCCAAAACCCAAGCGGCGGGTGGGGGTCCACTCGCCGCACAAGCAAGGGGAACCTGCGCTAGACAAAAACCGAAGCTGCCCATACACTTTCAAAAGTCTATATATAAACTTCCCTAAAACCTATATATAAACTTTCCAAAGTCTATATATAAACTCCAAAAAGTCTATATGGACACTTTACCCAAACCTAGGCTGGGTTTTAAATCGTCCATGGGGTCGGACCCCATGGACGCGCGGCGGATATCTCGGCGATGAGATTCACAAATTGCAACCGGAAAGTAGGACAAATCTTAAATCCCGTCTCCGTTTTTTGGTATAATATTCAAGTTCTTATTGCTAGTATACTCAAGAAAACGGAAACGGGTATTAATATATTAATAATAAAACCAAACGCGCACGGGCGTGACGCGCATACGCACGCGCGCGTAAGGAACGGCATCGCTTGCCGGCGACGGGGCGGCCAAAACCCCGCGAGAGAAATTTTTTCAAAAATTTTTTGGTGCGTTTCGCCCAATGTTTATGCGGGTCAAACGCGATTCGGGCAGAAATTTCGCGGGACACTTTCAAAAGTTATCTTGTATTATATACCGGAGACCCCTAAAACGAGAACCCCCCAACCGGAGAAAACCATGACCAAAGAACAACTGGGTGAATGCCCAAAAGTCCCTGGACACACGCCGTAAAGTCCCTCGGAGCCATGAGCAAAGTCCCTCAAAACGATGCGTAAAGTCCCTAGAAACGAGCAGCAAAGTCCCTCAAACCGATGCGTAAAGTCCCTCGCAATCCCGCGCAAAGTCCCCAACTTGGCGCGGTAAAGTCCTGCGTCCATGGGGTCGTGACCCCACGCCCCCCTTTTTACCCTTTCAGTCGGGCGGGGGAAAAATAAGGCGCAAGGGCGGAGAACCCGATACCACCCTTGCGCCGCCCGGAGAACAATATGAGGTTACATCCGGGCTCCGGTGGCGTTGCAGCCGGCCGAAATCGAAGATAGACGCAAGGTGCCGGGGCTGGGCCGACACCTTGCAGGTTGGCTATTTAGCCAACACCACTAAGTTTACTGCTGCGCTTCGTCGGCGGTACGTCCGACTGAGATCTGATAGTAACGAACCGTTTCCGCATTGCCTAGTTCCGTACCTGCAATCTCGGTAGTGGTGGTAGTCGCCTCCTGCGAAGCAGAAACAGCGGAAAGGTCGTTCAGCGAAGTGCCGGACTTGACCGCATAATAGAGGCCAGGGATCGTCTTGATGTTGAACGCCGGCGCAGTAGTAACACCTGCCATCGTCATCGGCTCACTAGCCGCCACCGCAGGCGTCACCGATACCGTCTCTTTGTTCTCCGTGCCTTCATTGAATGTGACCGATTTGGTGCCATCCAATGCTACCGTAGTACCAAACAGAGAAAGGATTCCATCGTAAGTACCTTGCGTAGTCACCAACTGCAACTGATTGGCATTGATAGCAACCCCACCAGTCACGGTCAACGAGGTAACATTGCCCGGAAGCGCAATCTTGCCGGAGTAATCATTGTCCAACGCCACGCTCACCGAAGTGGTGGACGAATCAGTCGTAACCATAGTCACCGCCTCAGCACCTTCTCCGGTTGTAGCCGCAGCCGACCCAACATAGATGCCATCATCTTTATTGGTAAATGTCACTGCCTGTTTTGCGTCATCGACGTAGACACCGAATCCATCATCGTTTTTGATTTCAACGGTGCCAGGCGTTGTTGTAGACACTAGCTTTTGCCCGCCAACCGGTGCCGAATCAAGGTTGATCTTCCCAATGTACAAAGTCACCGGAGTGCTGTCATTGTCGTTATTGACGATAGATCCCTTATAATCCTCCATCTCGAGTATATCAAATCCAGACGGAGCATCAGTTTGGCTAATCGTAAGCACGCCACTTGCAGACCCAGTTATCTTTGAAAAGTTGTACCAAAACGCGCTAGTGCCATTAACCGTGAAAGCGCTGTTGATAATCAAGGTAGGCTTTACCTGTCGCGCATTCGCTTCGCTAGTATTGAGCCAAGCATTGAATCCATTGTTGATCTCTACGGAAGAACCGGTAATACCATAATAATCGAGCCTGAATCCATATTGAGGGGTCGAATCGACAATCGGCAATTCTACCGTACCGGTCCAATCGCCAAAGTTGAGCGCAGAGGAAAGTGTACTTGCTAGTAGCAACCTACCCGATCCGGCCAGCGTAGCAGAAACGGCACCATCACCCGAAAGTGAAAGCGTGGAGCCGCTGGCAATATTCAGCGTTCCTGACCCGCCAATCGTACCGGACGCAGAAACCGCGTTTTCACCTGCATTGATAGTTAACGTCTTGGCGGAGGCAATTGTGACTATTCCCGAAAGCGTAGCCGCGCCAGTGACCGATGCGTCGGCATTGACAGCAAACGTTCCCGGGAAGGTGCCCGATCCAGAAATTTCGGTCGAGCCGTTTAGCGTAACCGCGCCAGAGGTGCTTATCGTTCCAGTAAGGACGACAGGGCTTGTGGGGTATGTATTGCCAAGTTCCGTCAGCGATGCGGCCACAGTCAAGTTGCCGCCGGCGAAAGATGCGTCGACTGTCGCGGGATTGTCGGTTCTATTGTATATGGTAACGGTGCCGGTGTATGTGGAGGGCATCTCGGTCTGCGCTGGCATGGCGAATCCGTTGTCACTCCAGGTTGTGCCGACGTCGTTTATGACAATGTCCACGTCAACCGCTGCGGAACGCGCCACGCGGAACGTGTAGCTTTGGTTGCTTTTGTTGTGCGTCAGCGTTGCAGTGAAGCCGTATTGCGCAAGATCCGACACGCCAGTGGAATCGAGAACCACGGACGCGCCCTCGCCAAGGATCGCCATGGAGATTACGATGTCCTCGAATACGCCGCCTGGCCCGAGCTGCTCGAGTTCCGAAAGAATCGCGTAGTTGCCCACGGGAGAGTAAGGATCCACGGTCAGCGTCACGCCGTCGCCAATGCTTGTAATGCCCAAGTTCGCCCTGCCCGCAGGAATGACGGTATCGACGAGTATCGAGGTTTCCGCCGCGACGAGTTTGCCGCTCGTCTGGTTGGCGTATCCGGAAACCAGTTTGAGCGTCCCCGACGCGCCCGCCTCCTTGGTCAGCGTCAGAGATTCATAGTTGGAGTCGCTCGCGAGTTTCAGCTCC
Source organism: Kiritimatiellia bacterium (assembly GCA_017542055.1). GTDB lineage: Bacteria > Verrucomicrobiota > Kiritimatiellia > RFP12 > UBA1067 > UBA1067. The sequence goes on from JAFXXW010000017.1 coordinate 51,537, forward strand.
ACCGCCACATCGGAAGAACCGCCCTTCGAGAGCGTGACGTTCGTATCGGCGTTCGGCGCGTCCTGCACGGCGTCGTCTTCCTCGGGCAAGGTCTGCGTCCAGACGCCCGTCGCGACCCAGGAAGCGGCGGCGGAAACGGCGTCACGCGTCGCCGCGCCATGGGCGGATTCGTATTTGTAGGCGTCCGCCAAAGCCGCCATCGCGGAGTCCGACAAAGACCCGTTGAAAACGCGCAGGAAGTCCAGAGTTCCACTGTTGGCCGTCTCCGCCGCACCATTGTTGGCGGTATTGTATTTGGTCAAGCCGGAACTCAGCACACCGCCGTGGAAAGAACCGATCTGGAAACCGTTGCCGATGGTCAAAACGCCGGAATGCTTGTAGATGGCTTTGACTTTGCCGTCGAGATACACTCTCACGCGGGTCTTTTCAGTTTCGTCCTCCGTGATGCGGTCCATGACGAATGCATAAAGATGCTTCTTCGTGGTGGCGTCCACAGCCTTTAGCGTTGCAAGCGGCGTAACTGTCTGCGAGGCTCCGGTGACAAGGACGAGTTTCATGTCACCGTTGGCTGGATTGTCGCCAGTGACGAGGGCGATGGCAGTCTGGCTGCCGGCGTCAGCGCGCGTGGAGCCGAAACCGACGAGAACTGTGTTTGCATAGTTGCCGGGCTGGCAATACATCACTGCCGTCATTGCAGATAGCGTTGTGAATGTAGCATCACGCCACGGGGTTTTCTGGAAGTAGAGTTCCTGATTCCCTGTTGCATCAGCCGCAGTGTAGGACGTACCGTTGCCTTCAAGCGTCATCGCCTCCGTATCGGAACCGATGCTTGCTTTGGAGCCGTCGAACTCGTAGTCCCACCACCATGCAGAACCCGTGTAAGTGGGGTTCGCCGGCGCCGTGCCGGTGAAACTGCGCACGCCGTTTTCATAAGTGGAGGTCGCTCCAGTGGCTTCATTGCCGTTGGAATCGACAAGCGCGATTGTGCCATCGACGGTTTCGGGAACCGTCAGCGTGGCTGAAAGCGCGTAGCCTCCGGCAATCGCCTCCTCTAGATTCGCGGGCGCGGTGGATGTGGTCACATAGACCGTCGCGCCAGCCGCCACCTCGGCCACTTTGGCACCGGAAGGAAGCGTCGTTGTACCCGACGATACAGATACCGAATACGAACCGTCCGATGCAATCGAGATCGTTCCGGTAAGACGCGCTGTGCTGTCGGGCAATTCGAGATTCGTGCCAGAGAGTGTCGTCCCCGCCGCGTTTACAGGCGCCCAGCCTTTGTTCAGCGCAGCCGTGACGGTCGCTATCTGCGCGCTCGTGAGAGCATCAGCGAGAATCATCACGTCCTTCACAACCATGCCCGTAGCCGGATTGCCGCCATTCAGGGAAAGACCTCCGATAAGGATCTTGGAGGTTTGTGCATCCGTGAAATAAAAACCTGTGTTTTCGATTATCTGAGTGCCGTCGAGATATGTGCGAGTTCCCCGCGTGGTCTGAGAGCAACCGTCCATGCTATTATTAGGAACGTACGTAGTCGCTATCCAATGCTCATTCGCATCGCGTGTCCACGCGGAATTTCCATAGGTGGTTTGCGCCACGCCGGTGTTGTAATAATAATGCTGTTCAAACTGTGTGCCGGTGTACGAGAGAAAATTCTCAAGAGAGCCCGACACGCTCTTGTAGTCAATCGCCCAGCCGAGCAGCCTGCTCGCAGAAGAAGGGATATTTGACACCTTCATCATTACCGTAAGATAAGGCAGAGTCTCCGCCAGCGGAATCTGAATGCCGGCATCGCGGATTATGACCGAGCCGTCGTTCGCGCAAATCAAACCAGCCTCGTCATCGACAGTCACGGCAGAAGGCAACGCAATACCGCCGGAAGAGTGTAGATCGGACGAAGGAATCGATCCCGACTTCACAAAGGAATATGTACCGTCGGCGTTAATCCATATTTTAGCCGTCACTGTTTCAGTGCTGTCCGGCAATTCGACATTTGTACCCGCAAGCACCAATCCCGTTGACTCTGCAATCGTCCAGCCTTTGTTCAGCGCAGCCATCACGATTGCCATCTGAGCCTGCGTCAAGGCTTCCGAGCAAAGATATACCTTGCTGACTGACATTCCGTTGGCAACATCGGCATCATTGACTTTCGCACCGCCTATTGTTATCGATTTGAAAGTATAACCACCCCACTTTAATCCGGTGCTGGAGCATATGCGCTCGCCGTCAATATAAGTGTACGTACCTCCTGTTTCGTAGTCTCCGGCCCCATCCGCCCGGTTGTGCACTACGGCAAGCCAATGTTCGCCGGCATCATGTGTCCACGCGCCTGTGCCGTAAGAGTCGGAAGCTACATTACCGTTGCTTTCATTCAAGGATTTTTGCTCAAAACCTGTGGCTGTTTTCTGTACGAACGGAGCATCTGCGCCACTGCTCCACGAAATAAGGCGACCAGAGGAAACAGGCAAATTCGAAGCCTTCACGAATGCCGTAAAGCGCGTCTTGACATCACTGGTGAAATCAAGCGTCATGCCGCTATTGCCGATGACTACGGACTCGGATTGTATTAATGTTCCTTCGCCGATTGTCGCGGAACTAATCGGGAAACCGGACACAAGGTTGGACGAATCGATTGCAATGCTCGAAAGCGCCTTGACACCTCCTTCAACTGCTGCGTAATTAGGTGTTTTCGTCTTTGCGAGAGCGACCATGTTGAAACCGGCGTTGCCGTGCGTCCCGTCCGAAAGCGAGAGCGTCACCTGCCCCGATGAATTCGCGTAAAGATTGCGAATGCGGAAAAGCGTAAGTTCTCCGGCCGTGCCGGCTGCGGAGAGGTTCGCCGATTCCGTCCAGCCAGTTGCCGATACGGACGTCTTGGCGATTACAGGAGTTGTCCCTGTCGCGAATCCAGTAAGCTCCACATAGGGCGTGGGCTTCGCGTTGTTGTTGTTGTAAGTAAAGCCGGAGGCGGCGAGATAGAGAGTGTAGTTCTGTCCGGTGGTCAGCCCTGAAATCGTCACCGTCTGTGTCCTAGCGGCGGCCTGTCCGTTGTAAAGCCCCTTGCTCAGCGCAGTAGACAGGCCATCCGTCTGTGTCGCATCAAGGCCCAATTCCGCCACAACCTCGTCAAGCGCCGATGCTGAAAACGCCTCAGGTGTCACCACTGTCGCTGAAGGAGCCAAGAAAGTACCCTCCTGCGCGTCAAAAGAATCGGTGATGTCGTTGCTCCAAAGGTTTCCGGCCCCAATCGCGACCGCAAGCCTAGCATCGCCCTGCGTTGCGCTCTGTGAATTCCCTGTTGCAAGACCAAGCCATTCGACAGTATTGGGGTCGGCTGCAGTGCCATTACCATCTCCGTTGGCATCAACCAGCAACACCGGAGTGGAGACCGTGGCCGTGTCAATGCTCGTGCCGTAGATGCGCATCGCCGCATACCAACTTCCGGAACCCGAAGTAGCACGAACAACTGACGTTCCCAATGTCCCCGTAGCAGTGGCAGACGTATATGTAGCAATCGTCAATGGGCTCGTCACATCAACCTCAATCGAATCAAAGTAAATGTTGATTGTATAGCGTCCGCCACCCTTTCCATAGTTTCCGGCAGCATTGTATGTGCCGCCAGCGGCAAGGGTAGTCGTAAAAGGCGTGCTGGAGACCTCCACCCTGCTGGAGGTGTACATCCTGCCGTTTGCCGCCGTAAGCACCACATGGTCGAGCGCGATTGAATTGCCAGCGTCTTTGCGGCTGCTTATGCTTATGCAGGTCAAGGCCACCTTGCCAGAGGTTGGAAAGTCGCCGGTCGCCACAATGCCAGACGGATTCGACAAATTGAATGAAATAGCCCCGCTATTCCAAGTGTATCCGCCATCCCACTGCATCGCCGAGCCATCTGCGTTAGACATTACATATGTCGCCGCCCAAGCGCCGCTTGCCGCGAATACGAGCATCAACGCCGCGATTGTCTTTTCAATAATACTTTTCATCGTTTTCTCCTCTCTTTAAAATAGTTTATTGTTTTGATCAAATCCACCCTTTTGTTTTATGCCAAAACTTCCTGGTGTATCCGTGTTCCTTTGCGCTCTTCTCAACATCTTCAAATTCATACTTCATTATAACCATGATTTCGTAGAATACGTTGAAATGGTATTCCTCGTTCATGATTGCCTCCTCGGATTACAATTGCCCCACCGATAGCGCGGGTATGGACGCGCAATCGTCAATGGGCAAACCCCATGAATAGCATAGAGATGCTGTAGCGATGTTGTAGCGATGCATAGCGGTGTAGACTCCGGGGGCGGGCGCTCTGTCGAATTCGTGTTTAGCCCCGTGAGGTACCGCTACGAACCTGACTATGCTAAACACGAATCCGAAGAGCGACTTTCTCCGTCATCTGCCACATAGTATACCATTTTTTTTTTTTTCTGTCAATAGGGTAAATTAACCTATTTTTTCCGCCGAGGGCGGCGTCCAGCCCCGCCCCAGGCGCAAAAACCTGCCGTTTTACTGGCCTTTTCCCCGCCCCGCCGCCCCGGCCCATCGCCCGGGAAACGTTCCCGCGATGGCGGATATCGCCCCGCCGCCAACTTTATCCGCCGCTCCTTCCCCCGCCCGCGCACCTCCGGCAAGCCGCATCCGGAATCCGGCATTTTGGGAAGGTCCCCCGGTTGGCTGCACCTAGCGTAGGCAGTATCGAGCGAACGGAATCCTGCCATCTCCCCTTCCCTAGGGGCGAGGAAGTGGTCGGACTGCACGGAGTGAGGAAGCACGCTCTGCTTTCATCTCCCGCCGGGAGTTTGGCCGGCCTAATTGTCTATTCCTAGCCGAACAGTCTATATTATATCATATTCCTAATAGACAAGACCTGGATTCTCATTTTATCTTCGCTAATGTTCCTAAGCGGCTCTGATAGCCACCTCTTCGAGATACTGGCCGAAGATGAAAAGCGCAGATTGCCCGTAAAGGCCGTTCTCCTCGTCGGCAAGGTTCTGCGCCGTTGCAGATTTGTAAAAACGGGACAACGCCTCGCTTTCGGATATTCCGAAACGTTGGGCAATCAGCTTTGCCACTTCCGGGACGATGGTGGCGCGAATCAAATAGTGCTCACACATTGGACACCTCGTAGCTTCGGATATAGCGAAGTTTCGCGATTGCATTGGCCGTGCAGAACGCGAATTGGTTGTTGATGTGCTGGAAGCGCAATCGTTCGAGCGCATCCTCGCGGCGCATCACGCCCTGCACCACATAGGAAATGGTTTCGCCGACGCGGTCATTGGCAATCTTGCCGACCACGAGATCGAAACTGTGGCGGAATGCGATGTCGCTTCGGTTGGACACGACGAAATCGATCCATTCGAGCGTTGGTTCGGGGAACCGCTTGACGGACAGATCGCCGCAGGCATCCGCGTCGAATTCATATTCGCATACAATGCCCTTGATTTCGTGTCCGGCCATTCGGCTGCGATACCGCGCCCTGCGCCTCGCCCACCGTTCCGCCTGGTCGCGTATATCGGTTGTATAGAACGCGAATCCGAAATCTCGTCCCTGATCGCCGGTGATGACAACGGGGTGTTCGATGACGTGCGTGCCGCCGTGGAAGAGTGTCATTTCACACCCGCCTTTCCTAGATATTCGTCAAACATCTGCATCAAAGCCTCCATGCCCATGCCATGAAGGTCTTCATAATCGTCATCCAACTCCTTGAGCAATCCAGACTGCTCAAACTCGGCATAAACCTCCGGACCGGTCTTGCCGGTGTGGTTCGCATAGAATTCCACACAAAATGTCTTGAATGACGTTTTACTCATTGCCTGCTCACCTTGTTTTCCATGGTCTCGCTCTGGCCATTGACGATCAATGCACTCACATCTTGCAATGTAATCTCTCTCTTTCTCATTAGCTGTTGATATTATACCATATTTTCCCGCGAATTGCAACCGGAAAAAGCAAATTCATGGCAAAAAAAAAGTTCATTTCCCCCCCCCTTGACTTTTGGTCCGGAAATATAATATAATATTCGCATCCGAAGAAGCAACTGCTCGACTTTGCGGACCCGGGGCCGCTAGAAGAGTCACTCACCTAGGTCCCCGGTTTTCTCGGCGAGGTGACGGACTGGGCCACCCGGTTCGTCACCCACGTCAGCGCCTCGATGCTGCACGAAGCGCAGTTCCACGTGTCCGAAGGCAAGTTCGACCGACTCAAAAAACGGGTTGTTGCAATGATCGAGCGCAATGGGGGCCAGATGGAAAA
>JAFXXW010000003.1 GCA_017542055.1 Kiritimatiellia bacterium
CCGACATCACGTTGCCGGCGTCGGAGCGTCCGATCGGCGGGCTGGGAATCTTGATGGTGCGCAAAATGTCCAATCCGGTCACCTACTCGCGCGAGCAGGGCCGCAACGTCATGAGCGCCACCATCCGGTTCTGACCCCCGCCCGGTAAATAGCAAAGTGAATCGTCCATGGGGGCAGACCCTATGGACGAGAGGGGGTTTGCACTTTCCGCTTGACGGGCGGGGTGGGAATTTGGTATAATATTGGCCAAAGAAATCCAAAATTCGATGCAAGTGCAAATTCTGCCAGCAGTTCCCGCCCGAGTACCGGCTCAACTACGACAATACCAGCTGCTACACCGCCTTCCAGACGACGATTAACTGATAGCGTAGGCACCATACTTAGATACAATATGTTGTGGTTGGGGAGGGAGAGGACCACAAGATAAAGATTTTTCATTTTACCTATTGACAAACGACCACAATATAGTGTATAATATGTGGTAGCAATTTAGAAATCCTACAACCTCAAGGAGAAAACAATGTCAGAAACCGCAACCAAGGCGATGAAGATCATCAAGCGCTCCGGCGAAGAAAAGCCGTTCGACGTGACGAAGATCGAGAACGCCATCCGCAAGGCCTCGCAGGCCGTGGACTACAAGAACGCGCTGAGCGAAGGTCGCATCAAACTCATCGCGGAGGAGGTGGCCGGAGTGTGCGCCGCCCGCGATCGCGCGATGACGGTGGAAGAGATCCAGGACGTGGTGGAAACCAAGATCATGGAGATGGGCGCGCACGAGATCGCGAAGAAGTACATCACCTATCGCTACAAGCAGAGCCTGCTCCGCCAGGCCAACACCACCGACAAGCAGATTCTTTCTTTGATCGAGTGCAACAACGAAGACGTGAAGCAGGAGAACTCGAACAAGAACCCCACGATCAATTCGGTGCAGCGCGACTACATGGCGGGCGAAGTGTCGAAGGACGTGGCGTCGCGTCTACTCCTCCCGGCGGACGTGGTGGCCGCGCACAAGGACGGCATCATCCACTTCCACGACATGGACTACTACGCCCAGCACATGCACAACTGCGACCTCGTGAACCTGGAGGACATGCTGCAGAACGGCACCGTCATTTCCGGCACGATGATCGAAAAGCCCAAGAGCTTCTCCACCGCCTGCAACATCGCGACGCAGATCATCGCGCAGGTGGCGTCCAACCAATATGGCGGCCAGTCCATTTCGCTCACGCATCTGGCGCCGTTCGTGGACATCTCGCGCAAGGCCATCGCCAACGAGCTCAAGGAGGAAAACGCGCTCGCGGGCGTCCAGATAGACCAGGCGGCCTTCGACAAGATCGTCGAGAAGCGCGTGCGCAAGGAAGTGCAGAAGGGCGTGCAGACCATCCAGTACCAGGTGGTGACGCTCATGACCACCAACGGCCAGGCGCCGTTCGTGACCGTGTTCATGTATCTGGGCGAGGCCCGGAGCGAACAGGAGCGCGCCGACTTGGCGCTCGTCATCGAGGAGGTGCTGAACGAGCGCATCCGGGGCGTCAAGAACGAGCAGGGCGTGTACATCACCCCGGCCTTCCCCAAGCTCATCTACGTCCTCGAAGAAATGAACGTGCGCGAGGGCACGCCCTACTGGTACCTCACCGAGCTCGCCGCCAAGTGCACCGCCAAGCGCATGGTGCCGGACTACATCAGCGAGAAGAAGATGAAGGAGTACAAGCTTTCCAAGGGCGAAGAGGTGGGCAACGGCGACTGCTACACCTGCATGGGCTGCCGCTCGTTCCTCACGCCGGACCGCTCAGGCAACGGCTACGACAACGTGTCCAACGCGGGCAACTACCAGCCGGGCAAACCCAAGTATTACGGGCGCTTCAACCAAGGCGTGGTGACGATCAACCTCGTGGACGTGGCGCTTTCCGCGCATGGCGACATGGCCAAGTTCTGGGAGATTTTCGGCGAGCGGTGCGAGCTGTGCCACAAGGCGCTCCGGTGCCGTCACGACCGGCTCAAAGGCACCACTTCCGACGCCGCGCCCATTCTGTGGCAGTACGGCGCGCTGGCGCGGCTCAAGAAGGGCGAGAAGATCGACAAGCTCCTCTATGGCGGCTATTCCACCATCTCGCTCGGCTACGCGGGACTTTGGGAGTGCGTGTTCGCCATGACCGGCAAGAAGCTGACCGAGCCGGAGGGCGAGGCGTTCGGCCTCGAGGTGATGAAGAAGCTCAACGAGTACACCGCAAAGTGGAAAGCGGCCGAAGACATCGACTACTCGCTCTACGGCACGCCGCTCGAGTCCACCACCTACAAGTTCGCCAAGTGCCTGCAGGCGCGTTTCGGGACGGTGAAGGGCGTGACGGACAAGAACTACATCACCAATTCCTACCACATCCACGTGACCGAGCCCATCGACGCCTTCAAGAAGCTGGAGATCGAAAGCCGCTTCCAGAAGCTCTCGCCCGGCGGCGCCATCAGCTACGTGGAAGTGCCGAACATGCAGAACAACCTGCCGGCGGTGCTGGCGCTGATGCAGTTCATCTACGACAATATCATGTACGCCGAACTCAACACCAAGAGCGACTACTGCCAGGAGTGCGGGTTCGACGGCGAGATCGAAATCGTCAAGGACGAATCCGGCAAGCTCATCTGGCGCTGCCCCAAGTGCGGCAACACGGACGAGTCCAAGCTGAACGTGGCGCGGCGCACCTGCGGATACATCGGCAGCCAGTTCTGGAACCAGGGCCGGACGCAGGAAATCAAGGAACGCGTGCTGCACGTGTCGTGAACTACGCCTCGCTGCGTACTTGCGATATCGCCAACGGAGACGGAGTGCGGGTTTCGCTCTTCGTCTCCGGCTGTACGCACCATTGTCCCGGGTGCTTCAATCTGGAGGCGCAGAGTTTCACGTACGGGGCTCCCTTCACTCCGGCGGTGGAGGACGAGATTCTGGACGCCTGCGACAAGTCGTTCATCGCGGGACTGACCGTGCTGGGCGGCGAGCCGATGGAGCCCGCGAACCAACGCGGACTTTTGACGCTTTTAAGGCGCTTCAGGGCGCGCTTCGGGGACACTAAGACGATCTGGATCTATACCGGCTGCGTCATCGAAGAACTGCGTGCGCCGTCCACGTCGCGTTGGCGCACGGAAGTGACGGACGAAATCCTCTCCGTGATCGACGTGCTGGTGGACGGGCCCTTTGTAATGGCGCTGAGAGACCCCTCGCTCAAGTTTCGCGGCTCGTCCAATCAGCGCATTCTGCAGTTGCGCGGCGCATGAGCGGGACTTGGGTTTTCGCCTTGGCGCTCGCGAGCGTCTTTTTGCGGACGCGCACCATCGAGTCCGGCGAGGCGGCGACTCCGCCTCTCGAATCGGGCGCGTGGATAGTCGCGAGCGAGGGCCCGATAAAGGGCGAATGGCGCGAACGGCTGGAACGCGCCGGCGCCCGGATTCACGGCTACCTCCCCGACAACGCCTATCTGGTGACGGCGGACGAGGAGGCGTTGAGGTCGATCGAGGCTTCGGTGCCGCATACGATCTTGACGCCTTATCTCCCCGCCGACAAGCGCGTATCGGCCGGAAAAGCGCCCGACCGGGAATTTTTGGTCGTCGTATTCGACGCGGAGCGGCGAATCGAGGTAGCGGAGCGCATCCGGGGGATCGAAGGCTGCAAGGTGCTGTTCGATACGGGGGAGATAGTCCGCGCGAGACTAACCCCCGATGCGCTCGACGAGGTGGCCGGGTGGAAGGAAGTCGCTTTTATCGACCTTTCCGTCGTCAACGAAAGCCGGCCCATGTGCGACCGCGCCAGGTTGCCGGAGGCGATGGACTTAGAGAGCGTCTGGCCGTCCGGCGTGGGCGAGCCGGGACTCACCGGCAGGGGACAGGTGGTGGCGGTGGCCGATTCGGGACTCGATGGCGGCGATCTCGAAACGCTCCACGAAGACATGCGAGGACGCGTCTCCCGCGTGTATGCGATTGGTCGGGAAGGGGACTGGAGCGACTTTATCGGGCACGGCACGCATATTTGCGGGAGCGTGATGGGCAACGGGGCAAAGTCGGGCGGAAAAGTGCGCGGACCCGCCTACGAGGCCACGCTCATCATGCAGTCGCTCTGCGACGAGCGCGGGGGAACGGCGCGGCCGACGAGTCTCTGGGATTTGCTGTGGCAGGCGTACCGGGAGGAGAACGGGCTCCCCGGTGCGAGAATCCATTGCGACAGTTGGGGGTCGGGCAGAGACGACGACGCGGCAGGGGCGGAGCTTTTGGGGGTGTACGTGGAAGATTGCCGGGAGATCGACCGCTTTACCTTCGAGCATCCGGACTTGCTCGTCGTATTCGCTTCCGGCAACGACGCGGTTGATCTGGACGGCGACGGGGTGGTGGACCCCGATTCGCTCAATTCGCAGGCGACGGCCAAGAACGTTTTGACGGTAGGCGGCGCGGAAAGCGCGCGTCCGGCGGGGGTGACGTACGGCAAGGTGGTGGCGAGTCGCTATCCGGCCGAACCGGTTTTCGGGGACGATATCGGGAAACCCTGCGACGGCGAGCACTTGGGGATGGCAGCTTTTTCGGGTCGCGGGCCGTGCGACGACGGTCGCATCAAGCCGGACGTGATCGCGCCGGCGACGATGATTTGCGGACCCAAATCGAGCGTGATGCGTCGTCCCCTCAAAGGCGCCTACCACTACAAGAACGGCACCAGCATGGCGGCGCCGTTGGTGGCTGGCGGGGCGGCGCTGGTGCGGGAATGGCTGGAGGCGCAAGGGACGAGTCCCGATGCGGCCACGCTCAAGGCGCTTTTGGCGGCCGGAGCGCGCAGTCTCGCGCCGGGACAGTACGGCACGGGCGAATGGCGCGAAATCCCCGCGACGGTCCCGAACGCGGTAGAAGGCTGGGGCATGGTGGACCTAGGGCGCAGCGTGGGGCGGAAGGGTCGCCAGCTCCGGGTGGAGGACGCGCAAGTCTTGGCCGAGGGCGAAACGGCCACCTTCCAACTGAACCTTGAGGCGGGCGAAAATTTCTTTGCCGTCTTGGCCTATAACGACGCGCCAGCCCTTTTGGCGGCCGGTCGGCAGCTCGTCAACGATCTCGATATGTGCGTAATTTCGCCGTCGGGGAAGCAAATTTGGTCGAATGCCTTGAATGGGCCCGACCGGCTCAACAATCTGGAAGGGGTGCGGCAGGTGGCGGAAGAGTCGGGCGCGTATCGTATCGAAGTGCGGGCCTGGAGCATCCCGATGCCGATGGCCGAAACCTTGACCCAAGGTCGCCCCAACGCCATTCGCTATTCGCTCGTTTACGGTTCTTGAGCGGAATAAATTGGCGAATTTTCCTTTTCCCCCCTTGAAATTTCGCCGGAAATATGATATAATATATACTCAAACTGGAGAAAAGAGGAGCAAAAGGAATCATGAGCGAAGAAACATTGGCCGGTCAGCCGATGGATGACGGCATGAAAGAGTTCGAGGCGTTGCTCGCGCAAGTGCGGGCGGCGCAGCGCAAGTTCGCCACGTACACGCAGGAGCAGGTGGATGCCATTTTCAAGGCGGCGGCCATTGCGGCCGACCGGGCGCGCATTCCGCTGGCCAAGCTGGCGGTGGAGGAAACCGGCATGGGCGTGGTGGAGGACAAGATCATCAAGAACCACTACGCGGCCGAGTACATCTACAACGCGTTCAAAAACACGCAGACTTGCGGGGTGATCGAGTCGGACGCGAGCGCGGGTTATCAGCGCGTGGCGGAGCCGATCGGGCTCATCGGGGCGGTAATTCCCACCACCAACCCCACGTCGACGGCCATTTTCAAGACGCTCCTCGCGCTCAAGACCCGCAACGGCATCGTCATCAGTCCCCATCCGCGCGCCAAGTCGTCCACGATCGCGGCGGCCAAGGTGGTGCTGGAGGCGGCGGTCGCGGCCGGCGCGCCGGAGGGCATCATCGGGTGGATCGACCAGCCGAGCTTGCCCAAGACCAACCTCCTCATGAAGGAGTCCGACATCATTCTCGCGACGGGCGGTCCCGGCATGGTGAAGGCGGCGTATTCGAGCGGCAAGCCCGCTTTGGGCGTGGGCGCCGGCAACACTCCGGCCATCATCGACGATTCGGCCGATCTGCCCTTGGCGGTGGCGAGCATCATCCATTCCAAGACGTTCGACAACGGCATGATTTGCGCGTCGGAGCAGTCCACCATCGTGCTGGACGGCGTGTACGATCGCGTCAAGCATCTCTTTGCCGAGTCTGGTTGCCACTTCCTGAGCGAGGACGAGCTCGAAAAGACGCGCAAGACGATTCTCGTGAACGGCGCTTTGAACGCCCGCATCGTGGGCCAGAAGCCGGTCACCATCGCCAAGCTCGCGGGCTTCGACGTGCCGGAAGACACCAAGATTCTGATCGGCGAGGTGGAGAGCGTGGAGCTGGCCGAGGAATTCGCGCACGAAAAGCTCTCCCCGGTTCTCGCGATGTATCGCGCCAAGGATTTCGAGGACGCGCTCCGCAAGGCCGAACGGCTGGTGGCGGACGGGGGCTTCGGCCATACGTCCAGCCTCTACGCGGACGAACTCAACGAGGGCGAGAAGATCGCCGAGTTCCGCGCCCGGATGAAGACCTGCCGCATTCTCGTCAACACGCCTTCCAGCCAGGGCGGCATCGGCGACCTCTACAATTTCCGGCTGGCGCCTTCGCTGACGCTCGGGTGCGGCACCTGGGGCGGCAATTCCGTGTCCGAAAACGTGGGGGTTAAGCACCTGATCAATATCAAGACTGTGGCCATAAGGAGAGAGAACATGTTGTGGTTCCGCGCGCCGGAGAAGGTCTACCAGAAGAAGGGGTGCTTGCCGGTGGCGCTCCGCGAGTTGAGCGAAGAGCTGGGCAAGAAGAAGGCGTTCATCGTCACCGACAGCTTCCTGTACGCCAACGGCTACACCCGGCCCATCGAGAAGAGCCTCGAGGAGCAGGGCATCATGTTCACCACCTTCTCCAACGTGGCGCCCGATCCCACGCTCGCCTGCGCCAAGGAAGGCGCCAAGCTGATGGCCGGCTTCAAGCCCGACGTCATCATCGCGATCGGCGGCGGCTCGGCGATGGACGCGGCGAAGATCATGTGGGTGCTTTACGAACATCCCGACTGCGACTTCCAGGACATGGCCATGCGTTTCATGGACATCCGCAAGCGCGTCTACAAGTTCCCCCACATGGGCGACAAGGCCTACTTCGTCTGCATTCCGACGAGCGCGGGTACGGGGTCCGAAGTGACGCCGTTCGCCGTCATCACCGACGAGCAGACGGGAGTCAAGTATCCGCTGGCGGACTACGAGCTCATGCCCGACATGGCCATCGTGGACGCCGACGTGCAGATGATGGCGCCGCCCGGACTGACTTCGGCTTCGGGCATTGATGCCGTTTCGCATGCTTTGGAGGCGTACGCTTCGATGATGGCCACGGATTACACCGACGGTCTCGCGATCCGCGCCCTGCAGACGATTTTCGAGTATCTGCCGCAGTGCTACGAGGCGGCGGTGGCCAAGAAGGCGGCCCCCAAGGCGCGCGAGAAGATGGCCAACGCGGCCACGATGGCCGGCATGGCCTTCGCCAACGCGTTCCTGGGCGTGATGCACTCGATGGCGCACAAGCTGGGCGCTTTCCATCACATTCCGCACGGCATCGCCAACGCGCTCATGATGGAGCAGGTGCTCCGGTTCAACGCGGTCAAGGTTCCGCGCAAGATGGGCACTTTCCCGCAGTACGACCATCCGCACACGCTCGAGCGCTATTGCGAGATCGCGGCGGCGCTGGGCATCGACGGCAAGGACCAGAACGACCAGTTCGAGAATCTCATTCTGGCCATCCGCGAACTGCAGGCCAAGATCGGCATCAAGCCCACCATCCGCGACTACGTTCCGGACGAGGCGGACTTCCTGGCGCGGCTCGACGCGATGGTGGAACAGGCCTTCGACGACCAGTGCACCGGCGCCAATCCGCGCTATCCGCTGATGAGGGAAATCAAGGAAATGTATCTCAACGCCTACTACGGCAAGCGCGTGGGCGTCTAACCGGGAGGGAATCGCAATGGCAACCAAGACCAAGCAGCAACCTGCGAAGCAACCGGCGGCCAAGCCCGCCAAAAAGCCGGCCCGCAAGTCGGCCAAGCGGTCCAACGTGCTCATGGAGCGCACGGACAAGGTGATCACCAAGGACGGCAACACGGTCCTCAAGGTGTTCGGCCCCAGCTACCTCGTGAGCGACATCCTGAACGAGGCCATGAACGAAGTTCGCGCGCTCGAAGCGGGACTGCCGGTGGCCAAGGTGATCGAGGTCATGAAGCTGCGCGGCCATTGGTGCATCCGGCGCGAGTTCATCGAGGGCGTGACGTTGGCGGACGTGATGGCGGCCGACAAGAAGAATCTCGTCAAATATCTGAAGGAATTCGTCAAGATCCAGTGCGAGATCTTCACCAAAACCTCGCCCCGGATGGGCAACCTCGCGGACAAGCTGGATCGCCAGATTTCCGCCTCCACGTTGGAGCGCGAAATCCGCTACGACCTCCACATGAAGCTCCAGAGCTTCCCGCGCGGCACCGCGCTCTGCCACGGCGACTTCAACCCCACCAACGTCATCATCAAGGCGGACGGCACCTGGACGGTCATCGACTGGGCGCACGTGCGCATCGGCGATCCGGCGGCGGACATCGCCCGGACGTATCTCCTCTTCTGGCTGGACGGCCACGTGGTGGCGGCCGGCAAGTACATGCAGCTGGCGTGCGAGGCCACCAAGATCGCGCTCCCGGACGTGCAGAAGTATCTGCCCATCGTGGCGGCGGCCGAAACCGCCAAGCCCCAGTCCAATCCCAAGAACATGGACCTCCTGATGCATTGGGCGTCGGTGGTGGACTGCTCGTAAAAAGATGAACGCCGCCATCCATATCCGGCGCGAGCTGATGGCCCGGATCGTCCGGGCGTTCGATGCGGGAGTCTTGGATTCCGCGCTCGATCGCATGGCCATCGAGATAAGACCAAAGGATGGCGCGTATTCGCGGTGCTGCGTCTACCACGACCGCGCGGTGCTCAAGTACCGGCTGATGGCGCTGTTGGGCGTGAGCGTGGAGGACGAGACGGACGAGTCCAAGCAGCTCAAGGAGTATTACCGCGAACTGCTGGCCCAAATGGATTCGGCCAAGACGCCCCAGGAGCTTACCCCGGTCCATCCGCTGTCGATTTGCGGTCCGGCCTGTTCGGGCTGCCCCAGCGCCAAGGTGGTGTCCACCCCCAATTGCCGGGGGTGCTTCGCGCGGCCGTGCGTCTACGCCTGCCCCAAGAACGCCATCGAAATCGTGGACGGGCACAGCCGGATCGACGAAAAGAAGTGCATCAAGTGCGGCAAGTGCATCGCGGCCTGTCCCTACAACGCCATCATCAAGACGACCGTTCCCTGCGAGGAGGCGTGTCCGGTGGGAGCCATCCGCAAGAACGATCTGGGCGTGGCGGAAATCGATTTCGACCGGTGCATCAGT
Source organism: Kiritimatiellia bacterium (assembly GCA_017542055.1). Lineage (GTDB taxonomy): Bacteria > Verrucomicrobiota > Kiritimatiellia > RFP12 > UBA1067 > UBA1067. The sequence goes on from JAFXXW010000003.1 coordinate 9,493, forward strand.
TGCGGCAAATGCGCCATCGCCTGTCCGTTCGGGGCGGTGATGGAGCGCAGCCAGCTCGTGGAGGTGCTGGAGACGATCAAGCGCGGCGACAAGGTGGTGGCGATGCTGGCGCCGTCCACTTGCGACCAGTTGCCCGGCAGCGTGGAGCAGTCGCTCCAGGCTTGCGTGGACGCGGGTTTTTCGGACGCGATGGAGGTGGCGCTGGGGGCGGAAATGACGACCGCGCACGAAACGGCGGAATTCATCGAGCGCATGGAAAAGGACCCCAAGACACTCATGACCACCTCGTGCTGCCCCGCGTTCGTGAATCTGGTGGCCAAGCACGTGCCCGAGCTGATCGACAAGGTGTCGCTGACGCCTTCGCCGATGGTCTTCGCCAACGAAATCGTGAAGGGCAAGGATCCGGCCGCCAAAACCGTATTCGTAGGCCCGTGCGTGGCCAAGCGCAGCGAGGCGCGGCGCAAGAACGTGGATTTCGTCCTGTCGGTGGAGGAGCTCGCGGCGCTGTTCGAGGCGCGCGGCATCAAGGTGGAGGAGTGCCGGGCCATGGTCACCGAGCGTCCGGCCAACCCCACCGCGCGCAACTACTCCAAGAGTTGCGGCGTGACCGAGGCGGTGTTGACCGAGGCCACGGCCAAGATTCCCGGCTTCAAGCTGGAGTCCAAGCAGGTCAGCGGCATCGACAAGCGCACGTGCGCCTTGCTGAAGCTCCACGCCGCCGGCAAGCTGCCCGGCAATTTCATCGAAGTGATGGCCTGTCCCGGCGGATGCGTGAACGGGCCGTGCGGAATCAAAAAGTGATTTGTCAACCAAAGTAAGGAAAATCGAATGGCAAAAGAAGAAGATCAGGCAATCGAGGTGACCGGGGTGGTCACCAAGGTGCTGCCGGCCACCATGTACAAGGTGCGGCTGGAGAACGGGCATGAAGTATTGGCGCACATCTCGGGCAAGATGCGCAAGTTCTTCATCAAAATCGCGATCGGCGACAAGGTGACGGTGGAGATTTCGCCGTACGACCTCGGCAAGGGGCGCATCACCTATCGCCACAAGGAAACGCCGCCTCCCCAGGCGTAACGCTACCATTTCACACCATATAAACCACAAAAGAAGGAAACAACAACATGTCAGGTCACAGTCACTGGGCGACGATCAAGCGCGCGAAGGGCGCGGCGGACGCCAAGAAGGGCAAAATCTTCTCGAAACTCGGCAAGGAAATCACCATCGTGGTGAAGGCGAAGGGCGGCAACCCCGACACCAACCCCACGCTGCGCACGCTCATCGCCAAGGCCAAGGCCGCGCAGATGCCCAACGACAACATCGATCGCGCCATCAAGAAGGGCACGGGCGAACTGGAGTCGGCCGCGCTCGTCGATGCCGTGTATGAAGGCATCAAGGGCGGCATCGCCATCGTCTGCACCGTGCTTACGGACAACAAGAACCGCGCCGCCGCCGAAGTGGGCAATGTCTTCAAGAAGAACGGCACGGAACTCGCCAAGCAGGGTTCGGCCGCGCGTCTGTTCGATCGTCTGGGCCAGATCATGATTCCCGCCGCGGACGGACTCGACGAGGACAAGGTGATGGAAGTGGCGCTCGAAGCCGGCGCGGAAGACGTGGTCTCCGAAGACGGCGGCTTCACCGTCAAGTGCCAGCCGTCCGAATTCAACGCCGTGCTCGAGGCCATCAAGGGCGCCGGCATCGCGGTGGACGAGGAAAACTCGGCCGAACGCGCGCTCGTGCCCAACATGACGGCGCCGGTGAGCGACGTGGCGGTGGCCAAGGCCATCAACAAGTTCGTGGACATGCTGGAAGACCTGGAAGACGTCCAGGACGTCTACACCAACATGGAAACCACGGACGAGGTGGACGCCGCGCTCGAAGCCGAAGGCTAAGCCAAGCAAGCACAACTTAAACCGAAAACAAACAAAGGAGGAGTCCATTATGAAATTGGAGCATTTTGCGATTGACGTCCCTGACGCCGAGGCGTTCAAGGCGTGGTGGTGCAAGAATCTCGGCATGCGAGTGTCGTCCAACCCCGGTTTCATCATGGACGACTCCGGCACGGTGGGTCTGGAGATCTATCGCACGGGCGAAACCCCGGCGGCTCCAGACTACCCGGCCATGAATTCCATGACGCTTCACGTGGCCTTCGCGTCCGACGACGTCCAGGCCGACGTGGATCGTCTGGTGGCGGCCGGCGCCAAACTCGAGCAGCTCAAGCTCGACAACCCCGCCTTCCAGATGGCCATCGTGCGCGATCCGTGGGGCGTGGCCATCCAGTTCTGCCGCCGCCAGAACTCAATTTTCATCAAGTAAGCGCCATGCAGACATCGCGGCGCGACTTTATCGCGGGGCTGGGAGCCTTGGCGGCGGTCTCCGGTTTGGCCGGAACCGCCTGGGGACAGGCGCTAGGCGGCAAAAAGCGCAACGTCCTCTTCATCATGACGGACGACCACGCCGCCCATGCCATCGGCGCGTACGGGAGCAGGATCAACCGCACCCCGCACATGGACGACCTGGCCCGGGGCGGCATGCTGTTTTCCAACTGCATCTGCACCAATCCCATCTGCACGCCTTCGCGCGGCGGGATTTTGACCGGGCAGTACAGTCACAAGAACGGCGTGCCCGTGTTCAACAACATCTCGCCCGACAAGAAGACGGTGGGCGGCTACATGCGCGAGGCGGGCTACTACACCGCCTTCATCGGCAAGTGGCATCTGGGCGGACCGGACACCATGCGCGACAGCGACTGGGACAAGTGGATGATCTACGGCGGCCAGGGTCAGTATTTCGATCCCTGGTTCTACGAGAAGGTGGACGGCAAGGTGCAACAGACGCGCTATCCGGGCGAGTACGCCACCGAAAACATCACCAAGAAGACGTGCGAGGTGATCGACGCTTCGCTCGAAACCGGCAAGCCATTTTTCGTGATGATGCACCACAAGGCGCCGCACCGCAACTGGCTGCCGGCCAAGAAGTACGAAGCCCAGTTCCGCAAGCTCACCTTGAAGGATATTCCGCTCCCCGACACCGTGTTCGACACGTGGGAGGGTCGCGCCACCCCCATCAAGACCACGGCGATGACGCTGCTGAAGCACATGCGGCTCAAGGAAGACCTGAAGCTGGCCGAATATTTCTCGCAGGGCAACACCTTCGAGTTCGAGGGCCGGCGCTACGAGGGCGCCAAGAACGCCGAGGGACGGTTTATCGACGCCTGGCCCGAGGGGATGGACGATCGCGCCAAAACGGCCTTGAGCTATCTGCGCTACATGCAGGACTATCTGGCGGTGGTGCAGTCGGTGGACGATTCGGTGGGCGACATGATCGCCTATCTGAAGCGCAAGGGGCTTTACGAGAACACGGTGGTGTTCTACACCGCCGACCAGGGCTTCTTCCTGGGCGATCACGGTCTCTACGACAAGCGTTTCATCATGGAGGAAACGCTGAAAATGCCGTTTATCGCGCATTGCCCCAGTCTGATCCGGCCGGGGAGCGTCAATGGCGAGCTCATCAGCAACATCGACTTCGCCGAAACCTTCCTGGACATCGCCGGCGCGGAAAAGCCCGCCGACATGCAGGGCAAGAGTTTCCTGCCGCTTTTGGAAGGCAGCCGGCTGGAGCATCGCGACGCCTGCTATGCGCGCTACTACGTGGAAGGGGGCGAACACGCCACCGCCGCGTGGTACGGGCTTAGGACCAAGACCGACAAGCTCTGCTACTACTACAAGCGGAACGAGTGGGAGTACTTCGATATCGTCAAGGATCCCGAAGAGCTCCACAACGCCTATTCCGATCCCGCCTGCCAGGAGCGCATCGCGTTCCTCAAGCGGCGGCTCGAGGAGTTGCGCCGGGAATTGGGCGACGAAGACCAGTTCCAGAACGCGCACGAATACTGGCTATAAGCGATGGACTTTTCGCTGTTGGTCAAACCCGCAGGCGCTGACTGCAATCTGTCCTGCGGGTATTGTTTCTATCGCGAAAAGTCCGCGCTTTACCGTAACGCCCCCCGGCTCCGGATGGAGGACAAGGTGCTCCGGCGCCTCCTCGACGTCTACCGGGACGGCAACATCGCCTTTCAGGGCGGCGAGCCAACCTTGATGGGGCTAGACTTCTTCCGGCGCGCCCAGAAGTGGTCGCATCGGGTCAATTTTTCCCTTCAGACCAACGGCACGTTGATCGATCGCGACTGGGCGGAGTTTCTGGCGCAAAACCATTGGCTGGTGGGCCTTTCGGTGGACGGGCCCGAGGCCGTGCATAACCGTTTCCGCCAGGGCTATACAAAAGTCAAGCTCGGTTATGATACGCTCGTTGCGGCCGGGGCCATGGTCAACACGCTTACTTTGGTGTCGGCGGCCAATATCGATCGGCCGCAAGAGATTTATCGCTTTTTGCGCGATGAATGGGGTAGCCTCAACCAGCAGTATATCGAGTGCACCACCCCGGCCGCCTTTGCCATCGACGGCGAAAAGTGGGGGGATTTTCTGATCGGGCTGTTCGATGCCTGGCTGGGCGACGGCGATGCGCACCGGGTGAGCATCCGGCTGTTCGACACGCTCGTGGCGCGCATGGTCTACGGTCGGGCCGAGGTTTGCCAATTCGCAGGCGACTGCCGCAATTACCTCGTGGTGGAGTGGAACGGCGACATCTATCCTTGCGATTTCCACGTCACCAAAGACTTGCGCCTCGGCAATATCCTTTCCGACGATCTCGAAGCGATGTTCGCGAGCCCACGTTTCCGCGAGTTCGGTCGCCGCAAGCGCGATTGGCATCCGGCTTGCAATGAATGCGAGTTTCTGCCTTTCTGCCAGGGCGACTGTCCCAAGAATCGCGACCCTCTGACCCGGCGCAGCCGGCTCTGCGCCGGGTATAAGCGATTCTTCACCCATGCGCTGCCCATTCTCGATACGCTCATTCCCCGCTGACTTTCGGCAAGGAGAAAATGCTTGCAATTTGCGGGAAAATATGGTATAATATAGGGGAACAATAAAGAAAAGGAGGGCAAACAATGAAGCGAATGATGACACTGGCGATGGCGATGGCGATGGGTGTTACGGCGCTGGCGGCGCCTCCGGCTCCCAGACATCCGGCTCCGGGTCCGCGCCGGGAGCGTTTGGCTCCGGCACCTTATCCCCGGCACCGGCACAGCGTGTGGGGCAAGGGCGGCGAACATTTTTGGCCGGGATTCATCGGCGGAGCGGTGGCAGGAGCGGTGGTGGGAGCGACGATCGTGCGCGCGCCGCCGCCTCCCCGGCCCGCAACGGTTATCTACACCCAGCCCGCGCCGGTGGTGGTGCAGCCCGCGCCGGTGGTGGTGGAAGGCGCGGTAACGACCGTTCAGACCATATGGGTGGAAGGTCGCTACGTAGACCAGGTGCAGCCGGACGGCACGATCGTGCGCGTGTGGGTGCCGGGCCACTACGAACAGCGCACGGTTGTGGTGCAGTGAAGCGGCATCTGATAGGTATCGGCGGGGTAGGAATGTCGGCGCTCGCTACCGCGATGCTTCGTCTGGGCGACGAGGTGACGGGGGCCGATCGCAACCTCAATACGCCCAACATCCGTTTTTTGACGGGGTTGGGCGTAAAGTGCTTTCCGGACGACGGCAGCGGCATCGACGCCAAGACCGACGAGGTGGTGGTGTCGACCGCCATCGAGCAGACCAATCCGGGCATCGCCAAGGCGCAGGACATGGGCATCGAGATAACCCATCGCGCCCGGGCGCTGGCCGAGGTGCTGAGCGGATATCGGCTGGTGGCGGTGGTGGGTACTTGCGGCAAGAGCACGGTAACGGCGATGCTGGGGCATATTCTGGCGGAATGCGGTCTGGACCCGATGTGCGTCAACGGGGCCAATACGATCGGCTGGGAAGGGGCGGTCAGGTACGGCGAGGGCGAATACGCGGTGGCGGAAGTGGACGAGAGCGACAAGTCGCTGGTGGCGTTCCATCCCTACGCGGCGGTGGTGACCAATTCGAGCACGGACCATTACTCCAAGGAGGAGATGGACGAGGTGTTCGACGCGTTCGTCAAGGACGTGAAGGGCCCGGTGGTGGACGGACGGAAAGATCAGGGCGAGATGGCGGTGAACGCGCCGGGCCGGCACAACCGGAACAATGCGTATCTGGCGTACAAGATGGCGGTGGCGCTGGGGTGCGACGAGGCAAAGGCTCGCGCGGCGCTGGCGACTTTCCGGGGCGTGGAGCGCAGGCTGCAGCGGTACGGCGAAAAAGTCTACGACGATTACGCGCACAACCCGGAAAAGCTGAAGGCGATGTGGACGACGGTGAAGGAGTCGCATCCGGGCGGGATTTGCGTAGTGTGGCGGCCGCACGGGTACGGGCCCTTGCGGAAGATGCTGGAGGGGCTCGCGGCCATGTTCAACGAAACGATGGGGCCGGACGACCGGTTGCTTTTGTTGCCCGTGTACGACGCGGGGGGCACGGCCAGGCGCGATGTGAACGCGGGGGATCTCGCGGCGAAAGTGCCGGGCGCCATCACGGTGCGGGATTTGGACGAGGCGTTCGAATGGATCAAGGCGCACGAATTTGCGGCGTACGTCACTTGCGGCGCGCGCGATCCGGAACTGCCGGAACTGGCAAGGAGAATAGCGGATGAAAAAGCGGGTTGAGAGCAAAAAGGAACCGGACCAGAAAAAGATCGCCGCGCACGTGAAGGCGATCATCGCGGAATTGGGCGAAGACCCGGAACGCGAGGGTCTCCGGAAGACGCCGGAGCGCGTGGCGAAGTCGCTGTCGTTTCTGACGCGGGGATACCGGCAGGACCTGAAGAAGGTGGTGAACGGCGCCTACTTCACGAGCGGGACGAACCACATGGTGGTGCTGAGGGACATCGAGCTCTATTCGATGTGCGAACACCACATGCTGCCTTTTTGCGGCAAGTGCGCCATCGGCTACATCTCCAAGGGCAAGGTGCTGGGGGTGAGCAAGTTGGCGCGGATAGTGGACATGTTCGCGCGGCGGCTGCAGATCCAGGAGCGGATGACGGAAGAAATCGCCAACGCGGTGATGGCCGAGTCGGGCGCGGAAGGCGTGGGCGTGGTGATTCGCGCCAAGCACCTGTGCATGATGATGCGCGGGGTGGAAAAGCAGAACTCGGAAATGACCACTTCGGCGGTGCTGGGGTCGTTCCGGGAGGATGCCAAGGTGCGCGAAGAATTCATGGCGCTGATCAAGTGAAAAAGGGAGCCCGGGTATGATGTTGACGAGCGTTTTGCTGGCGGTGCAGCTGACGGTGCCGCTGGAAGTTGGCGAGGGCAACGGACTGCAGCTCGTGAAGGGCAGTCTGGAGGGCGTGCCGTGCACGATGATTTTCGACACGGGCGCCACGCATACGTCGTTCGATCTGGACTTCGTGACCAACGCGTTCCCCAAGGCGGAACTGATCGAAATCGGCCTCGCGGGGACGAGCAACGTGAACGTGATGCCGCGGCTCATGAAGACAGAGTCGCTCAAGGTGGGGGAGATGGACTACCAAGGTTTTCCGGTGATGGTGATCCCGTTTCCGGGGCTCTCCAGCCGGGTGGGGCGGAAGGTGGACGGCATTTTGGGAATGGACATCATCCGCCGGATGCCGATGATCCTTTCGGTGAAGGAATCGAATCTCATCCTCAATCCGGACAAGGTGGAGGGGTTCGGTCCCCGGTTGAAATTCGACTATAGCGACTTCGACGGAACGCCCAAGGTGTTCTACAAGGGCAAGGACGGCGTGCCAAGGAGCATGCTGATCGACAGCGGCTCGTCGTTCACCATCCTCACCCGGCCGGAAGACTGGGACGCGACGGGCGAGGCGATCGATCTGGAGGCGATGAGCGTGAACGGTCGCGAGGAGCTCAAGATGCGCTTCGGGGAGCCGGGCGAGCTGGAACTGGTGCCGGCGGAAGCGGGCGCGGAGGTGAAAGTGTCGGTGCGGCCGATGATCAATCCGGACCGTCCGTGCGCCTATCTGGGGGCGGACACGCTGAGGAAATACGACCTGTACCTCAAGTTTCCGGAGGTGCGGCTGAGGTAAAACTTTTGCATTTTACCTATTGACTTTTGGGCCCGGAATATGATATAATACAAAGCAGTTTACGTGAAATGGGGAAGTAGCTCAGTTGGTAGAGCATCACGTTCGCAACGTGGGGGTCGGGAGTTCGAATCTCCTCTTCTCCACCATTTCGGTGAAAACAGGGATTGTGTGCAAATACAAGGGTTTCCGCGTGTTCTTGTCCTCGCGGTCGCCCGCTCGGTGAGGGGGTTGTAAGATGCAATTACAACATTTTACAACAGTCGCGCCGGGTTGCCAGAAATGGCGGAAAGTGTGCGCACAAAATGAAACTCAAACAAACGGGGTCGGTCTTCCTCAATCACGGCCTTTGGTATTACTCCGTACAACTGCCAGGCGAAAAACGCCGGAAGCAAGTACCCCTCCGCGCCCCCGGCGCGAAACATACGCTGCGGGCGGATCGTCCGCGCAAGATGGCGGAAGAGGCCGCCGCGCGGTATTGGCAGGAACACACGCGGCAAGCCGCACGGCATGAGCCGACAGGCGCAACCGTCGCCGATCTCTGCGCGGCGTGGGACGCCCATTGCCGCGAATACTACAAAAGCGAAGCGTCGGCGGAAAACGCCGCCCTCGACGTTCGTGCGTTCCGCGAATTGTTCGGCGGCGCGGCGGTCGCTGAATTGACGCACACGGATATGCTGAAATTCCGCGACGCCCTCATTCGCTCCGGGATAAGCCGCCGCACGGTCAACGGGCGGCTCTGGCGCGTGAAGTTCATGCTCGGCTGGGCGTTGGACGAGGCTCTTATCCCTGCCGCAGTAAAAGCGGAATTGACGCAAGTCAAGTGCGTGAAGCGCGGAAGGTCTGCCGCGCCGGAACGTCCGCCCGTCCGCCCGGTGGACGACGCGACGATTGCCGCAACCGTGGCGAAGATGATGCCCAACACGGCGGACATGGTGCGCGTCCATAGATACACGGGGATGCGCCCTTGCGAATTGTGCGGCTTGCGCTGGTCGTTGATCGACACAAGCCGGACGCCTTGGGTGTACCACGTCCCGCCGGAAGTCAACAAAAACGAATGGCGCGGCGAATTGGGGCAACCTCGCGTGGTGTGCATTGGGCCGAAAGCGAGGGCAATCCTCGAACGTCACCGGGGCGACGACGTGCCGTTCTCGCCTGTCCGGGCAATGTCTGAATACATGGAAGCGCGGCGCGCCGCCCGCGTGACGCCGTTCTACGGCAAAAAGAAAAACGCACCCGCTCCGCACGTCCCCCGCGTTCTGGGGGAATGTTGGAACACAAACGCGTACACTAAAACGATCCGGGCCGCCTGTGTCCGCGCCGGGATCGTGCCGTGGGGCTCCAACCGCCTGCGCCATACCTTCGGCACGGAAGTCCGCCGGGCGTTCGGTTTGGAAGCGGCGCGGGCCGTCCTCGGCCATACCAACGGCGGATGTGTTACCGACAGGTATACCTACGATGCGATGGAAGATGAGATGGTGCGCAGGGCATCATCAGCGGTGGAGGCATTGGGGTGATACGGCGTACGGCTCGATGGCGGGGCGAAATCGATCTTATAAAAAGCCCCGGAAGGCTTGAGCCAACCGGGGAGCATCTTATCACAGATGTTTCAATTCACGCCCTTTGCGGAGCGACAGTGAGTATTATATCATAAATCGCCCTCGTCTGTCAAGGGGGTTTTTTCGGCCACTTGCGGCCGGGCTAATACCCGGCCATCCTCGCCGCAGAATTTAGGCCAGACGGCCGAGAGGGTGGCGATGGCGGCGCGCTTGCGATCGATCGCGGCCTCGCGGAATTTGTCAGCCGCCTGGCGCAGCAGCTCGAGCGCCTGCGACGCCTTGGCCCAGTCGGCCACATCCACCTCGTAATTTAGGCAGTTTAGGGCATCCAGAGCCTCGCGCGCTCCAGGAATGGAGCGCGAGGCTATCTTGTTGAGGATTTGCCGGTTTTGTGCCATTAATGTCACCCCTCAATCGCCTCTTTGCGGCGGTCGGCCAACCAATCAGCCAAATCGGCATCAACGCGCCGCACCGCCTCCAAATCTATCCTGCCACACCGATCCTCTATAATATCCCACTGATCGCGGTTGCGGTCGCGGTTATCCTCGTCGCCCACTACCCAATAGGATGCGTTGTCTCGCGCGATGAGATCGCAATGCCCGAGCGTGATGTGGCGCCCAACGTACACGCATACCCCCTCATCGCCCTCGCCGCCATCGGCAATATCTGCGATAATCTGGTAGTCGCCACCATCGGTCGCGACCTGCTCGCCAATCCCACAGGCGAGGGCGAGGTCGCGACGACTCCGCCGCAAATCATCGCCAGTCCAAATATCAGGGCAGTCTCCCGTGAGGAGATACTCATCGCATCCGAGGGATATCACTTGGCAATAATCATCCTCGCCGATGATCCTCCACGCCGCCTGCTCGTTGGCGGTGTAGCATTTATCCACGTCACGCCCAGCGATGGCGAGATCGTACTTGATGCTCTCCAACTCTTCGGCTGTCGGTATCTTGTTCATGGCTTTGTTCCTTTCTTCCCGCGCTTGGCGGGGGTTGTTTGTTGGTCACACCCACTTTGGGTGTTTCTGGCTCATATTATATCATATTTTGCCCTCAAAAGTCAATAGGGAAAATGAAAAACTTTAGAGGTTTTTGGGGGCGCTTATTTTTTCGCGCCCTCGATGATTTTTTCGGCCACGTTGCCCACGGCGGTGCCGGTGGCGGAGACGATTTCCTTGGTCTCGCCGGAAATGTCGCTCTTGAGGTTGCCGAGCCTCAATTCGAGCTCGCCCACCTTGGCCAGCATGGATTCCATATCGGTGGTGAGCCCGAACATGGAGTAGTCCACCTTCCAGCCTTTGTCCGCGAGCAGCGGGCGGCCATCTTCACCCATAACGATCTTGCCGTTGTGCATCATCGGCTCTTTCCATACGCGGTCGACGGTGACGGAGCGGCAACCGTCGAGTAGCAGCGAAATCGCGGCCAGCAGCACCAGCGCGTCGAGGTGGTTCATGGTGCCATGGTTCCGCCAGGCGATCCATCCAAAGATGCGGAGCGCGCGGTACTCAATCCGCGCCTTGTACTTGGCGATCCCGACCGCGATTTGCATATCGCGGTAGATCTTGTCGGCCGTGGCACGGTCCACCTTGTGCGTGGCGTAGAGATAGTCGTGCGCGAGCGCCGCAATGCAGCGCGGGCTCTGGAATGGGCCGCCCGTCACGCGCCAGAAGAAGCGCGGGATCGAGGCCCCGTCATACGCAAACCCGGCCGGAACGGTGAAATCGCCGTAAGGCGTGCGCACCAGCCACGGCTCTATGAGCTCGTAGTAGTTTTTCTCCAGTACCGGCTCCAGCTTCGGCCGCGCGAATACATAAGCGCCCATTTCAGTTTCCTCCCAAAAGTGCGATGACGATTTTGTGCCACGGCGCAAGCGCGGCCCCGCAAGTGCCGCCACCAAGCAGGAACACAATGACGATGACTTGGATGTGCTTGACGCGCTCTGAGGTTTTCCGCTGGCAATCCATGAGCGCCAACAAGATGTGGCTCTGGGCGAGGCTCACGGCAGCATATCGCGCGGTCGCGTCCTCGATCTTGTACGCGTCGTCCAGTTCGAGCTGGAGCGAGGCTTGCTGTTCTTTTGTCATTGTATCTGCTCCCAATAATCGTTCGAGACTCCGGGGAAGGTTGCACCCCGCCGGTGCAGTTCCTTGAAATCCAAATCCGCAATGCGCCTGATCTGCGCGTCCGTGAGCCAGCTATCCACCAACTTTTGCCCATACCCCGCAACGCCCAGCCATGCCTTAGCCCCATTGTATTCCGCTGCGAAACTGCCCGGCACCATTCGTGTCACCCGGACCCGCGAGTCTTTGGCGAAGCGGTTTGCGTCCACGCTCTCCGTTATCGCCGTCTGCCACATCTCGTTGGTCACGGACAAAAATCCCATTTGCGTCGTCAGCGTGCCGTTCTCGATTTTGCCGCGAATCGCAAACATCACATACGGCTTTCCGGGGTTAAAGTACTCCATGTAAGCCGTAAAATCGCCATACGGATCGTTGGGGATGGTGCCGCAATCGTAAAACCTTATCCATGGCAGCGTCGCCCACCCCAGCTTCACCGTCGCGGCGGGATCGCTCGCCGCCACGCTCACCGACCGGCTTCCCGTCGTCAACTCCACGTTGAGCCGCTGCCTGCCTGCCGCCGCCTCGATTTCGAACTCCTCCGCCCCGATCATGAGCGTCAAATCGCTATCCGTCTCGATATTTATGCACAGTACCGTCGGCGCCTCGTCGGGATATTCCCCCCAATGATCCCAAGAGATATTGGCCGGCAGCGCGTTGGCGTACGAAAATTGTCCGCTCGCATTGAGCGTGAGCGGCGTATCGTAGTCCCACGGCTGCTCCTCTTCGAGCGCCGGACCTCCTTCCGCCGTCGCGCGCGCCGGTTCCACCGACACGTGGCCGCTGGCAAATATTGCATAATTTGATCTAGTATCGGTTTCGGCAAAATGCGCATAGTCGTCAGTAGTTATACTCCTCCACATCTTGAGCAGCGTAAACTCGGTGCATTCCGGCAAGAACGCATTGGCCGGGCACCACATGTCAAGGATATCGGTGCCTACCTCTTCCGTCATGCGCGAGGGATCGAGCCGCGTGCTGGTCAGCGTCTCCCAGCCCGCCAACACCGCGCTTGCCGCCAGGCACGCGGCCCAAAGTACCATCCAGCGCTTCATAGCTCGCATGCCTCCAGAAGCGCCGTCTTCTGCTTCTCGGTGATCCCCAACGCCTCGCACGCACGCTGACAGTAGTGGGCGAAGCGCTCGTCGTCGGCCGATAGCTCCTGCGCGAGACCGAACGCCGTCCACGCATTCATGCCGTCGAGCTCTTCCGATTTTAGCCAATCCTCGAACGCGTCCCACTTTCCGATCGAGGAGAGGGCCCCGTAAACCTTGAGCTTGGAGTACTTCACCGTCCGCTTGCGGGGCGGCCTAATATACCCCTGGCGCGTCGCCATGCCGGTCGAGGCGTCGAAGACGTAGTTCGTGACCACGAAGTTGTCCGGCTTCCCGCCGAGCTCGTACCAGCCGCACCGGGCGCGCGTGGGGCCGTCCTGCGCGGGGAGCGCGATCACGATCTCGCCCGTCTGAAGATCCACGCCCTGCATCGGGCAGGACCGCTCGCCGCTCGCGGGCTTGAGACCGTCCGCCGAAAAGATATACAATACCGCCAAAATAAGCATGAGTTCCATGTTAAGACTCCTCCTTTGGTTTACTCCACCACGATGATGTTGCAGTAGTATGCGCTGCCGATCCGCCATACGGTGCACTGCCAGGTACTGCCCGCGGCAGGCCACACGCCGTAGCCGATGAGGTGCCACGCACTCGACGGAGTGTAGGCGCCCGCGCAGGTGACGCGCCACATCTCCACCTTGCCGTCAGCGAGGTCGCCGGTCCCGAAAGTCCCGCCGTCCGCCACACTCACCGCCTCTACTCCGCCCCCCGCCGCACTCGCAACTGCATCGTCCACGTACTTCTTGGTGGCGACTTGCGAAGTGGTGTTTGTTCCGATGTCAGGCGCGGTCGGCGTGCCCGTGAACGCAGGCGACGCGAGCGGGGCGAGACCTGCGACAGATGGAATGTCGGAGAGAAGTGCGAGAGTGCCGGTTTTACCGGTTGGAAGGAATATATTATAACCCATCACTGTCATCACTGGCGTTAGCATCGCATCCCAAAACTCAAATATTAATTGCCTGTTCCAAAAAGACAGGTTTCCGTTTAGGTTTTGGTTGCCCGTGTTGCCGAGCGCCCCCACATCGCTGGCGGTGAGGGTGACGGCGCCGGTCTTGTTGTTGACGCTCGTGACGGGGGCGGACTGCAGCGCGGTGTCCGCTTTATTCAGCGACGCCTGCACGCCTGCGGCGAGGTCGGTCTTTGGAATGCCGCCGCTCGGTTTCTCGTACTTTGCAGCAAGGGCGGTCGCAAGTTCCGAACGGCGCACTATCCCGCTCTCGCTCGTCGTGTCCCACAAGTAATCGGTCGTGATGCCATTACGCCGCGCCGCGACGCCGGAATACATGTAGGTGGTATGGTTGGCGGCGCTGGTGGAGCCGTAGCGCATTCTAACCCCGCCTTGCAGCGAGTTGTCGATGAGATACTCGGTGTATACGCCGGGCGACGTCATGGTGGTTGACGTGCGCGATAGCGCATCCGTGATCCCATACCCCGCGAGCGTGGTCGGGAGCCCGGTCAACGCACTCCACGCCCAGGTAGTCGGCGTGCCGGTGATCTCCGAATACGCATAGGTAGGCTTATTATCGGCCTTGGCCCATGCCGGAACGCTTGGGTCTGATTCGGTGTAGCTCTGCATCGCGGTGGCGCCAAGGGCTGCACCGGCGCGGATGTCCGAGAGATCGGCGATCGCATCTTGCTTGCCGGTTTTAAGCGCGGCGATGTCGTCCGCGTTGGTGCTTACTTGCTCCTTGACGGTATTGTAGTCGGCAGGCGTGGCCGCTGCGATGGCCACATCCGTTTCCGTCTTGGTGTAATAGTTGGTGAGCGACGCGTCGACGTAGTCCTCCGCATCGGCCAGCACGTCGGCCGCGGCTTGCGCAACCTTGTTCGTCACCCAAGGCTCGGTGGCCGTGCGCACCGTGGCGGCGCGACTAATATGCGGAGTCAAGACTCCAATCGCCGCCACGGGCGGCACGGCCAAAAACTTCAAGACGCGATTCATCTATCCACTCCTTCTTGTTCGACCGCGACGGAGATATTACCGAGCTCGTCAGCCTCCGCCACGAGCTTGTGGTATTTTCCCGTCACCGGATTGTAGACATAAGCGTCGCGCGGCAGGACTTCCGGCGTGACGGACGAGCCGTTGGCGGGGCAATCGCGCACAACGAGCGAGCCAGTACCGAGCCAGCGGGGATTGTCGGACGTATCGGCGCCGACGATGTGGTACTCGAGTGATTCGGACGCGTCCGGGAAATAGAAGGGGGAGAGATAGCAACGCCACGAGCCGTCGTCTTGACGATGGGCGGCGGCGACGAAGTCGCTCCGGGGGGCGTTGTTTTCCGGCGTCCGGCCGATCAATACGGCGAGCGCTTCGAGGTCGTCCGGGAGGTCGCCCTCAACAACGAACACGGCGGAGGAAAGTTTGCCGCAATAGCAAACGGCCAGCGGACGATTCAGCCGGTCGGGTCTAACGATAATATGATTGGTTTTCATTTCGCGCGCTTTCGCCTTTCTCTGCTATTGGCGGCAAGGTCAAAAGCGCGCGAGGGATTACGGCGGATCAAGCGGAATGGAGTAGGTTCGGTACAGATTGACGCCAATCGGGACGCCGGCGCGAACGCAAAAACTCCACATCATAACCTTCAGGCGTTGTTGATTGATTTGGATGACGGGGCCGTTTTCGTCCTCCGCGATTTCCAAACCGTCGCCAATTTTCACATTGGCCATTCTCAATATCTTACGCAGATCATCGGCGGTGATTTGGGTGATATACTTCTTGTTGTTCATGTCGCCCAATTTCCGTTGTTCACTTTGGAAGTGTAGGTGGTGGTTTCGATTTCGAGCCGATACAAGTTAGACCCGTTGATTTGAGAATAATGCGGGCGGACGATGGTTCCGTTTCGCAACGGCACGGGATAGGTGTAGCCGCCGCCGGAACAGTCACCAGAAGTATTATCGACCGACGGCTCGACCGCCTTGGCAGTAGCGAGCGAGACGCCATTCTTGACGACCGTCTGGACGATTTCTTTCCGAAACGCGATCAAGAGCGGATGCACGACAGACGGTTGGACGCTGCCACCGCCGGACGAAACCGCACCATTGCCAGTGTAATACCCCATCAGACCATCTCCTTTCTTCCGTCTATTGAGTAGCGGACGAAATCGCGATCCCTGTAAACTTTAGGTATGCCAATCAATGCGAAGCCGCCGTTCGCTCCACTTGCCGACGCCATTCTCGGTGCACTTTCGCCGTTCGGCGCAACCGTCTCGGCAGAGAGTTCGTACCGCCCGTTCACAATGTCGGAAGCGCACGGCATGAGGTTTTCTTCACACACGACGGGGTCGCACGTTCCCCGCAATGTGACGCGCTGCAAGTAGCCGCCGCCGCTGATCGCGTTCAGTAGGTTCTGCGCCTTGGAGCGGGCGACGACGGCGACGGACACGTTGAATTTGTTGGCGTTGACCGTGAAGTTGTTGACGGCGTTCGCGCCCTCGTTCGCAACCGCCGAAACCGTGACGGTCGGAAACTTGCCGATCTCGGTGACGATCTCGACCGTCGTTATCATGTACCCGCTCCGGGTCATGGTGCTGCCGGACTTCTGGGCGGCGAACGCCTTGCCCAACTTGACGGAGACCGTCGTGTTGGCCTTGACGACGTAGGTCACCGACGGGTTGCGCCATACTCCGCTGATCTGGTTAACGCCGTTTTCGTACTTGCCGTTGTGCGCGGCTGTCGCCCGGTGGTATTCGTCGCCAGATGAGGACGCAATCGGCACAAGCGCATTGGTCGCTAAATTGAAATAATCGAATATGTCTATCACGTCATTTCACCTGTAAAAGTTCGTCAAGTTTGGCCGCAAGGTCTGCGGTATTTTTCTCGATTTCGGCGAGGTGCTTTTCCGCCGCTTCCTTTTCCTCGCGGGCAAGGGCAACGCGCCGGACGGCCTCGTCGTCCACGGATAGGTTTTCGGCTTTCCGCCAGTCCCGGCGGTGAGATCGCAAACGCTCAAAGTCTTTCTCAAACTGCTTACGCGCTGCCGCGTCCGCTTTTTCTTCCTCCAATTGTGCGGCCATGCTGCCCTTGTCTCTGTACCAGCCCCATGCCTGTTGAAGTTTTGACTCGGCGGCGGAGACGGCGGCGTGTGTCTTTGAACCGTTGGCGTTTTCGGCGGCAAGAAGTTTCTGGTGATCACGGATTCGCGCCGCGAGTTCGGCTTGCCGTTCGCGCTCCCGGCGGACGGCTTCCTGCGCGTCAAGCCGTGCGCGTTCTGCAGCGGCTTTTTCGGCGGCTTTCTTTTCTTCCTCGGCGCGTTTTTCGGCGGCGGCTTTGTCGGCTTTCTCGCGGCTCTTGGCGTATGCCTCTTGAATGGACATTGCCTTTTCTTCGCGTTCCTTCTCCTTTTTCTCGGCTTCCTCGCGGATGGCTTTCCTCATGGCCTCGGCACGGACAAACGCCTCGCGTTCTGACTTTTCGCGCTTTCTGTCGGAAACTTCCTGTGCCTTGTCGTTCCATTCGCGCTTGGCGGCGGCGGTTGCGTCCCCAAACGATCCACCCCCTGCAAGTGTTCCAACATAGCCGCCGACCGCTGAACCGACTTGTTCTCCTTTCTCCTGCACCCATTTGTAGGCGTCGACAAGTTTTCCGCCCCATTCAGCCGCAACCCTTACGGCGGCCACAACCTTTTCACAAGCCGCCGCAATCTTATCGGCCCAAACGTCAATCGTGCCGTCCTTGTTCAACTGCTGCAACTTCTCAATCATCTTCGATAAGCCGCCCTTTGCGGTTGACATGAACGCCTCGCCAAACTTCGCAACCGCCGCCGTCCAATTGTCCTTTAACGTTGAAACAAGTCCTGCCCCGGTCTGGCTTGCGTCTTTCATCGCGTTGTTGAACCGTCCGCCCTCGCTCGTCGCGGACTTCATCGCAGCTTGCACAAGGTCGAACGAAATGCTTCCGTCTTCCATCTGCTTTTTCAGTTCGTCCATCGTCGCCCCGGTCTTGGCTGCGATTTCCTGCAACGGGTTGAAGCCTGCGACTATCATTTGTTTCAGCGTGACGCCTGAAAGTTTGCCCTCGCTCTGAACCTTGCCGAAAGCAAGCGCAAGGGATTGGAATTTCTCGGCGTTGCCGAGCGAAATGTCGCCCAGCATTTTCAGGGACGGCATGACGGTCTTCACGTCCGCGCCAAACGCGAGAAGGATCTTTGACGCTTGCGACAAGTCGCCGAAGGTCAGCGGTGTCTGCGCGGCGAACGCCTTTAGTTCAGCGACGTGCTGCTTGGCCGCGTCAATCGTGCCGAGCATGGTCTTGAAGTTGGTCAGCGCGTACTCTGCGTCGAACGCCTTTTGAAGCGCGGAACGGATAAGCCCGCCGACTGTGCGGATCGCCGACAAGCCTAAATCCCACGCCGCCTTTATGTCAGCCCAATGTGTGCGGTTGGACTTGGCCGCGTCGCCCATAGACTTGGAAACGGACTTCGCCATTGATTCGACCTGTTCTTTGGTCGCCTCAATTCCGGCGGCGTTTAAGGCCGAAGTAATGCTGATCCGTATCTGCTTGTTTGTAGCCATTAGAGTTCGCCTTTCCTCACCATTAGCGCGGCGGTCAAAACAAAAAGCCGCCCCTCGCTTCGTTGGGGCGGCAACAGGAAATCAGCAATCCACATGGAGTCTATGATTCTGGCGGTGAGGGTGCGGCGGCCTCTTTCTCTGCTTTTTCTGCACGGAGGCGTTTGGTGATCGCGTTCAAGGTCGCCAGATAGTCGGCGTGGGCCTTTGCGCTCGTCTTCGACATTTCCATACCCGCCTGAACGTGTGCCGCGTAGATCATGCCGCGCAAGCGTGAAGGGGTCTGGATCATAAGGTCGTCGAACGTCAGCCCGGTTGCTGCTGCTGCCTCGGCAAGTCGCTCCTCAAGTGCGGCGAAGTTGCGCCGCACTCTTTCATCTGTCGTTTCGTGCTTTTCGCGTTCCTTGGCTATGTCTGTCTTCTCTGGCTCGACTTTCTCAACGCCGACGGACACGAAATACACGGCATTGACAACCTCGCTTTTCGTTGCCGTGCAACCGCCGATAAAGTGGCCGAGGGCGCATTGGATTTCTTCGGGATCGCGTAAGCCGTCAAGGTAGCCACGCTCCCTGCCGTGGGCGCAAGCGAATGCGAAAAGCCAGTCCTCGGTCGCTTCGTCGTCGGCGTACCGCTTGGCGTAGGCGTACCAGAAAAGCGCGGCCATTGTAGGCTCCCAAAACACATGGCCGCCCGCAACGGCGAAACGCGGCGCATTGTACGCCGTCGTTTCTGGGCCGTCGGAGATTTTGAGCGCGAGGGCGTGTAAGCGTATCACGTCCTCGTCGCTCGGTGTCAAGCCCTCGGCGCGTAGATCGTCGAGGTCTTCTTTCGCAAGTTGCGAAATCATGCCGCCTCTGTCCCGGTCAGATACTTGGTGGCCGTGGCTGCACGGGTGATGTAGTTGGCGTCGGGGTCGGTTTCCGCCGGGCTTGCCGTGACGGTAAAGCCGCCCGCCTGTGCCGCCGTGATCGCGCCGTTGCCCGTGGGGTCGGTGAGGGTCGCCTGTACCTCGATCCGTCCGTGGCTTGCGTCGCTTGCAACGGGGACGCCCTTCACGGTCTGGACGTGAGGATCGACGGCGGCGGTCGTGTTGATCTGCGTGAAGTTCGCGGAAGCGGTGAACGCGCCGCACACGTCTTGCGCCTTGCTTCTGGGCGTGAGGGTTCCAGCGAGCGCGTATGTGCGCTTTGCGGTCGCGGTGGCCTCGACTTCCACGCCGCTGATCGTGACGGTCGGCGGGTTGCTCGCCTGTGTGCTGATCTGTACTTGGGTCAGCATGAGTTTCTTCGCCGCCGCGCCCGTGCCGATTGTGTGGATCGAGCCGAGCACAATGTCGGACAAGTCCACCTCGCCCGTCACGGCGTACTCCGTGGATGGCGCAAGCACTTCGCCGTAAACGTCGTGGGCGACGGTGTCGCCGTATTCGTTCGGGGCTTCCGCCACGCTGCTTGTCTTGCCGTCGCTCGACGACTTGGGCGTGAGGCCGTCAATGCTTCCCCAATAGTTGACGGGCGCGCTGAATCCGTTGTTCATTTTTGGTGCTCCTTTCTTGTCTGTCAGTTAGCGCGGCCCGTAATGGTTGCCGCGAAAGATGTAGTCCAGTAGCCGCCGTTCTCGTCTGTCTGGAAGTCCGGCGTTTCTCCCTCGACGATCTGGAAACCGTCAACGGCGAAAACGTGCGCCACGCCCTCTGCCAGTTCGTCGGCTTCGTCGCCCAACGCTTCGCAGTTGTCGCCACGCGCCAGATTGTCGAACGCGGCCCACAGCGCGTTGTAGTTTTCCAGAAACAAGTTGCCGCCCTTGTCGTCGTCAAGCGAAACGGTCAGGATGGCGCGGGCAGAAAATGCGTAATGCGGCAGGGGTTCTTCAAGCTGCTCCGAAATGTGGACATTCAAGGCGATCCCGCTCGACGGGGTTTCCTGTTTCTCGCCGTCCAATGCTTCGAGCAAAAGCGAATGGACGGGCAAGGTCGAGCCCGCGCTTTCGATCTGCGCCTTTAGTTTGCGAGTAATGAGTTCCGCCGGGGTCATGTAAGCTCCTTCCGTGCTTTGGCGATGCCCTTGTCGATCTGTCCGTCGATGTAGCGCGTCGCCGCCGCCATTGCTTCGGACAGCGCGGCCTCCGGCAACGCCTCGCGGATGTAGTCGAGTTTGTTCACGATCAACACTTCGATGCGGGGGTTCACGCCTGTGACGACTTCGCGGAGGAATCCCTCGGCCATGCGGTCGTCGATCTTCGTCTTTGGGTTGCCGCCCGTCTGCTCTGCTCGTTTGAAGAGGGATTTCATAAACCAGCCCCACGAATGTTTGGCAAGTCCCCAGCGCGTGTATTGCGCGAAACGCCGCCGCGCCTCGCTGCGCGTGTCCGCCGGCTTGATGTACGTCTTCTCGTCCTGTCCGCCGCGTCTGCGGATCGCCCAGCGGTGTTGCGACTTCTGGTTCTTGCCCTTGGGCGTGATATAATGCGGGCCGGGGCCGGCGTACTTCGTCACGTCCTTCAGCGGTGCCTGCCGCTTGGCCTTGGCTGTCCGGGCGCGGAGTCCCTTTATGAGCGCAATCGTGCCGCGTCTGATGGCGACGGCCTGGCTGTTTCCCAATTCGTTGCGGTAGCGGTCGCAAGCGCGGGTGAAGTCGCGGATGGCTTCTTCCGGCACGGTTGCCGATATGTCAAGGATCGCCGCCACGAAAGTCAGCCCCTTGTCCGGCATTTCAGGATGTACCAACCGTCGTGCCGTGTGACGGTGGAAACTTTCAGGGTGAAGGGGTGGCCGCCGGGCGCGACCTCGATGGTGTCGGATGGATCGGGCGCGGTGACTTCCGGCCAGTCGTCGCGGCGAATGGCGACGGTGTAGGCGGTCGCGTAGGTCGGCGCAAGCGCGTCTGTCGGCAAGTCCGCCGTGCCGCTTTCCAGAATGAGGATGTCGAGCGGGTGTTTGATTTGGCGGACGCGTCCGGCCTCTCGTCGCGTTCCCGCGTACGCCGCCGGGCATTTCTCAAACGCGGCGGAAAGCCCAACGGTGAGAAGGGTGTTTATCGGCCCTGTTGCGCAAGACGTGACGACGCGGATGGTCGTTCCGAGTTCCACCGCTGCGCCGATTTGCAACGCCGGGAAGTCGGCGACATTGGCAAGGACGCGGCAGTTTTCGGAAACGTCCGCGTCCGTCACTTCGTCGCCGCCTCTTTGAGACCGGCCGATGCGGGTCACCGTTGCGGACTGTTCGCCGTGGCGCAGGACTTCGGAACAGCCCGAAAGAGAGCCACCCCGAAGTTTCGCCATTGCAGCGGACACGTATTCGCACGGCTTGCGCATCGGCCCGTTTCCTGTTTTGTCGTTAGACGCAAACAACCTCGAACGACAGGTCGGACGATCCGACGGCGGCGCGGGTGTACCCGAGGAGCGTGTTGCTCGTCGAGGTCTTCGTGGCAAGGCCGTCCGAGTCCACGTAAATCGCGACGCCCGCGTTCGTGGAGCCGATGGCCTCGTTGGTCGTCACCTCGACGACCTCGCCGCGATGGAGCACCTTGAGTGCGCCAGTCTTGCCGTTGGCGATAGGCGAAAGGGCGATGCAAAGAAGCCCGTCCACCTTGATGATCTTTCCGGCGGGAATGTCGGCCCCGGCGGTGTAGTCGAGCGTGTCGCCCGTCTTGCGGAATTTGGCCGCAGTAGAAGAGATAGCCATTTTCTTTTTCCTTTTCTGTTGGATGTTCTGGATGTTGCGGGCGCGGCGGAGTGAAGGACGAACAACCCTCCGCCGCACTCGCGTGGAATTACGCGCCCGTGCTGTAAAGCGCGGCCTTCAACTCGCCAGCGGACGCGCCGAAGTCGTAGTAGCAGCGCATCTCGATTCCGAGTTGGTGGAAGTTGGCCTCCGCCGTCTCGACCGTGGGGGTCTGGACGCCGTTGAGGAACGCGACGTCCACAAGCGGGAACGCCGTGTTAAACAGGCGGTAGGCCGTGCCGGAGAGATACGGCGAAGTGATCGGCTTCAACACGCCGCGCAGCACGTTTGCCTTGCCCTTTTCGGACGCCGCGCCCGTGACCAGTTCCGACTGGTAGATGTTGAGCGCGGTGATGTAGTTGCCGGGGGCGCAAAGTATGCGGTCGGGCATGGGGCCGAGCGGATCGCCGTCCTTGTCCTTGATCGCCATTGCCAGCGAGTATGCGGCGGCAAGGTTCGCAAGGCTCAACGCGCCGGACGTGTTCGCGCCATAGTCGCTCCCCGTCGTGGAGAGTGCGCCGAAAACGTCCTTGTTGATCGTGCGGCCCGCCATCGTGCCGAAACGCTGCGGGACTTCGGCAAGGACGCCGAGGTCGTCGTTGATGAGGTCTTCGCGGGTGATACCCACGATGGAGCCCTTCGTCGCGGCCTGAATCGTGCGGGCGTCGTCCGAAAGATCGACGTGCTGGAGTTCGCCGTGCTTGTCGAGCGACTTCAATAGACCGCTCATGACAAGGCGGACGCCCTTGACGGCCTTGAAGTCGGTGACGGCGACAGGGCGCGAAATCTCGCGCCAACCCTCGCCAACTGCGCCGAATCCGGCCAGCACAAACTTCTTGGCGACGTTGGAGAGAACGTTCGGAATGTCGGCGGTCGAAAACGCGGCCTTCAGGGCCTTGCTCATCTCGGCGTCGTTGCCCGGTCGGTAGATGATACCGAAAGCGGCGAACACGTCAGACAGGCGGGTCACCTTGAGGTCGTGCGCGGCGTCAAGATCGACGCCCTTGAACGCCGCCTCGATTGCGCTGTCGCTCATGGCCGCGCCCATGCACGCGGCGGCGGTGACGGTCTTCACGTCCTTCGACGCGGACGCCTTGAGGTCGATGATCGAGGGTGCGCCGGGGCGCGACGCCGCGACCCTCGCCTTTTCGGCGGCGGCCTTTTCGGCTTTCAGGCAGGCGAGCTCTGCCTTTTCGGCAGTCCAGCCCTCCCTTACGGCCTGGGCCATGATGTCGTCATGTCCCTTGCATGCTTCGATAAGGGAAGCAGCGCGCTCGCGCTCTGCGGTCTGCGCCGCCTCCACGGTTGCGGTGTCAGGCTGTGCGGCCTGCATCGGCTTGTTTTTGTCTTCGGGCATTACGCCCTCCTTTCCTTGGTGTGCGGCGGCTATCGCCGTTTGTGTCGACCCATCGGCCCCCAATGGGACGATGGAAACTTCGTTCAAGGTTCCGGCGCGGACGATGTAGCACTCGCCCCGCACCTCTACCCCGTTCAGGTTGTAGGATTCCTTCTCGCCGACATACAGCACGTCGGACGGCGAGACGCCGACGGACGCCTGAAACTTGAAGCCGGCCTTCGCGAGTTCATGCACCTTCTTGGCGTCTTCCGAAACAGGCATGAAGTCCGCGTCGATGGTCAGCGTCTTGCCGTCGTGCGAAATCTTGGTCGCCTGTCCGCAAATTGCGTCGATGTTGTGCGTTTCGTGCAGGCACATTACCGGGATGGCGTTGTCGTCGCGCCATTTCAGCCCGGCAAGATCAATGCCAACGGGCAAGCCCCACCCAACTTCCATCAGCCCGCCATTATAGGCGGTGATGGTCATCTTCTTGTTGCCGTTTTCGTCCGGCCTGTCGCCCTTGCTTTGCGCGGCAACAAGCGCAACCACTCCAGTTGCAGCGAGCGGCTTTTTGATAAGTTCGGATATTTTGTCAGGTGGCATGGTCAGTTCCTTTCTAACATTGGCGCAACGGTCAAAACGTCACGCCTTGTTGTTCTGTTTTTGTTGCGCGGCGTGTTCGACTTGGTCTTCGGTTGGAGCGGCTGGCGTGGCGCCGCCTTTTGCGAAAAACGGGCATGGCGTGTCCTCCGGCAGTCCGTTCTCGCGGCACTTCTCGCGCCAACGGGTGAGGATGTGGACTTTCTCGTCCACGGCCTGATCAGTTTCGCGCTTCCAGTCCTTGCCGTCCTTGCCGTACAAGGTCTGGTAGTTCGTCGTGCCGTTGCCGAGGCGCGTGTTGTCCGCGCTGGCGTCCTTCATCGCGTCCGTGTTTCCGCGTTCCGCGAATAGCCACTCCGTGCGGCGCAGGGCGGCAAGCGTGGCGGGCTTCTGCGGCTTGAGGATGTTGTATTCCTCCAGCCACTTGGCGAAAATGCGGTCGAGTACCTTCGTGACAAGCGTCGAGCGGACGGTCTGGATTTTCTTGCCGTAGGTCGTGTGGTCGAGCCTGGCGCTGGCGAAGTTGTGCTGGGACGAGTCGCACATTGCGATATTTACGGGCATTGACAGACATCGCGCCATTTCGGCAATGAGCGAACGGACGAAATCGTTATAAAGCGAGGTCGGCTGCTGCGCTTGCAGCTGTGTAAGTTTCCAACCTTCCGGCAGGGACACGAACGCGCCGCGCTTTGCCATGAATACGGTGTTCGGCTTCACGTCCGCCGCGCACTTGCCGAGGCTTTCGTCGTCGTCCCCATAACACTCCGGCACTTGATCGGTGGAGAGTACGCCGGAAACCGACGCGGCGTTCGTCGCGGTCGTCGTGACGGCGGCGCGGTATGCCTTTTGCTCTGCCGGAATATCCAGCATTGATACGAAATCGGAAACACCGCGCACTTGTTCCGGGCGTAGCACCTCGAAGTAGTGAATGACGTTGGCCGCCTTGATCCATTCGCCCGCTCGGCTCTTTATGTTCTTTATGGCCCGGTAGTCGCCGGGGTGGTATTTGAGGACGCGGTATTCCGTCGGGTGGCGGTATGGGTCGAAGCGAATGCCGTCCGTCTCGTTTTCCCTTGTCACTTGCTCCGTCCACGATTCTACGCGGTCGCACTCCAGCGGTGCAAGGTTCAGGGTGACGGCGTTCACGTCGTCAACGATTGTCGGGTCGGTGAAGAACAGGGCGAACGCCTCGCCGTCCGTCGTCTTTGCGCGGACAAGGGTTTTCAATTTTTCCCAGAGGTCAACCTTTAGCGCCCATTCGTCAAAGGCGTTGGTTATCTCGTCGCGCAATTCTTCCGAGATCTTGCTGCGTGGGAACGAAACGGAAAGCCACGGCCCAACAACGTCAGTCGAGTAGGTGTCTAACATTCCCCAGGCGTAGGGGCAATTATAGACAATGTAGCGGGCGCGGTCGCGCACGATCCGGCGGACGGAAGGGGACAACGCGGCGGTCATTGCAAGAGAGTCCGCCTCGCGGAACAGGGCGGCGGTTTCCGGCGTGTGCCTCGCATTGTCGAAACGGGCGCAGACGGTTGCGCCGTCGAATGTGGCCCTGTGGTGTTTCAGATGTTTCGCCATTTCTTGCGCTCCTTCTTACGGGCCGGGCGGCACCATTTGGGCGATCCCGATCCCTGAAAGCGGGTGACGACGACAAGCGGCCCGGTTGCGCTTTCGCAGATACTTGTCGGCGGCTATGAGTTCGGAGAGTGGGCGGTTTGTCTGCGACAAGCCCTCGACAGAGAAGGAGGATGGATTCGCCGCCGCCTCCGCGAAATCGGAATCGGACACGCCAGGAGGCGTTGCCGCGCCTGTTGTGTTTATGTTGTCTGCCATAGTTCGAGCCTTTCCTCGCCATTGGCGCGGCGGTCAAAAACGCGCGGCAAATAGTCTGCAAATTACTGGCAAATTACGGTCAAACGAGGCGCCCGCCGATGGCAATCCGGCGGCGCGGGCTTTCAGGTGGCGGCGACTACCGTGCCGCAATTCCGGCAGATCCTTTCCAGTACCTTTCCCTTTGCGTCCTTGCGGTAAACGTCAAAATGGCGACAACCGCAAGCGGCGCACGGCCTCACCTCTGCGGCCTTGCCTGTCTCGTCCTCGCCGTATATTTTGCGCTTGTTTTTAGCCATTGTAAACTTTCCTTCTGTTTTTGGTGCTGTGGGTTGTCTGGGGGGCGTTCACGCCTGTTATGTTGTCGGCTCCGGCAAGCGCGTAACACATGGCGACGCAATCGCCGTAGTCGTGCGGATTCTTGGTGATCCATTTGTAGGCATAGCAGTCGCGCCCATCCTTGCCGCGGATCTTCGTTTTCGACTTCAGCCGTTCGTTCGCAATCTGCGCGGCGAATTTGTAGTGATTGGCCTTGCCGTCGTAAATCGACAAACCGCCCGCGCCGCCCGTCTCGGTCGCCCATGCCTTTTGCGCCTTCTCCTTGTAATCATCGGCGTTCCACGCCAGCCACTTTCGCCTCTGCGGATCTCGGCAAAGCACGGTCGCGTTCTTCTCGTCGCGGATTCTGGAGCGGACGTTCGGGTTCCAGTTCTGCCCGGCGCGGCCCAACATGGCAACAGCCGGGATGCCGATTTCGGACTCGGCCATCGCCGCGAATTTGGTGACGGTGGCGAATTGACGCCCGCCCGCGTCGATGCCCCACTTGTCGATCTTGATTCCAAGCGTGGCGATTTTTTCGCCGTGTGCTTTCAGGGCGGCGGTGAGCCGCTTGTCAAACTCCACGTCGTTCACGCGGTCGGGTATCTTGATCGGCGTGACGTGGTAGGCCGTGACAAACGAGGTCAGGTTTATGTCGAAGGTCTGGATCGCCGTCGTTATGGCGTAGCCCGGATTTATGTCGGTCGCGGCAACGGTCAGCACGGTGTCGGCAGGAATTGTCAACGCCGGAACGCCGCGCCGGATTCTCGACAGGATCAGGCGGGTCGAAATCTCGAACGCGAAAGCGTCGCGGGGCGGCTTCATCTGGTATTCGCTCATAAACGTGTCAAGGCCGTCCCGGAATAGAATGTTCATCGCGTGTTGGATTCCCGAGAGTTCGGTGTCTGGGTCGAAGTTGTGCGGGTTCAAGACGGACGCGCCCTCGTCCATCGCCTTGCGGTTCTTCCTATAGAAACGGTTGGCCGCAATGTGTGGCTCTCTGTCTTCGGCCTTTTCGGTCTGATAAATGTCCCAATACTCCTCCCACAAGTCGCGGACGCCTTTGCGTTCCTCTGGCGTCGCGTCCGGGTTGTGGCACTTGGGCCAGGCCAGCACCATCTTGTACGTTTTAGTCTTCCAACCTGGATCGGCGGCAAACGTCTCGGAAAGGTCGTCGGCCTCAATCGGCGTCGAGGTCATGATTGCCGCGATCTTCTTGCGGTGTCCGGCAAGCCCCATGAAGGTCTTTTTGATTTTCTTCACAATCTTGCCGACCTGTCCTTCGCTCTGCGCCGCGTCGTCGTTTTGCAGGTCGTCAAAAATGATAAAGTCCGGACGGAGGATGCCTTTCGACTTTCCGCGCGCCCCGGCGTTGAAACCGACGGCTTCCAATATCACGCCAGACGACGGAAATGCCCGGCCCGTTTCTGGGTTTATGACTGTCGGCAGCACTATCTTTCCGGCCGACTTGCGCGGCTTCGTCGCCTTGCCGTGGTACTTCTGTGTTTTCGACCGTTGGTATGCGCCCTCTAGTTTCAGGAATGGCAGGGCGATTTCCGGGAAATCCTGAATGAACGCCGGGCTTTGGGTCATGCAGGCGAAAACGTCCTCGATGATGTTTTCGGCGTTTTCGTCATTCGCGGCGACGGCGACGACGTAGCGGCGGCGGCCCGTTGCGGTAGTCCAAAGCACTCCGCCTTTTGTGTATGCCGTCTTGCCGTGGCCTCTGGCGACGCGGATGTGGTAGGGGATGGACGCATCGCCGATTGCCTGTTCCATATCCCGGATGATCGGGCGCATTTCCAGCGGCGGCGGGATTTCAAGGAACGCGCCGTCGTTCGGGTCGTCCGACGTGCAGTATGTTTTCAGGAAAAAGAGGAAGTCGCGCTCGGCCCGCCGGCGGCGTTTCCAATTGACGGCGGAAAGCGCGGCGTCAAGGTCGGCGGCAATGTCGGCGTGTGACGACTTCGCCCGGCTCTTGGCTTGCCGTTCGGCGTAGGTCAATGCGCGGGGTCGGGCGTGTTCCGGCACGATCCTGTCGAAAAGTGCCGCCGCTCCTTTTAGACCAGGTGCTGATCGCTTCGCCGTCCGCCGCAAGTAGTCTGCAACGGTAGCGAGGTCGATCTGAAAGTCTGGGCGGGCTGGTGCGCCCGGTTGCTGCATGAGCCACCGCAGGGTGCGGGCGGTCGCGTGGGTCGATCCGCCGCGCCGCAAAACTGCCGCCGCTTCGTCTTCCGACAACAGGCGGACGGGTTTTGTCGCCCTTGCGGTCATATCTCGTCAAATTCCTCCGTTGTTTCTGGATCTAGCTCCTTCAGTGGCGGCAAGTTCCGCTCGTTCTCGGCCACGAAATCTTGGTAAACCTTCACCATTTGCGGCGTTCCGGCCTTGGCCATCTTGATTACGGCCTGCCGAATCTCCAGTTTCGACCGCAACTGGCCGATTCTGTACCGCTTCTTGGCGTTTTCGTCTGCCCAATAGTCCGCCTCGCTGATTTCGGCGATTGCGCACGTCTCGGCGATCGGCATTTCCGCCGCGCCGCAATTCTCGATCGCTTCCAAGGCTTCAGTCGTCATTTTCGCCTCCATGGGGTAAAGTTTGGGAAATCCTTGTAATTGAAGCGGCGAACGTCAAAAAAGTGCTTTCCGCGCACGGTATGGCAGCGCAGGGCCGTCTTTCCGCCTGTTGCGGGTGTCTGTTCGGCTTCTCTGGCCGTCTGGCTTGTGTCGAATAGTGCCATTTGCGTTCACAAATCGCCCGTTTGCGTTCCAATTTCGGCCAAAATCGTCCCCAAAATACCAAGAACGCACAAAAAAGCGTGACGCGAAAAACTCTCAACACCTCGGCCGAAGGGCGCAAGGCTGGCCCCACCCCGTCGGGAGTACCTACCCCCATGTGTGCCACAACGCCGCGTGGCGCGGCCACGTTCGCTTCTGGCGCGTCCGTGCGCTCTGGGGGTGTCTGCGTATGGGTAACTGCTCCTCGCGCTCACAGGGGCGTTTTCGCGCGTCTGGCGCGTTGTGCCAGTTGTCAACATGTCAACCCTCCAATCGGTCGAAGAAGTCCATTTGACAATCTGGGCGCGGCGGCGCAACCCGTCCACCCTTGCCGTGTGTCAGTCCGCCGTTGGCGATGGCCTTGAATACCGGGCGAGACTTGAAGAGGGTCTTTATCCGCGCGAACGCCGTCTGCTTGGATAGGCCGTGGGCGGCGGCATATTCAATCATTGTGCCGCCGTTCAGCAAATGAGCGACGATCTCAAACTCCTTGCGGGTCAATGTCCGGAACGCATCCGCAACCTTGACAAGGCGGGAGATGTGTTCGTACGGCAGGGCGGCAACATAAGCCAGCAGGGTAGTCAGCGCGTCGTTCGCCCGTGTCTCGGCGTCCGGCTCTTTCTGTGGTTCGTCAATCGTTCCGGGGTCGAACGTGTAGGACGTGGGGTGATTCGGCGCAACCTTGACAACGCGGTCAATCGTGCCGTCGTGGATGGCGTCAAGTGATACGCTGCCGTCCCCGGCCAAATCTTCGCCGAGGCGGCATTTCGAGCATATTTCGCGCAACCGCGCCTGTTCTTCCGCAAGTCGCGCAATCTCGCGGTTATGTTTGCATTTCGTGCAGGTCATGTCATGGCAAGGTTGGCGGATCAGTCAAAACCCCAGTCGGCGACGACGCGGGCGGACAAATCGGCCTTTGTGAAGTTCTTTTTAGTGCGAACGGCGACATAGTGACGGGCAAGGTCGGCAATCCACCGGGCCGCCATCTTTTCGTCATTCAGGAAAAACACGGGGACGCCGTAGGTGGCGAACACGGATAGGGCAAAGCCCCAAAGTGCGCCATGGGCGTCCATTCCGCAATGGTGGTGGAAGTCCAACACTTCGGCGGCGGTTGCGGTCACGATTACGGCGGCGCAGTCGAAGTGCCTCATGCGCTCCAGTTCGCGGTTAAACCGCTTTTTCGGCTTCTCGCTGTGGGATTCGTACCCGCCCATCATAGTTCCGGCGAAGTCCTCCAGCGTCTTCCGTTCGACGGTGAAGCAATTTTCCCACCCCTTGATTGAATAGTCCCCGGTGTGGAGCGTCCCCGATTCGACGGCGACGGTTTCCGGCCAATCGGTCAGCGGGGTCTGCTCTCTAGTGTCCTCGATGATGGTCAGCGGCGGCTTTTTCTGTTTCGGTTTCCGTGGCATGGTTCACCTCGTTTTCGGTCAATGAGACAAGTTTGCGACAACTTGCGACAAAAGGGGGTAAAGGGGGTGGGGGGAATGAGACAAAATACTGCGCAGGGGAAACACACCCCCTTTAGGGGGGTGTGTCCCCTGTCGCATTGTCTCATTTCCTCCCCCATTGGGCGGCGGTTTGTCGCAACGGGTGTCGCGTTCTTGATTGTCTCAATCAAAACAACTCCTCCTGTTCGGGGTTGAGGTCGGTGTTTTCGGTGGTGGCGGTGGCGGCGTCTGTGGCGACGAAAAACGCGCCGCGCCCGTTCCCGATTTCGCGCAATCCAAAACGGGCGGGGTCGGCGGTTATGAGATTGTAGGCGGCTTCGCGTGTGGAGCGACTAAAGCCGCCCGCCTGTTTTGAGTTCAAGCCCTTTGATACCCATTGCCGTTGCCCGTTCTTGGCGTTCGCCGGGCGCGTTTCCGCCGTCCATGCCGTTCGGATGAGTTCGGCGACGATTTGGGCGCAACGCTCGATGGGCGGCGGCTGGTTCGCCTTGGCGGTCTGGGTGGCGGCAGCTGCACCCTTTTTCAGTTCGGCGAATTGTGC
Organism: Kiritimatiellia bacterium; assembly: GCA_017542055.1. Taxonomy (GTDB): domain Bacteria; phylum Verrucomicrobiota; class Kiritimatiellia; order RFP12; family UBA1067; genus UBA1067. The sequence continues at coordinate 40,379 of JAFXXW010000003.1, forward strand.
CTCGTCCGGCTCTATCCAGTAGATCATGCCGCGCTTCGTCTCGTCGTCGGCGTATTCCGGCAAGCGGTTCGCGTAGCAAACGACCTTTTTCGTCGTCGGCTTGCCGTCGGCGTCACGCCATCCCAACTTGTCGCCGTGCTTGGCGGCGATAAGGTCGAACACGCCGGACAACTTGCCGCCGTTCCACGGGGTCAGGACAAGGGCCGATCGGATGTAGTTCGTAAATTCGCCCGATCCGCTGCCGAGGTATGCCTTGAAAATGTCGCCTTGGTTCATGGCGTCGCGGTTCGGCTTGCCCGTGTGGTGAATGATGATGCAGCCGCATTTCGTGTCGTCGGCTTTAATGAGCGGGTCTATCCCGTGGCGGAGAAACGCGGTCATGGCGTTTCCGTCATTCAAGTCGCCGCCGAAAAAGGCGAAAAGCGGATTTATCACGATCAGGTCGAAGTGGTGGCGGGCCTGCTTCCGGCGCAAATGCTCGACAAACCGCGCCCCGGTAGATCCGTCCAACGCGCAAAAGATCACGCGGCTTTCGGCTTCCTTTATCTGCTCCGGCGTCCAGTCCAGTTCGGCGGCCAGGCCAATCCGTATGCGGTCGCGGAAATTGGCGACGTCGTACTCGTCGTCCTCGCTTTGGAAAATGCCGATTTTCAGGGGCTTCAACGGGCGAACGCCGAGGCATTCTTGCCCGCCCGCCCAAACGGTCGCCGCCTGCATGGAAAACGACGACTTCCCGACGCCGCTTGTCGAAACAATCGCCCCGCAAGCCCCGCGCCGGAGCCAACGGTTCTGGAACAGGCAGTCGGGGTCTTCGCTGTCGGGGCCGGGCGTCTCGAACGTGTCAAGGGTTCGGTCGGCTTCGGCAAGGCGTCGCCGATAATCGGCGACAATGGCGGCGAGATATTTTTCAATGTACGGCGTGGCAAGTTCGGCAAGCGGTCTGCCGCCCAAATGCCCGTCGAACACGGTCGGCCCGTGGTGGCATAATATGTCGTATTCCCGCCGCGTGTCGGGATCGCTGAACATTTCCTCCGGCTTGAATTTCGCCGCCTTGATCGCCTTGTTCGCGGCCTTGGCCGTCTCTGGGGCAATCATGGATGCAAGCACAATCTGTTCGGCGTCGTGCGCGGTCATTGTCTTTTCTTCACTCATGGCATTTCTTCGGCCTTTCAAAATAGTTCAAGTTCGCGCCGCGCAAGGTCGGCGTCAAGGTAAAGCAAGGTCTGCCGCCGTCCCTTGTCGGCGCGGTATGCTCCGGCGAGGCGCGTGTGTATGGCGGGGTTCGTCAGCGGCGCAAGGTCTATCCGCTCCGCCGGATTGTCGGACGACGCGAACAGGCGGCAAAGCGCGTCCATTTCGCCGCGCCATTTCTCGACGTCCGCTTCCGTCCGTTCCTCGCGGATAGGCTCGACCGCCGTCTTCGTGTGCAGTCGCCTGTCGTGGCACTCATGGATCAACACGACGGCGTGGATCGACTTGCCGCCGCTGAATACAAGCGAAACGACGCGGCCCGGCTTCTTTCGGATAAGCGCGGCGAAAAGTGCGCACTGGTCTGGAAGGGACATGGCGTCAAACTCCAGAAGGGCGAACGGAAACGCCGCAACCGTGTCGGCGCAATCGAACGACGGGAGGCCGTCTTTCGTCAGTCCCTCTTTCCCCGTCAGCGGATTCAGGGCGACGTGGGTCGGTATGTCGGCAAGCCCGGCGCGGATCGTGTCGGCAAGGGCGCAAGGCGTGACAATTCCGCCTCGCTTTCCCGTCGTGCCGATTGTCCCGGCCCATGTCTGCCAACGCCAATCCGCGCCGAGCGCGTTCAAGTGCGCCGCCGCCTGTTCCGCCGGCGCCGCAGGGATCGCGGTCGGGGACATTTCGCGGAGGCTCTTGGAAGTCGCGCCGCGTCCCTCGCTCACAAGCCGCGCAACCGTGCCGCGCATTTCAGGCGGGACGGCCTTTCGCGCCGCTTCGCGCTTTTCGGCGGCGGTCGGCTCCTTCGGGGCTTTCCATATTCGATCATACGCGGTGGCGGGCGCGGAGGCGCGGTTCTTTTCGGCCCAATCCTTCACGCCGCCCAATTCGACGGTGCGGGCCGCGTGTTCGATGGCGCGGCGGACGGCGGACGGGTTCGGTCGCGTCGCTCCTGGGGCGTTCGCCATTATGTCGGCATAAAGTTCGTCGGGAGTCATTCCGGCCTGTCGCCCGTAAAGAGTCACGGTCACAAGCCCGGCGTCCCGCGTTCCCGGCATGAGATTCGCAAGGGCGGTCGCGTACTTGCCGCGCTGCCGCGTCTGGAAGGCTTCGTCGGTCACTTCGCCTCTCCCTTCATGTTCTCCAGCGCAAGCTCAAGCCCTGTGGATGCGCCGCCCGCGCCACAGAAGAGGTCAACGGTATTTAGTTCCCGCATTTCGCACCGCCTTTCTGAATTGCAGCAATGTCTTCCTGTCGCCAGTCCTCGCGGTTGAAAAAGTTAGTCAGCGTGTCACTCGCATAGCAAGCCTCGCCCGGAATCATCACATGTGCGTTCCAGTAGTCCAGAAATTTCTGACAGTCGGCTTCGGGCAGTCCGTAAAGCCGCCGCCGGAACTTCCTCCACATTCTCGCGCCGCAGTCTCGGATTTTCTGCCAATACGCAATTTGTACTTCGTCCAGATGGTTCAGTCGTTCGTCTGCGTTCTTGAAGCGCACAAGCTCAGGAAACAGCGGAACTTCCTCGCGCTCCTTCTGGATCGCTCTTTCGGCATTCTTCACACGGCGCACCGTTCGCGCAATCTTCGTCGGGCGGATGTTGAAACGCTTAAATCTCATGACTTGCCTCCCGTGAATGTCACGCAAGCGGTCAGCGTTGCCGCCGCAAGCCAATATATCATCATGCGCCAGTTCGCCCGCGCCGCGTATGGCAACGCCGCGCAAATGTCAAGCGCAATCAGCACGGTCGGGAAAATATACTCGGTTTTCATGCTCTCTCCATGTTGTAAAGTTCGGCCTCTGTCTTTAGCGCAATCGCCAGATAGGGCGACGGGCCCCAAAATTTCGCGGTCGATTTCGTGAAGACTTGGGAGTCGTCTTTCCAAAAGCGCAGGCGGGTCAGCACGTCGAGGAGTGCTTTTTCCAGATTGTCAAGGTCAGGGCGGACGGTGTGCGGGATTTCGCGGCCGGCGGCGGTCACGCGCTTCGGTTCGCTTTTCCTGTAAGGGAAACACCAACGTGCCTGAAAGTACACGGGCCCGCGCAACGGTTCGGCGGGCGCGTGTGGCGCAAGCATGGCGGCCAGAAAATCCTCGGCGTCGCGCACCTTCTGCTTGGTGAAAAAATGGGCGCGGCCATTACGGACGAAAACTCCCTTTTGCTGGGCGGTCGCCGTCGGCGGCATGATGTCAAGTTTCACGCGGATCATGCCTCGCCGCCTTTCTTCTCGGCCTTGTACAGGCTCCCAACGTCAAGCCAATTTTGGGCAAGTTGGAGCGGCCAACTACTAAACCACCCGCGATGATAGACTTTTTGAAAGCCGGGGGTGAATGGCGGACTGTGGATCACAAACGGCTGGCGCATGAGTTCGTCGAGGCTCTTTATGCGCTGCCCGCGTATGTATATTCTCGCGCTCATGCCGCACCGCCTTTCTTCAGCGCGTCGTTCAGCCTTTTCGAGATATACGGGCCGAGGTCGCGTTCAAGTTCGCCGATCTTCTCCGCGTCGAAACCTTCACGCGGTGAAAACGTGACGACGGCTTGGGCGTCAATGGCGACAACGCCGTGCGCGTCATTCGCGTAATTGAGGTCAATGTAAATATTCATTTCTTCTCCCCTTCGTGGATGATAATCCCGCCCTCAAAGCCGCGCCCGAAGCCCTCTTTGAGGATGTTGTAGATTTCGACGCCGCAATTCTGGACGCGGAGTTTGTCGCCGTCTGAAAAGTAGTACCCGGTGCGGACGCGGATCGTCCTCTTGCCGGGCCTGTCGGGGTCTTTCACCTCGTCGATGTTGATGTTTATTCGCATTTGTCGTCCTTTCTGGTGTGCGGTTCGTGTTAGTCGTCGAAGTCGCCGTTGTCGCGGCGGGCGCGTAGGTATTCCATGCGGTGTTCGTCTATCCACTCGCTCGTTTCCTCGAAGTCGTCGAAGTCTGGCGGCTCTATTCCCAAATAGTCCGCAATCGCTTCGGCGTATTCCTTCATCTTTCGTGTGGCCATGCCCATTTTGTTTTATCCTTTCTGTTTGTGTTGTGTGGTTTACGCGGTCGGGTTCACGCCCTCCGCGAAGTCGAAAAGCGGCGTGTCGTTTTCAAGCCGCCGCCGGATCAGTCGGCAATAACTCTCCTCCTGTTCGATCAGGACGGCCCGCCGTCCCGTCACCTTGGCCGCGATCCCTGTCGCGCCCGATCCCGCGAAACAGTCCAGCACGGTGTCGCCGGGCCGCGTCGAGGTCTTTATCAGGTCTGCCAGAAGGTCGACGGGCTTTTCGCACGGGTGGCCGCAACGCGCCGCAATCGGCACAACGTCGTAGCGCAACACGTCTGACTTCGTGCGCGGCTGCGCGAAATGCGGACGGCGCAACGCCTCCCATTGGTCGCGGAGTTCTTGCCACTCGCCTTTCAGCCCCTGGTACTCCGCCTTTAGGCTCGAATAGTCGCGGCGCAGCGCCGCGAAATCGCGTGCCTGGCACGCGGCGACGCCCGGCTTCAGGTGCGCGTTCAAAATCTCGCGGAGGTGTCCGTACATTTCCTCGGTCGGCAACACAAACTGGTGGCCGCTGAAATAGTGGCCGCATATCGGCCCCTTGCCCGTCCGCGCTTTCATCAGTCGGCAAACGTCGGCGACGGTCAGCGTCGTCTTGGCGAGTTCCGCCTTGAAGTATTCGACAAGCGGGCGCATCTTCGCGTCGTGTTCCTTTTCCTCGCGCAAATGCCACGCCCGTTCCGCGTCCTTCTCTTCCGTGCGGCCTGTCGCCATAACCTCGCCGAAGAGGATGCGCTCGGTTTCGGGAAAGTAGGTGCGCAGGGCTTCCGCGTGTTGTTTGTTCACCCGGCTCTGGTTCGGCAATCGCCCGTCCGCGCTCTTCACCCATACCAATTCCTGAAGC
>JAFXXW010000018.1 GCA_017542055.1 Kiritimatiellia bacterium
ACTCCTTGGTTGCTCCGAATGACATGTTCATTCCTCCATTATACTCTTTTTTCTCGTTGGTGTCCATTCATTTGACGAACAAACTTGCTCCCCCCTTGCCAGTTTTCGCCAATGGTGTCTTCTATTATAACGAACTGCGGAGAGAAGATTTTTGCTTTTGGGTATTGACTTTTGGGGCGTGAATATGATATAATACTCACTCAATCCATCTGGATCGGGCTAACAACCGACTGCCCGACCGGCAAGGAGAAAGGAAAAACACAATGCCTAAGATGAAAACCAAGAAGTGCGCGGTGAAGCGCATGAAAACGTCGGCTACAGGGAAAGTGATGCGTTCGCAGGCTGGCAAGAAGCACTTGAACAGCTGCAAGACGCGGGCGCGCAAGCGCAATCTCCGTGGCTTGGCGGTCACCGACGATGGAGTAACCAAGACCATGCAGCGCATGCTGCAGGGCCGCTAAGCGATAGGAGGAAAAAGAAATGCGTGTTACCAATGCTCCCGCTTCCCGCGAACGTCGCCGTCGCCGCCTCGAGCTGGCGAAAGGCTTCCGGGGTGCCCGTTCCAAACTGTTCCGTCAGGCTACCGAGGCCGTCGATCGCGCGATGCGTTTGGCGACCGAGCACCGCAAGCTGAAGAAGCGCGATTTCCGTCAGCTCTGGATCGCCCGCGTCAACGCGGCCGCCCGGGCGGAAGGCATCAGCTACTCCAAGCTCATCGCGGGTCTCACCAAGGCCGGCGTGGAACTCAACCGCAAGATGCTTTCCGAGATCGCCATCCAGGATCCCCAGGGCTTCAAGACGATCGTCGAGATCGCGAAGAACGCCTGAGGCGTTTTCGCATTTACCGATTTACCGATTGATCGATTTACCGATTGACCGATGGACGGAAACCAAAGGTGGACGCGCTTGAAGGGCGCGTCCATTTTCGCTTTATGAAACTCAAACTCAACAAAGAATTCGCCGTGCGCCATTTGGGCGTGGCGGTCTTGATGGCGGCGCTAGGCGGTTGGTTCGCCTACGACGGCTACGTGGCATACCCCGCCACGCCCGCGCAGGAACTGTACGCGAACGCGCATGGCGGGGAGTCGGCGGCGAGCCCGGAGCAGGCGGAAAAGTACAAGGCGTCGGCCATTCCCCGGCAGAAGCAGTTCATGGCCATCTGTTGGCTGTTTGCGCTGTATTTGGCGGCAAATGTGGGGTTTTTGGCGCGAAAATCGTTTTATCTCGACGGAAAAATCACCGACGTGGACGATCGCGACTGGGCCAAAAAGGGAATTTTGCGCTTCAAGGTGGACGGCAAAAAGACGGTGCTGGACGCCTGGCATCACGCGGGCGTGAAGGATCTGGCCGAAAAAATCCTGGCGCAAAATGAATTTTGCCCTTGCAATAGTCGCCAAATTATGATATAATATAAGGTAACAATGAAGACTAAAGTACGCATTACCGACACCACCCTGCGCGATGCCCACCAGTCTCTGTGGGCAACGAGAATGCGCACGGATGACATTCTGAAAATCGCCGAGACCATCGACAACGCCGGCTACTATTCGCTGGAATGTTGGGGCGGCGCCACGTTCGACGTGTGCATGCGGTTCCTGCGGGAGAACCCGTGGGAGCGCTTGCGGCAGATCAAGGCGGTCTGCAAGAAGACGCCGCTGCAGATGCTGCTCCGGGGCCAGAACGTCCTCGGCTACAAGCATTATCCGGACGACATGGTGGACCGTTTCGTGGCGCTGGCGTGCGAAAACGGCATGGACATCTTCCGGATTTTCGACGCGCTCAACGATCCGCGCAACCTGGAGCAGGCCATCAAGAGCGTGAAGAAGTACGGCGGCCACGCGCAGGGTACGATCAGCTACACGACTTCGCCGGTCCATACGGTGGAAGCGTACGTGAAGCTGGCCAAGGAGCAGGAGGCGATGGGCATCGACAGCCTCTGCATCAAGGACATGGCCGGCATTCTCACGCCGGGCGCGGCCCGCGAGCTGGTGGGGGCGATCAAGAGGAATCTGCCCGACATGCCCATCCAGATCCACTCGCACATGACGAGCGGCATGGCTACGGCCATGTATCTGGCGGCGGTGGAGGCCGGGGCCGGATGCGTCGATTGCGCGATTTCCACGATGTCGAGCTTTTCCAGCCAGCCGCCTTGCGAAAGCGTCAAGACGATTTTGGAGTCGGAAGGTTTCGATACGGGGCTGGACCAGTCGGCCTTGCAGAAGATCAACGCGTATTTCAAGGAGCTCAAGTCCGTCCGTCAGCCGGCTTCGTCGGCGCGGGTGGAGGCGGTGGACGCGGGAGTCTTGGTGCATGCGATTCCGGGCGGCATGATCAGCAACCTCCGGAGCCAGCTGGCGCAGCAGGACGCGCTGGACCGGCTCCCCGAAGTGCTGGAGGAGCTGCCCAAGACGCGCGCCGACATGGGATATCCCCCGCTCGTCACGCCCACTTCGCAGATCGTGGGGGTGCAGTCGGTTCTCAACGTGTTGAGCGGCAAGCGCTACAGCATGGTGACGGACGAGACCAAGCGCTACGCGGCCGGCTACTACGGACGCACCCTGGCGCCCATCGAGCCCAAACTGCGCAAGAAACTGATGGGCGGCCTAAAACCCATCTCCTGCCGTCCGGCCGACCTTTTGAAGCCGGGCCTCGTGGAGGCGGCCAAGGCGCTCCCGCCCAATACGATCAAGGCGGAAGAGGATATTTTGAGCTACGCCATGTTCCCGGAAGTGGCTTTGGGCTACTTCAAGTGGCGCAATACCGATCCCGCCAAGCGCGAGCCGATTCCGGCCGATCTGGAACAGGCCAAGGCCGCAAGCGCGGCTCCGTCGGCTCCGGCGGCCAAGAGCGAGGCCAAGGCGGAAGCGTCCGGCGCGGCGCTCCCGCCCGGAACTCCGGTGCTGGCGCCGTTGAACGGCACGTTCTATCGCAGCGACGCTCCGGGCAAGCCGCCGATGGCGGCGGACGGCGCGCAAGTGAAAGCGGGAGCCGCGATTTGCGTGGTGGAGGCGATGAAACTTTTCAATCCCATCAAAGCTCCGTCGAACGGCAAGGTGACGTTCGTGGTGGAGCACGGCAAGCCGGTCTCCAAGGGCCAGGCGATCGCGGTAATCGGGTAAATTTCAAGAGGAGGGCACTCGTATGGCGACTAAGGGCAAGCGCAATCCGCGCATTTTGATCGTCACGCCGGAGATCACGTATCTGCCGGAGGGCATGGGCAACCTGGCGGGCAAGATGAGCGCCAAGGCGGGCGGCATGGCGGACGTCAGCGCGTCGCTGGTGTCGGCGTTGCACCGGTTGGGGGCGGACGTGCACGTGGCGCTGCCGCACTATCGCCGGATGTTCCACGTCGAAACGGCCCAGCTCGTCAGCGAGGAGCTCCGCAAGTACAAGAGCCACCTGCCGGACGAGCGCATCCATTTGGCGGAGGACCGGTGCTTCTACTATCGCGACACGGTGTACGATCGCGGCGACGGCAACGTCAAGCTGGCGCTCGCCTTCCAGCGCGAGGTGATCAACAACTGCATCCCCTACATCCAGCCCGACCTCGTGCACTGCAACGACTGGATGACGGGTCTGGTGCCGGCGGCGGCGCGGCGCATGGGCATTCCCAGCCTCTTCACCGTGCACAACATCCACACCCAGAAGCTCAACCTAGCGCAGATTGAGGATGCGGGCATCGACGCGGCCGAGTTCTGGCAGCACCTCTACTTCAGCTATCCGCCCTACAACTACGAGGAAAGCCGCAACAACAACCAGATCGATTTGCAGGCTTCCGGCATTTTCGGGGCGCACTTCATCAACACGGTGTCGCCCACGTTCCTGCAGGAAATCGTGAACGGCTGGCATAGTTTCGTGCCGGACTCGATCCGCAACGAAATCCGGAACAAGTTCAACGCGGGTTGCGCCTCGGGCATCCTGAACGCGCCAGACAGCGCCGACAATCCCGCGATCGACGACAAGATTCCTTTCAAGTACGGTCCCGAGAACCATCGCGAGATGAAGCGCAAGAACAAGCTGTCGCTGCAGCACGCGTTGGGGCTGGAGGAAAATCCGGACGCGCCGCTCTTCTTCTGGCCGAGCCGGCTCGATCCCGTCCAGAAGGGCCCGCAGCTGCTGACCGACATCGCCTATCGCTTCCTCTCCAAGTACTGGGATCAGGGCGCGCAGATCGCGGTGATCGCCAACGGACCCTATCAGCAGCCGTTCTGGGACATCCGCGAATTTCACGGCATCCAGGGTCGTCTCGGGGTGCACAACTTCGACGGACGCCTTTCGCAGCTCGGTTTCGCCGGCAGCGACTTCACTTTCATGCCTTCGCTCTTCGAGCCGTGCGGACTGCCGCAGATGCAGGCGCCGATCTACGGTTCGCTTACGGTGGCGCACAACACGGGCGGTCTGCACGATACGGTGAACCCCCTCGATTGGCGCGCGCACACGGGCAACGGTTTCGTGTTCGACACGTACGATTCGGGCGGGCTCTTCTGGGCGATGGACCAGGCGATGGAGTTTTACATGCAGCCGGCGGACGTGCGCGAGGCCGAAATCCGGCGCATCATGGAAGAGTCGCTCAAGCGGTTCAACCACGAGGAATGCGCCAAGGAATACATCAAGATATACGAACAGATGCTTGATCGCCCGTTGGTGGCGTAAGGGAGCGTCCGCATGGCACATCTCCTGGACGACGGCATGCTCGCGCCTTACGAGGCGGCGATTCGCGGACGGGCGCAACATGCGTTCGATCGCGCCAACGAGCTTACGGGCGGCACGCAGAGCCTGGCGGACTGGGCTAGCGCGCACGAGTATTTCGGGCTGCATTTGCGGGACGGCAAGTGGAAGTTCCGGGAGTGGGCGCCCAACGCCACCTCCATGTGGCTGGTGGGCGATTTTTCCAAGTGGAAACTCGATCCCAGGTTCCGTTGTCGCCGGAAACCCAAAAGCGACGTGTGGGAACTGACGGTAGACGCCAAGCGCATCAAGGACGGCGACAACTACCGGCTAGAGGTCCGCTGGAACGGGGGCGGGGGCGAGCGAATCCCCGCCTACGCCCGGTATGTGGTGCAGGACAAGGATACGGATCTCTTTTGCGCCAAGGTGTGGGCGCCCAAAAAGCCTTACGAGTGGAAGCACAAGGCGCCCGCGCGGCCCCAGACCACGCTCATCTACGAAGCGCACGTGGGGATGGCGTCGGAAGAGGAGAAGGTGGCGAGCTACCGGGAGTTCCGGGACAACATTCTCCCGCGCATCAAGAAGGCCGGCTACAACACCGTGCAGCTGATGGCAATCATGGAGCATCCGTACTACGGGAGCTTCGGCTATCACGTGTCCAGCTTTTTCGCGGCGTCGTCGCGTTTCGGCACGCCCGATGACCTCAAGTCGCTCATCGACACCGCGCACGGGATGGGGCTCCGAGTGATCATGGACCTCGTCCACTCCCATGCGGTCAAGAACGAGCGAGATGGTCTCGGGATGTTCGACGGCACCGACTACCAGTATTTTCATGGCGGGGCCAAGGGGTGGCACCGGGCGTGGGACAGCCGCTGTTTCGACTACGGCAAGACGCAGGTGCTACACTTCCTCCTGTCCAACTGCCGCTTCTGGCTGGACGAGTATCGTTTCGACGGGTATCGTTTCGACGGGGTGACGTCCATGCTCTACTGGGATCACGGTCTCGGGACGGGCTTTTCCAACTACGGGATGTACTTCGACGGTTCGATGGACGACGACGCCTGGGCGTATCTGCAGATGGCCAACCGGGTGATCCACGAGTCGCATCCGGACGCCATCACCATCGCCGAGGACGTTTCCGGCATGCCGGGTTGCGCGGCGCCGGCGTTGGATTGCGGCATCGGTTTCGATTTCCGGATGGCGATGGGGGAACCGGATTTCTGGTTCAAGCTGGCGGAGAAGGTGAAGGACGACGATTGGCCGATGGGCGGGATATTCTACGAACTCACCAACAAGCGGATGGAAGAGAAGGTGGTGAGCTACGTGGAGAGCCACGACCAGGCGCTGGTGGGCGGCAAGACTTTCTTCTTCCAGCTGGCGGACAGCGCCATCTACTACGGCATGGCGCAGGGCCAGAACGGGCTGGAGGTGGAGCGGGCGATCGCGCTACACAAGATGGCGCGGCTGGCCACGAGTTCGCTCAACGGCGGCGCGTACCTCAACTTCATGGGCAACGAATTCGGCCATCCGGAGTGGATCGACTTCCCTCGCGAGGGCAACGGCAACAGCTACGCCCACGCGAGGAGGCAGTGGTCGCTCCGGGACGATCCGGGACTCCGGTTCAAGGGGCTCGGGGACTTCGACGAAACGATGATCAACGCCATCAACCGTCCGTTCGCGCTCAACGCCACGCCGGTCAAGCTGGCGGCCAACGAGCCGGACAAGGTGCTGGCCTACGTGCGCGGCGACATGATGTTCGTGTTCAATTTCCATCCGACGCAGAGCTATACGGACTACGGGATCATCGTGCCGCCGGCCACCAGCTGGAAACATTTCTTCGATACGGACGAAAAGCGTTTCGGCGGGCAGGGCAGGATCGAAAAGGGCGGCGACTATCTGCCGGAGCTCGTCGACAACGGCAAGGAGCTCGTCCAGCAGATAAAGCTTTACCTGCCGGCGCGCACTGCCATCGTGCTGAAGCGCAAATAGGGTGGGGGTCGCCATGATGATTGCCAAGAGCGTGCGGAAACTGGAAGGCTACGTTCCGGGGGAACAACCCAAGAACCGGAACGTGATCAAGCTCAACACCAACGAAAATCCGTATCCGCCCAGCCCCAAGTGCGCGGAGGTGCTGAAGAATTTCGATCTGGACGATCTGCGGAGATATCCGGATCCGGACTGCACGGAACTCAAGGCGGCTTTGGCCAAACTGAACGGCACCACGCCGGACCGGATTTTCGTGGGGAACGGGTCGGACGAGATTCTGGCGTTGGCGGCCCGGGCGTTCGTGGAGAACGACGAGGCGATCGGGTCGCTTGATCCGTCCTATTCGCTGTACAAGACGCTGGCGGCCATTCGCGACGTGAAGTGGGTGGGCAACCGGACGGACGGCAAGGTGGCGCTGTTCCTCTGGACCAATCCCAACGCCCCCACCGGCACTTTGGCGGCGCGGGATTTCGTGGCCAAGACGGCCAAGTCGTTCAAGGGCGTCATGCTGGTGGACGAGGCCTATGCCGATTTTTCGCGGGACAACTGCATGGCGCTCGCGACCGCGCCGGGCAACCGCAACGTGATCGTGATGCGGACTTTTTCCAAGTCGTTTTCGCTGGCGGGGTTGCGCGTGGGCTACTGCGTGGGGCCCAAGCCGCTCATCGAGGCGCTCGTCAAGGTCAAGGACTCCTACAACGTGGACGCGATCGCCCAGAAGGTGGCTTTGGCGGCGGTGAAAGACGTCAAATGGATGCGCGCGAACGTCAAAAAGGTGGTGGCCACGCGCACGAAAGTGGCGGAGGCGATGCGCCTGCGAGGCTGGACGGTGAACGAAAGCGAGTCCAACTTCCTGTTCGCCCGGCCGCCGGCGGGCATCGAGGCGGAATCGGTGTTCCGGGAGCTCCGGCGCCGGAACATCTTCGTGCGTTGGTGGGGCATCAAGAACGTCCGCGACTTCATCCGCGTAACCATCGGTACGGACGGACAGATGCAGGCGTTCCTGCGCGAACTGGAAAGAATCCGCAGGCGGTGAAGAACTTTTTCAAAGGCGTCCGCAAGCATATCGGCAAACTCGACGCCGCCACGCTGCGCGAACAGTACCGGTTGGTGTCGGACGAATTCGATTTCTTCGAGACGGTGTTTCGCGCCATCAAGGAAGGCATCGTGGTGCTGGACGAGAACGGTTCGGTGGTGTACCAGAATCCTTTCGCGGAAGAAGTGCTGGGCAAGGGCGGGGTGGAGCGGCTGGGAATCGCGCTAGGGACGAGTTCCAAGCGGGAATTGACCGTGACCTATCCGGAAGAGCGCTGTTTGGAGCTGCAGACGATGCCGCTCGAGCGCAAGTCCACGCTCTTGATCGTCCGCGACGTGACGGGAGAGCGTCGCCACACGGAAGAGGCGTTGATGGCGGCCGGGCAGAGCGCGGTGCGGGATCTGGCGGCCGGAGTGGCGCACGAAATCGGCAATCCGCTCAACGCCTTGAGTCTCAATCTGCAGTTGATGGCGCGGGAGAATCCGGGCGACGAACTGATCGAGACGTGCAAACACCAGGTGAAGCGGCTGGACGGCATCATCCGCGATTTCCTGCAGGCTTTGCGGCCCAGCCGGCCGTGTCTGGTTCCGGGCAACGTGGCCGAGCCGCTGGCGGAATGTCTGAAGGCGCTCAAGATCCGTTTCGAGGAAAAGCACATCCGGGTGGTGTTGAACATTCCGCGCGCGCTGCCGATGGTGGCGATGGACAAGAACCAGTTGGAGCAGGTGTTCTTCAATCTCTTTAAGAACGCGTTGGAGGCGATGGGCGACGGAGGCGAAATCGAAGTGGCTGTGCGCGCCAACGACGCGGACGTGGAGGTGCGCATCCAGGATTCTGGCACGGGGATGGACGCGGAGCAGCTGAAGCATCTCTTCGAGCCGTACCGCACCTCCAAGGCGGAAGGGACGGGACTGGGGCTGATGATCACGGCGCGCATCGTGCACGAACATGGCGGCACGATCGGCGCGGAAAGCGAGGTGGGCAAGGGTACGGCGTTTACCGTGCGGCTGCCGAGAATCGAAAGACGCATTCGGGCTTTGAAGTAATCATGGGCAAGGTTAAAATACTGATCGTGGACGACGAAGCCGCCATCCGGGCCGTAATGGCGCGGGCGCTGGGCGGCAAGTACGAATGTCTGACCGCTTCGGGCGGGGAGGAAGCGCTGAAGTTGCTCCGGGAAGAGCCGGGAATCAGGCTGATGCTTTCCGACATCCGCATGCCGGGCATGGACGGCGTGGAACTGCTCAAACGGGCCAAGGCGATCGACAAGTCGCTGGTGTGCATTCTCCTCACGGCCTACGGCACGGTGGAATTGGCGGTGGCGGCGATGAAGGACGGCGCGGACGATTTTCTGACCAAGCCCATCACCGATCTCGACCAGCTGGAACTCAGGGTGGAGCGCGCGCTCAAAACCGTCAAGCTGGAGGAGGAGGTAAAGGCGCTGAAGACCCGGTTGGCGGAGAAATATTCGCTTGAAAACTTCACCGGCAGTTCGGAAGCGATGCAAAAGGTGTACGCGCGCATCCGTCAGGCGGCGAAAAGCAACGCCAACGTGCTCATCGAGGGGCCGAGCGGCACCGGCAAGGAGCTGGTGGCGCAGGCGTTGCACAACTTGAGCGCCCGGTCCAAGGGTCCGTTCGTGGCGGTGGAATGCGCGGCTTTGAGCTCCACGTTGCTGGAAAGCGAACTTTTCGGGCATGAAAAGGGGGCGTTCACCGATGCCATCAAGGAGCGGCAGGGTCGTTTCGAATTGGCGGACGGAGGCACGCTTTTTCTGGACGAAATCAGCGAAATCGACGCGTCCACCCAGGTGAAGCTGCTGAGGGTACTGGAGACGCGCACCTTCCAGCGCGTGGGCGGGTCCAAGGACATCAAGACCGACATCCGCATCGTGGCGGCGACGAATCGCGATTTGCGCCAATACGTGGCGGAGGGGAAGTTCCGCGAAGATCTGTACTACCGGCTGAACGTGATTGACATCCATTTGCCGGCTTTGAAGGACCGGCCGGGCGATATCGCGCTCTTGGTGAACCGGTTCCTCAAGGAATTCTGCCGCGAAAACGGCGTCAAGGCGAAGGTAGTGGAGCCGGAGGCCATGCGCGCGCTCGAGAATTACGATTGGCCGGGCAACGTGCGGGAACTGAGGAACGCGGTTGAGAAGATGGTGGTGCTGTCGGAAGGCGAACGGCTGGGGATGGACGATCTGCCGTACGAAATCGCCCATGCGCGGACGCTGGAAGCGTCGGTTCCGGCGGTGATGGCCGGGAGCGGCGTGAACATCAAAGAAATGGAAAAGGCGAAGATCCTGTCCACGCTGGAGCGTTTCCATTACAACAAGACGCGGGCGGCGGAAGAGTTGGGCATAAGTCGCCGGACCTTGCACCGGAAGCTGAACGAATGGAAAAGCTGAGACTTTTGCAGAAAATAGGCGAAGGCGGCATGTCCACGGTGTGGAAGGCGTGGGACAAGGTGAACGAACGCACGGTGGCCGTGAAGGTGCTCAAGCCGGAATACGCCAAGCGGGCCGAGGAGGTGCGGAACTTCCGCAAGGAAGAGCGCATCATGGAGGAGATGAAGCATCCGGGCATCGTGCAGGCGTACGAATTCGCCAAAGACCACGAAGAGTGGTATTATGTGATGGAATACGTCGACGGCTATTCTTTCGGCGAGTTTTTGCGCCGGAAATTGCACGTGCGCGAGGTGGATTGCCTGCTTCTTTGCGAATCGGTGGCGTCGGCTTTGGACTACGCGTGGAACAATCACGGACTGGTCCATTGCGACCTCAAGCCGGAGAATCTGATGGTCAACCAGGACGGCATTATCAAGGTCATGGACCTGGGGATCGCGCATCAGTTCGAACCGCGCGCCAACGGCGAGCGGGAAATTCCAGACCATGTCACCGGCACGCCCGCCTATATCAGTCCCGAACTCGTCTATGGCGATCTGGAGCCCGATTGCCGCTCCGACATCTATTCGATGGGCGCCACGCTCTACCATCTGGCCACCGGGCGGATGCTGTTCAACAATCTCGATCCGGTGGACACCATGCGCGCGCACTGCGACGAGCACATGCAGTCGCCCGATCCGCGCAACTACCGCATCGAGCTGTCGGAGGGATTCGCCCAGCTGCTGGAGGCGATGCTGGTCAAGAATCGCGACTGGCGCATCCAGAACTGGCAGGACGTGATCGAGATGTGCCGCGAAGTGGAGCGGGGCACCTGGTTCAAGCCGCGTCGCACTCCCGGGGCAAGTTCCATCAAACTCGATTTTTGCTGAAGAGAGATGGAGATAGTCAAGATAGTCCCGCATGGTTTCTGCGCCGGGGTGATCGGGGCGCTGAAGAAGGCGCTCAGTCTCGAGGGTACGGTGTATTGCCTGCACGAACTCGTCCACAACGAAATCGTGGTGGCGGATCTGAAGGCGCGCGGATTTGTGTTCGTGGAGCGGGTGGAGGAAGTGCCGGAGGGATCTACCGTCCTTTTCTCGGCGCACGGGGTTTCGCCGGCGGTGCGGCAGGCGGCTCGGGCGCGCAACCTGAAGGTGGTGGACGCCACTTGTCCGTTTGTCCAGCGGGTGCACGACGAGGCCAGACGATATACCGAGCAAGGCAAGTTCGTGTATGTGATAGGCAAGCGCGACCACGTGGAAGTGCAGGGGATATTGGGCGAGATCAAGAATCGCCAGGAGCCGCTGCCGTACCGGATAGCGGTAGTGTCGCAGACCACGATGAATTCGGACGAGGTGGCGGCCCGGATCGAGGAATTGAGGCGGACGCACGAGGTGGAAACGTCGGCGCAGGTGTGCAACGCCACCAAACTTCGCCAGGATGCGGTACGGAATTTCACGGGCGACGCCTTGCTGGTGCTGGGATCGGCCAACAGCTCCAACACCCGCGAACTGGGCGAGGTGGCGCGGTGCGCCAAGGTTTTTCGCGCGGGCACCATCGAAGAAGTGAAAGCGTTGGATTTGAGCGGAGTAAAAGTATTGGGCGTGACGTCGGGGGCGTCCACGCCGGAAAGTTTCTACGAGGAGGCGATAAATGTTCTTGCTGATCGCTAGTTTGATGCTGGCCGACATCCAGATAGTGAATGGAGTGGCCTACGAGTGCAAAGACGGAATCTGCATGCCGGTGGAAATGCCGGGCGAGGAGGAGCTGCAGGACGGGCCGTTCGCGTTTCCGATGTTCGGGGCCGGGAACGAGGAAGCGCCGCTGGAGATGTTGCCGGAGGAGTTGTCGCCGCGGCTCAAGATGGGCTATATGGACAAGGCGGAATTCCTTGCGTTCCTGCGCGGCGAGGAGGCGGAAGACGACGGTTTCGCGGACAAGTCCATCTTGGCAATTTTGGTGCTGGCGCTTTTGGGCGGGCTATTGATGAATCTCACGCCGTGCGTGCTGCCGATGATACCCATCAACCTGATGATCATCGGCAAGTCGTTCCGCAAGGGGCTGGCGTACGGGCTGGGCATCGCCTTCAGTTACGGGGCGCTGGGACTGGCGGCGTCGTTGGGCGGAATGGCGTTCGGGGAGATCCAGGGGTCGCCTTGGTTCAATCTGGCGGTTTCGGGGGTGTTTTTCGCGTTGGCGCTGTCGATGTTCGGCGTATTCTTCATCGATTTTTCCAAGTACCGGTTCAATTCTTCCAGCGCGTTCGTGATGGGCATGCTGTCGGCCGTTTTGGCGGGGGCGTGCGTGGCGCCGGTGCTGATTTCGGTCTTGTTCCTGACCGCCAAATTCGTGGCGCAGGGCAACTATCTGGCGTTGGGGCTGCCGTTCGTGCTGGGTCTCGGCATGGCGCTACCTTGGCCGCTGTTGGGGGCCGGAATGGGGGTGCTGCCCAAGCCGGGCGCCTGGATGGGCAGGGTCAACAAGTTTTTCGGCGTGGTGGTGTTGCTGTTCGCCGGTTATTACGGCTATCTCGGGGTGAACGGGCTGATTGGCGCGGAAGCGTCGGGCGAGGGCATGACGGTAGACGATTTCCGATTGCCGGAATCGCGGCCAGTGCTGGTGGATTGTTGGGCCACCTGGTGCAAGAACTGCGCGGCGATGGAGCGCACCACGCTGAAGGACCCGGAAGTCAAAGCCGCGCTCGAGAACTTTACGGTAATCCGTCTCCAGGCCGAGGATATTGCCAAACTGAAGGCGATTCCCGGTTTCGAATCCGTTCAGGGGCTGCCGGCCTTTGCGGTGTTCGAATGACCGGATTTTAGTATTCCGGCGAATCGGTATCGCCCGAAAGCAGCCAGGCTGGCGGCTGGAAGGGCAGACCGGCGAACGAGTCGAGATAATGCCGGAAATCGAAGGGCAGACGACGGATTTCGATCGTTTCGGCCACATCGTCGTAGATCGCGTAGGAAGAGAATGGGTCTCGCCGGGGGTAGCCCACCGAGCCTACGTTTACGATATACCGGAGTCCCGGCTGGAGGCAGAGAAAGGCGGCTTCCGTACGCAGAATGCGACCTGAACCGGTGAGGCACCAGGTCTCCTGCTTGTGGGTGTGGCCGATGAAAACCAACCGGGCGGAACTGTAAGAAAAATCGATCATGGCATCGCGCTCGCACGCGATGTAGGCGAAGGAGTAGGGGGCGGAAAACGCGCCGTGCGCGCAGACGAAGGACGATTCTTCGTGGGTATAGGGGAGCGCGGCGATGTGTTCGAGCCGGTCCATGCCCAGTTCGTCGCGGGCGATGCAGTCAACTTTGTAGTTGGGGTTGCAGATCACTTCCTGGACGGGCAGGATTCCCGCGCAGGCGGCGTCGTGGTTGCCCATCAGCCATACATCGCACTTGCCGACGGCCAATTCGTAGCTGGCGAGCGCCCCGTAGCCGTAGCCGGTGATGTCGCCGAGACAGATGATCTTGTCCGCGCCCTGCTCGCGCGCGTCGTAGAGGGCGTTTTTGAAGGCCAGCGGATTGGCGTGGATGTCACTTAGAATGGCGTATTTCATTGATCGCGAATCCGGCTTTGGCCAAGCTGGCCAAGGTGAAGTACGTCAGCATGGCCCGGAGGCTGTGGATGGGCAACGCCATCAGCACCGGCGGCAGGCCCAGATTGAGCGGCAGCCACCACTTGAGGAACGAGAAGCGCGCGGCGCTGACTTCGGTTTGGGTGTGGATAGTCTGGATGGCGGTGATGACGTTGATGCCGATCAGCCAGGGAATGGCCCAGCTGTAGGGGGCGTAGGAGTCGCCGTGCGGCAGGAATTCCAGAATGGGCCGGCCGAACAGGGCGAAGAAGACGGCCAACGCGCCGCCTCCCAGGACGATGGCGACGGAAGCTTTGACGACGAGCGGACGCGTCGGTCGGCCGGTTTCGGCGGCTTCGGCGGTGAAGGGGAAGAGAACGGTCAGCAGGGTGGTGGAGAACATGACCGTTATTTCGGAAAAGCGCGTGACCATGTAGTAGGCGGCCGATTCCACGTCGGGCAGATTGTGCCGGACCAGCGTCTGCTCGGTCAGCCCCAGGATCTTGGCGGAGAGCTGGTAGCCGGCCATGCCGAGGAAGAGCAAGGCAAAGCGACGCACGACGGGGCGCGACCAGTAACTTTCGGCGCGGACGGCGAGTTCTTTGCGGAGCAACCAGATGGAGGCGAGGATGTTGACCGAAGGGGTGGAGGCCTGGCCTACGAAATAGCCGGAAAGCGGACGGAAAGGCATGGCGATCAGCATGGATACGAGTCGCACCGGGGAACAAATCAAAGTCATTATGGAAATGGCCTTGAATTTTTTGAGCGCCTGGAGGGCGTTGGCGTAGATGGGCGCCACGCAACCGACAAAGGCGGAAGCGATGACGAGAATGCCGAGCGAACCCTTGACGATGCGGATTTTGTCCAGGAAAAACGGCATGGTCAGGGCGCAAACGACGATGGCCAGAACCATAAAACCGCCTACCGCCAAGAATACGCTGCGCATCAGCGTTTTCATTTTGCCGAATTCGCCCCGGGTGGCGAGGGTGTTGAGTTCTTTGGTGAAGGTGACCGCGAAAATCGAAGCCGGCAACGCCAGGAATTCGGCAAAGGAGGCGAGCGGCAGCACGGCGCCCAGTTCGGACGGGTCGATGTATTTGGGCACCAGCCACAGCCCCACGAAAACGTTAAGTACGTCCGCCACGCGGAAAGCGCAGAACATCATGAGCGAATACCACCAGAAGTCGCCCAGTTTGAGATGGATGCGATTTAGCAGGCGGGCGATCATTCGAGGGAGAATTTGCGGTTGAGTTCGCGATTGGAGGTGAAAACCATGATCGGCTTGCCGGCCGGCGAAACGTAAGGCATGCGGCACGCGGCCAGTTCCTCCACCAGTTTCACCGCCAGTTTTTCGTCTAGTTTGGATGGCGCCATGGCGCAGGAACGGGCGATGGATTTGGCGATCAGCCCTAGACGCCATTTTTCGCCGTCGCGCTTGGCGGAACTGTTGCCCAGATCTTGCGCTATCGTCGCGAGGACGGCGGCGGAAGGCAACTGCCCGACGGACGCCGGGACGGCTTCGATTTTGAAAGTGTCGCGGCCGAACTCTTCCAGACTCCATCCCATATCCGAAAGTTCTTTCAGCGAGGCGCTGATGCGGGCGAACTCCGGCGGCGAGAAACGAACGGTTTCGGGGATGAGCAACGGCTGGGAAACGCGCTGTTCCGTGTCGGTCATCCGCTCGAAGATTATGCGTTCGCGCGCGGCTTTGGGATTGACGGTGACGATGCCGGAATCGGTTTCGATCAGAAGAAATCCCGATTCGGTCAGCGCGAGAAAGCGGAACCGGCGCCAGGGCGCGGTGTTGGGCGTGTCGGGCTCGAGCGGCAGTTCGATCTGGACCGGAGCTGCCGGAGGGGGCGCGGAAAATTCGAAGTTGTCCTGCTCCGGAGCGGTTGGCGCGGGAGCGTTGTCCGGCGCGGGCGACGGTCCGGCTGCCGGTGTTTCAGTCGTCGGCCGCGCGATGGCTTTGGGCGGCAGGAGCGCTCCGGCCACCGCATCGATCAGCGCATGCTTGACGACGGCGCTTTTACGGAATCGAACTTCGCGCTTGGCGGGGTGCACGTTCACGTCGACGTCCTTGGGGGAAACGTCGATAAAGATGATCGCGGCCGGTTTGGCGTCGCCTTGCCGGTGGGGATAGGCCTCGCGCAAGGCATAGGCGATGGAGGGCGAGGTGGCCGGACGGTTGTTGACGAAGATATATTGGTCGCGCCGGGTAGGCAGGTTGAGGTTGGGCTTTTCGATGAAACCGTTGATTTTCACGCCGTCTTGCTCGAGCGAAAGGGGCCGGAGCGACTCGAGGAAATCGGCGGAGAAAATTTCCAATACGCGATCTTTGAGTTCGTCGCAGGGAGGAAGCCGGCATACTTCGCGGCCGTCGGCGACAAGCGTGAACCCGATTTGCGGATGCGCCAAGGCGTGCGTGGTGAAAACCTGGCGGACGTGACTTTCCTCGGTGGCGTAGGCGCGCAGGAATTTCTGTCTGGCCGGCACGTTGCAGAAAAGGTCGCGCACTTCGATGAGCGTACCGGGAGGCGCGCCGGCGGAGCGGATTTCCGCGATGGCGCCGGCATTGACTTGGATGAACGTTCCCTCGTCCTCGTCGTGCGGGCGGGTGGTGAGCGAAAACCGCGAAACGGACGCGATGGACGGGATGGCCTCGCCGCGAAATCCGAGGGTGTCGATGTTTTCGATGTCTTCCACGTCCAGGATTTTGCTGGTGGCTTGGCGCTCCAGACAGAGGAGCGCGTCGTCCCGGTTCATGCCGCAACCGTCGTCCTGCACGGATATCAGTTTGCGTCCGCCCTGCATCACCGAAAGCCGTATGTGCCTTGCGCCGGCGTCGATGGCGTTTTCGATCAGCTCTTTGGCCACCGAGGAAGGGCGTTCCACCACTTCGCCGGCGGCAATTTTGTTGGCGACGTGGACGGGCAGCACCCGGATGTGGCCATCGCGTTTACAAATCAAGGGAAATGCTCTTTCTGAGATAGGTGGGCTCGTCCATGTTTTCGCCGTGCCACAAAGTGCTTTCGCTGTTCTGGAAGCGTCCGCGCGATTTGGCGCCGGGCGACAGCACCGACTGGATCTTGCGCGCTTTGGTGGCGGACTCGTCGACCTTGGAGAACTCGAACAGCATGACCACCGCCGAAATCCGACCGGAGAAGGTGGCTTCGTCGTTGACGGTAGCGAGCTCGAATTGCGCGGTTTCGCCAAAGGCCTTGCGGATGCCGTTGGCCAGCGTGCTGATTTCCGTGAGCCGCAAATCGTCGCCGGCCAATACGCCGCAGAGGATGGCGCGGATGGTGGTGGTGCCGGACGACAGCGATTCGTTGGTCAAAAGCGCGTCCAGCGCCCGGGCGGCGCGGTCGGGACCGGAAGCTTCCACTGCGGCGAACCTGCCGCGTCCCGCCCGCGACAGCACGTGGCGCAGACGTTCGGCGTCGAGGCGGATGTAGCCGGGGGTTTTGAGCAACCGCCAGAACAGCGTGATGCCTTGCGCAAGGGTGGAAACCGCCTGGTCGAACGCCTGTTTCATGTTGTCCGAGGCCACCGTAAGCCGGTCGAGCGGCAGGAAGAAACTGGTGCTGGCGGCGTCTTCGATCATTCCCATCACGCTACGGGCCTTGCGCTGCCGGTCGTCGCCCTCGAACGCGAACGGCGTGGTGGCGAAGACGATGGACGGAATGTTGCGTTGCGACAGGCGCTTGAGGATTTCCAGCGTGGCGCCGCCGCCCGTGCCGCCGCCCAGCGAGGTGACGATCACGGCGATGCGGACGCCTTCCAGTTCCGGGTCGAGCGCGGCGATGGATTCTTCCACCGCCATCCGGGCCGCCACGATGTCGCCCCCGGAGCCGCGCCCCGAAAGCCGGTTGCCTCCGAGCAGCACGAAATCGCCGTCGAGCTGTCCGGTGGTGGCGTCGGTGTCGCACAGGAGATTGCGGATGGAACCGTCGAAATCGTCGGCGATGCGAGAGGCGATCCGGCAACCCGAAGTGCCTACGCCGATCATCAACATGGAGTTTGCAGCGTTCACCGGAAGATACCTTTCAGAGTGTCGAAGAGCGAGCGTTCTTCGTAGTTTTTGTGGGCGTAGAGGAGGGCGCCGGCGATGGCGGCGAATTCGGCGGGGAACTCCTCCTGGTCCAATCCGTCGATATAGAGCGGCTTGCCGATCCGGACGGTCGTGCCGATTTCGCGTTGCAGCAGTAGATCGATTTCCTTCAGTTTGGCGCCGCCGCCGGTGATGACGATGCCGGAGTGGAGCCGGTTGATGAGGTCTTGCTCTTCCAGCTTTTCCCGGATCATGGCGATTATCTCTTTCACGCGTGCGTTGGTGACGATGTTCACCGCGCGGCAGGGCACTGAGCGGGAATCCATGCCGGGCGTGGAGGGATCGATGGTGATCCGGTCGTCTTCGTCCAGACTCGAAACCACCGCCGAAGCATGCTCGCGCTTGAGCATTTCCGCCCGCGCGTTCGACAGCTGGAAGGCCTGCGCCAAATCGTTGGTGATGTGGTCGCCGCCTACTCCGATGGCGCCGGTCGCCACCAGATAGCCGTCGGAATAGACGGCGTAACCGGTCGAGCCGCCGCCCAGATCCAGCACCAGGACGCCGTTTTTCTTTTCGTGGTCTTGCAACACCGCTTCGGCCGCGCACGTGCAGGCGAAGAGCGGATCGCGCAATTCGAGATGCGCGGCATCGGCGGCGGTACGGGCGTCCTCGATGCGGTTTTTGTCGGCCGAAATGCTCAGCACGTTCAGTTTCAGCACATGGCCGGCGATATTCTTGGGGCTCAAGATTCCGCCGCGCTGGTCCACGCAGAAGTCCTGTTCGATGATGTCCAGGCCTACGCGTTCGCCGCCGCCGGGGGTGAGCTGATGGGCGTTGGCCACGACGTTTTCGATGTCTTCGTCGGAAACGGTCTTGTTGTTAACCGCAATGGTGCTGGAAAGCTGATCGGCGGACACGTGTTGCCCGTTGACCACCAGAAAGGCGTTGGCGATATCGATGGAACCGCCTTCCTTCTTGGCTTTGCGTTCGATTTCGCCGATTACTCCGCGAATGGATTGCTTGGCCTGTTCGATATCGGTGATTTGCGACTTTCTCACGCCCACCGAGGGGATTGATGCCAGCGAAGTGACGGTAAGTTTTTTGCCGGTTTCGCATTCGGCGACCGCCAGCACCGTGCGGGTGGTGCCCAGTTCCAATGCGGCGTAGATGTTGTAGCTCATTGTATGATTTCCTTGGTGTCGGCGTAGACGCGATCGGGTTCGGTGGCGTTCCAGACCGTTCCGTTGCCGGTCAGCCGGGCGTTGATGGCGTCGCGCAGATTGCGCATTACCTTAAGCATCTTGTCTTGGGTCCGGGGAGAGGGGTTGTCCATGCCTTCCCATGCCACTTTGGCCCGCTGATAGTTGCCGAGCGTGACCGTAAGGAAGTCGGGCTTGGCCACGTCGACCTGCTGGATGCCCAGTTCCTGGAACTCCACGTCCTGCGCCGCCTCCAACAACCGGAGCGCCGCCAGCGCATGGCCGGACAGCCTTTGTCCGATGGACGTGCCGGGAGCGGAAGCTTCGCGCACCATCGGCAACATGTCCACGCCGCGCCGGCACAGGAAAACCACGCCTTCGGTGTCGGCCACCTTGCCGCCCCATTGCTTGGAGTCGTGGATCCCCACCTTGACGATCGGTTCGCGTTCGGTGATGCGGATGACGACTTTGTCCGGCAACTGCTTGGCGACGGCGATCGACCGGATGGTGGCGTACGTGGCCAGCACTTCCTTGCGGCGCTCTTCGAAGTCGATCTCCCACAGATTGGCGCCTTTGCGGATGCCGAAAGCTTCGCGGATGGCGTCCGGATGAACCATCTTGCCGGTGGTGGTCACCTCCACCTGCAAGGAAGGATCGTGCACCTCGCACTGCTGGATCCAGATTTCGCGCAACTTGCCGTACGCCACCATCAGCCCGAGCGCGGCGGCGGCCAGCAACAGCAATCCCAAAGCGAACAGAATGCTTTTGACGTTGCGGGGTTTGTTGATCTTGTTCTTGGAATATTGTCGCTTACTCATGGTCGTAATCGGCTTTCTGGAGAATCTTTTCGCAGACTTCGGCAAAGGTGAGACCGGTTTGCATGCCGGCCTTGGGCACCAGCGAGTGCGAGGTGAAGCCGGGCGAGGTGTTGAGTTCCAACACGTAGCATTCGCCTGCCGGAGTAACCCGGAAGTCCACCCGGGTCACTCCCCGGCAACCGATGGCTTCGCAAGCGGCCAACGCGAGCTGCTGGAGTTTGGCGCAAAGGGTGGCATCTTCCAGGAAAGGATAGCGGGTTTCGTCGCTCAGATATTTCTCTTCGTAGCCGTACCATCCGTGTTTGGTGACGATTTCGATGACCGGCAACGTCTGGCCGCCGATCACCCCTACGGTGGTCTCGATACCGGGAATGAACGACTCGACGAGAATGTCTTCGCCCGACTGCGCCGCCCGGGCCGATTCGAGCGCACGCGCCCATTCGGACGCTTGCGAGACTTTCGAGATTCCGACCGAACTTCCGTCGGCCGGGGGCTTCACGACCACCGGCAGCGGCAGGGGACAAGTCTCGCAATCGGTCCGGACGACCGTCCAGGGAGCGGTGGGAATGCCGCGCGCGTCCAGCAGTTTTTTGGTGGCGATCTTGTCCATCGCGATCCGCGAAGCTTCTGCCCCGGGGCCGGTGTAGGGAATGCGCAATTTGTTCAATTCCGCCTGTATTCCGCCGGATTCTCCCCATCCTCCATGCAACGCGATATACACCTTGTCCGCTCCGGAAAGATCCACGCCTTCCAGTGAGTCCGATTTAAGGTCGACTCCGGTCACGTCGTACTTGCCGAGACTCTTCAGCGCCTCGACCACGTTCCGTCCGCTCGAGAGCGAAACTTCGCGCTCGTTCGAGCATCCTCCCATCAAAACAAAAATTTTCTCCATAATGCTTATATTATATCATAAATTATGGTATAATAGTAGACATGAAAGTGCATTTTTTGGGAATCGGCGGAGTGGGCATGGCGGGGCTGGCCGTGCTGATGCGCCATCGGGGACATTCGGTAAGCGGATGCGATATCGCACTTTCCCCGCGCACGGAGTGGCTGCAACGCAATGGAATAACGGTGTTTTGCGGCCATGATGCGGCGCACGTGGCGGATGCGGATCTGGTGGTGGCCACGCCGGCGGTAGATCGCGATTGCCCGGAATTTCGCGCGGCGAAACGCGTCGAGTTTCGCGGAGAGGTGCTGGCGCGGGAAATGGTCGCGGGGCCTTCGATCGCGGTGTGCGGCACTCACGGCAAGACCACCACCTCCACCTTCACCGCCAAGTTGTTGCGGGCTTTGGGGGCGGATCCGTCCTGGGTGATCGGCGGCGAGACGGGCGATTTCCCGGTGGCCGGAACCGGCAAAGGTCCGCTGGTGGTGGAGGCGGACGAATCGGACGGCACGCTCATGCGGTACCGTCCCGACATTCTGGTGGTGACCAATTGCGAATACGACCATCCCGACTTTTTCAAGACGCCGGCCGATTATTTCCGTTGTTTCGAGGTGGCCAAGGCCAACGCCAAGACGGTGATCGAGAGCGAGCTGCTGGAACTGGACGGGTGGGATATCCCCACCGACGCCTTGCACAACCGCAAGAACGCGCGCGCGGCCATCGAGGTGGCGCTGAAGCTGGGCTATTCGCGCGCGGCCATCGAACGCGTCTTGCCGGAAG
The DNA here is from genome assembly GCA_017542055.1 of Kiritimatiellia bacterium. Classification (GTDB taxonomy): domain Bacteria; phylum Verrucomicrobiota; class Kiritimatiellia; order RFP12; family UBA1067; genus UBA1067. The sequence goes on from JAFXXW010000018.1 coordinate 21,394, forward strand.
TGGTGGGCGAATTGCCGGACCGGCGCTTCCAGCGGCTCGGCCCCGGCGTCTACACCGACTACGCCCACCATCCCACCGAAATGGCCAACGCCGTGGCGATGGCGCGAGGAGTCTGCCGGGGCGTGTTGCGCGTACTCTTCCAGCCGCATCGCTATTCGCGCACCCGGGCGCTGATCGACGATTTCCCCAAGGCGTTCGTCCAAGCCGACGAAGTGGTGCTTTGCCCCACCTACGCGGCGTTCGAGCGTCCCGTCCCCGGAGGCGACATCGCGGACCTTTACAAAAAGTTGCGCGAAACTCCGCACGGGTACCGGCTGTATCTCGCGCGCAGTTGCGACGAGGCCTGGACCCACGCCCGTTTGAGCGCCCAGCCGGACGACCTTACGCTTGTGCTGGGGGCTGGCGACATCATCAAGGTGATAGGACACGATCCATTGCCGGTGCGGCGCATTCCGGTAGGCATGGGGTCCAATACCTGGCGGAGCGATCTGAAGACGAACGAGGAATATTTCCGCGTCGAGGGTCCGGCCGATCTCCCCGGCGCCAGTCTGCATATTCCCTGGATGGCCGGCATTCCCGGAACGATCGGCGGCTGGATCAAGATGAACGCGGGCGCGCACGGACACAGCATCGGCGAATTGGTGGAGCGGGTGAAGGTGGATGGAACGTGGCTGAAACCGGAATTTTCCTATCGCCATAGCAACATTTCCGGCACGATCGAAGATTTCCGGCTCTTGCCCTACGTGCGCGACGAGGCGGCAGAGCGCGAGTTTCTCGAGAAGCGCAAGCGTTTTCCCGCCGGCACCAAAGGATCGGTGTTCAAGAATCCGCCCGGAGACTTCGCGGGGCGGCTACTGGAGGACGCCGGCGCCAAAACTTTGCGCGTGGGCGGAGCGTACGTGTGGCCGGAACATGCCAATGTGATCGTGGCGGGACCGGACGCGCTTCCGGGCGATTTCCTGGCGCTGGCCCGACTGATGCAACTGGCGGTGCTGTTCAAGTCCGGCGTCCGGCTGGAGCCGGAAGTCTGCGGGCTCGAGTTTCCTCTCCGGTAAATTTTTCCAATTATTGGTTGAAAATCCGGCGAAAATATGATATACTATCTATTAACGCCCCGTAAAAGGGGAGGAAAGGAGCACCGAATGAAAAGAATAGTATGGCTGGCGGCGGGATTGATGGCGTTCGCAGGATGCGTATCGCCGGACGTTACGACCACCACGAGAATCGACGTTGACGACGACAAGCTGGAAGGCGGAATCACCTCCGCCGATATCCGCACCATCGCCTCGCGCATGTGTCCGGAGATACTTTCGGTTCCGGAAGTGGCGCAGGGCGTGCCGCCGGTGAGAATCAAGATTGCGGATGTGAAGAACAGTTCGCAATTCTTCATTGACAAGGAGATATTCACCAAAAAGCTCCGCATGGAACTCAACAAGTTCGGTCGCGGGCAGGTGCGGTTCCTGGACAAGAACGAAAACAACCAAGCGGCGCGCGCGCAGGTGCTCAAGGATCGCGAGGAGGAAACGGTGCGGGCCGAGCTGAAGGCTTTGGCGCAGTCGATCGCGGCGAGTCCGCTGGTGCAGCAGGCCCAGGAACCCGTGAAGATGGCGGTAATCCCCGTCCTCAACACAAACCTCGTGAACATGAACGCGGACAGCTTCTCGGCGATGCTCCGCAGCGAGATCGTGGAGGCGGCTGGCGGCAAGGTGCAGTTCCTGATGCCCGGCCACACGGAAGGCGCGGACTATCTGCTAACCGGCCAGTTCTATCCCGAGAGCCTCAAGCAGGAAGGCGTCATCAACATGGCCGATTACATCGAGGTGGTGGAGGAGCGGCTGCGGGACGGGAAGTCGCTTTATATCGGCGAGACCCAGACGGTGGTGATGCCTTCTACGGTGTCCACGACGAAGGGCGCCACCAAGGAGAGCGCGATTCTCAAGATGCTCAACGATCCGGAGATGAGGGTTTCCAACACGAACAAGCGGCTCAACGTGATGATCGTGAAGCCGGAGAGCAAACTCAGCGTATACGAGAAGACGGTGATGCTCGAAAAGCGCATCAGCGACAATTCGGGCAAGGCGGCGCTAATTCTGTCGTGCGAAATTTCGTCGCTCACGCAGCAGGTGAACGGCAAGAGTTCCGACTACGTGCTGGTGGGTCTGACGTTGGTCGATCCCGACTCCAACGATGTGATCTGGGAGGATTCCTACGAGGTCAAGCGTGTCAGCCAGGCTGGCGTGGTGTACCGGTAAAAGCGCAAAAGGAGGACAACCATGAAGAAGCTTTTCTGGATGGCGATGGGCGCGGCGATGCTGTGCGGGTGCTATGCGGTGAAACCGATGGCAGGCGCGGACATGGACGATCTGCGGCTGGAGGGTAACGTGGTGTTCCAGCGCCCGGCCAAGTATACTTTCTGGTTCGGGTCCAATTCGCCTAGAGACTACTTCGAGATCACGTATTCGCGCTTCTCGCGCAACGAGGCGGGAATGCCGGTGGTGGAAGTTGGAATCCGTTTCCGCGGAGGCACCGGCTGGACTAATTGGTCGGACAAGATTCCGGACACGATCACGCTGAGCGCGCAGTGCAACTTCTATCCCACGATGGCGGCGCAGGCCGAAGGGCCGGTAGTGTATTCCACCAACAACGAGCGGATCACGATCAATCGCGGCGCCACGTATGCGTACCGGGCGGTTTGTCCGGTGAAGGAGGCCGAGAACTTCCAGCTGGTGCTGGGGGAGTGAACCCATGCGCATGAGGTTTGCGCGTTGGCTGTTGGCGGCGTCGATGATGTCGATGGTCGGTTGCGCCACGTATACGAGTCCCTTCGTGCACAAGAGCGGGGCGGAACTCGATGCGATGGAGCGGCAGGACGAGGTGGCGTCGGCCAAGTTCGCGTCCGGCGACTACGACGGCGCCGAGGCGATCGTGACCAAGCTGGCGGAGGGTCCTACGGTCAGCACTCCCTTGTACGAGTTGGAGCGGGTGAGCGTGCTCTTGCTGAAGGGCGAGCGCGACCAGGCGCACGAGCTCATGAACAAGGTGCGGCGAGACATGGACCTCGTGAACGACGTGAAGGCGGAGGAAGAGGCCGCGTCGCTCTGGCACGGCGAAAACGCCAAGGTGTTCAAGGGCGATGCGCACGAGAAGGCCACGCTGTTCGCGCTTCTGGCGATGTCATACATGGAGCGCGACGAGTGGGAGGACGCGGAAAGGTGCGTGAAGCGCGGGCTTTTGGCGGACTCGGCCAACACCGAGGAGGCCAAATACAACTCGGATTATGCGCTTTTGCAGTATCTGGGGTATGTGATTTCGAAGCATTCCGGCAACGAGGACGGAGCTTCGGAGTACATGCGCGAGCTTTCACAGGTGCTGGGCGAAGAGCGGGGAATCACGAAGGCGTTTCTGGAAAACATGGAAACGCCGAATGCGTTTCTGGTGGTGTGGGCCGGGAAACCCCCGTCCTACGTACGGGGTGGCGAGTACAACGAAATCAGGTATGTGATACCGGGATACGGCAGTCCCTTTTCCTTCGTCTCCGCCACTTGCCTAGGGCAGGAATATCTGGTGCAGCAGGGATTGGCTAACGTCAATTTCCAGGCCACCACGCGGGGCGGTCGCGAGATGGATACGGTGCTGCAGAACAAGGCGAGCGTGAAGAGCGGACTGGAGGCTTCCGGGAACATCCTCATCATCGTGGGGTACGGCTGCCTCGCGGCGGCGAACGGAGGCTCGGAAGGGGATACGATTCTCATGTGCGTGGGGGCCGGATGCATGGCGGCCGGAATTACGTTCCATATCGTGGGTGCGTGCATCAATCCGGATGCGGACGTCAGGTACTGGAAGAATCTGCCGGGCGAGTTTCTGATCGTCCCGCTCCATCTGCCGGAAGGCGAGCACGAGGTGGCGGTGAACGGATACAAGCTTTGGGACAATCTGGCGAGCCGGAAGGCGAGGATCGAGACGCGGGAAGGCGGCATGGCGGTGCGGCATGTTTCGCTCATGAACTACGGTCCCAAGATGTATAATCCGGTGGACGATCTGATCAAGGAGAGCTGCGCGGCGGCCGAGGCGTCGGACCTGCCGTTCGCCAAGGATCTGCCGGCTGAGATCACGCCGAAAGAGCCGGAGAAGGCGACGGAGGAGGGAGCGGCGCAATGAAGAGCGGACTTTCGATCAAGGTGGCGGCTGCGATGCTGGCGATCATGGTGGCCGGGTGCGCCACGGACGACTCCATGTACGATGCGCGGCCGAAAACGGCGCCGCAGGAACCGCCTTTGCCGGAGATCCCGGACTACCCGGCGATCGGGGAAGTGGCGATCCCGACGGAAGGCATCGCGGTCTACAGCACTTTGTGGTACCATGAATTCGTGCGGGAGGCGCTGGTCGCGGCCGGGTACCGGGTCATGGACGGGCAGTCGACGAACGGAGCGATGGTGGAGCGGCCGGGGATCATCGTGGAGCCGATTTCTTTTCGCCATGCCAAGGAGGTGCGCGGGGGCGAGTTGTGGCTCTACACGCGGGTCGTGGTGCAGACGCGTCGTCCGGTCAAGGCGGATGGCGAAACAGGGACTTGCGCGGCGGACGGGAAGCCGAGACTTTTCCAGGCGTATGCGCGCACCAACCTAGGAAAAACGGCTACGGCAAGCGAGGACGACTACCGGGAAAACGTGCGCCGGGCGGTGGAGAATTTGATGCAGGTGAGGGCGTTCCGGGAGTCGCTGTAGACAAGTTTTGGCTTTTTCCCGTTGACTTCCAAGGCTGGAATATGATATAATATACCAAACAAGCCGGATTGTCGGCTAAGACGAAAGGAAAGAAGTCATGTCTATCGTTATCGGATGCCTTTACGTGGTCGAAGTGCTCGTGTGCCTCATGCTGGCTTTGGTGGTAATGCTGCAGAAGCCGAAAGAAGGGGGCCTGGGCGGCGCTATCGGCGGCGGCATGAGCGAGGCGGTGTTCGGCGCGGACGCCGGCAACGTGCTCATCCGTACCACCGCCATTCTGGGCGCGGTGTTTCTTTTGAACACGCTCGTCCTCGCGCGGCTTACTTCCACCGTGCATTCGAAGTCTTTGATGGCGAACGAGAGCGAGGCGGCCCCGGTGGCGGAAACGGTTCCCGAACTGCCCGCTCCGCCCATGCCCTGATCGGATGAAGATTCTGGTCACTGGCGGTTCCGGGTTTCTCGGAATCAATCTCATCCGGCTGTTGCGCCGGAAGGGCGTGGAAGAAATCCGCGTATTGGACATCGCGGATTTCGACTATCCCGAAAAGAACGAACCCTGGCTCAAGTTTTTCAAGGGCGACGTGCGCGACGTGCCGATGGTGGAGCGCGTCACCGAGGGGTGCGACGCGGTAGTACATTGCGCGGCCGCGCTTCCGCTCTATTCGGAAGAGGATATTTTCACCACCGAAGTCGACGGTTGCCGCAACGTGCTGGCGGCCGCGCGCAAATTCAAGCTGGATCGCATGATCCAGATCAGTTCCACTGCGGTTTACGGCGTGCCCAAGAAGCATCCCATCTACGAAACCGATCCGCTGGTGGGGGTGGGACCGTACGGCCAGGCCAAGATCGAGGCGGAGGATATCTGCCGCGAGGCCATCAAGGACGGCTATCCGGTCTGCATCATCCGGCCCAAATCTTTCGTGGGACCGGAGCGGCTCGGGGTGTTCGCGCTCTTTTACGACTGGGCCTACACGGGGCACAATTTCCCCATGATCGGCAGCGGACGCAACCGCTACCAGTTGATGGACGTGGACGACATCGACGAAGGCATCTGGAACGCGCTCACGTTGCCCCGGGAGACGATTTCCGGCGAATTCAATTTCGGCGCGCGGGAGTTCGCCACCATGAAGGAGGACTACCAGGCGGTGCTGGACCGGGCGGGACACGGCAAGCGGATCATCGGCATGCCGGCCGGACTTTTGGTGGCCATATTGAAAGTGCTGGAGAAGTTGCATCTTTCTCCGCTTTATCCTTGGGTGTACGCTACCGCCAGCACCGACAGTTTCGTTTCCATCGAAAAGGCGGAGCGCGTATTGAAGTTCGATCCCAAGTATTCCAACCGGGAGGCGTTGGTGCGCAATTACGATTGGTACGTGGCGCACTTGGACGAATTCAAAGGCAAGAGCGGCGTGTCGCATCGCGTGCCCTGGAAGCAGGGTTTGCTGGCGGTGGCCAAGTGGTTTTTCTGAAGGGTGGCAAAAGTATGGACAAGCATTACGACGCCAAGTCGGTAGAGCAAAAGTGGTACAAGTTTTGGGAAGAGGGCGGATTCTTCCATGAAGAGCCGGGCCAAGGCACGCCCTATTCGGTAGTCATTCCTCCGCCCAACGTCACGGGCATTCTGCACATGGGCCACGCGCTCAACCAGACGATCCAGGACATCCTCGTCCGGTGGCGTCGCATGCAAGGGCGCAACGTATTGTGGCTGCCCGGCACCGACCATGCCGGCATCGCCACGCAAAACGTGGTGGAAAAGGCGCTCCGCAAAGAGGGCAAGCGCCGGCAGGACTTGGGTCGCGAGGCTTTCGTGGAGCGCGTGTGGGAATGGAAGCGCCAATATGGCGGAACCATCGTCCACCAGCAGCGCATGCTGGGCAACTCCACCGACTGGAGCCGCGAACGTTTCACCTTCGACGAGGGCTGCTCCAAGGCCGTCGCCAAGGTGTTCGCGCAACTCTACAACGAGGGACTCGTCTACAAGGGCAACTACATCGTCAACTGGTGCCCGCGCTGCGGCACGGCGCTCGCCAACGACGAGGTGGAGCACGAGCCCAATCACGGACATTTCTGGTACGTGCGCTATCCGGTCAAAGGTAGCGCGGCCGGCGTCAAGGGCGAGGCCTATCGCGACTACGTCATGGTGGCCACCACCCGGCCGGAAACGCTGCCGGGCGATACTGCCGTAGCCGTCAACCCCAAGGACGAGCGTTATGCGCATCTGGTGGGCAAGGAAGTGATCCTGCCGCTCACCGGACGCACGATTCCCGTGATCAGCGACGACTACGTCGACAAGGAATTCGGCACCGGCATCGTCAAAATCACGCCCGCGCACGACCCCAACGACTTCCTGGTGGGCAAGCGCCACAACCTCGCGGAAATCAACATCATGAACGGCGACGGCACCATGAACGAGCTCGCCGGCGCCAAGTACGAGGGGATGGACCGCTTCAAATGCCGCGAGGCGATCGTGGCGGACCTGGAAGAGGGCGGATTTCTGGACCATATCGAAGACCTCGACAACCAGGTGGGCCATTGCTACCGGTGCCACGAGACGGTCGAGAGCCGGCTGTCCAAGCAGTGGTTCGTCAAAATGGCGCCATTGGCCAAGCCGGCCATCGAAGCCGTCAAGAACGGATCGGTGCGCTTCGTGCCCAAACGTTGGGAGAACATCTATTTCAACTGGATGGAGAACATCCAGGACTGGTGCATCTCGCGCCAGCTCTGGTGGGGACACCGGATTCCGGCCTACACTTGCGAAAAGTGCGGGGAGCTGACGGTGGCCGAAACCGCGCCCGACCGCTGCCCCAAGTGCGGACACGCCCATCTCGAACAGGATCCCGACGTGCTGGACACCTGGTTCTCCAGCTGGCTCTGGCCGTTCTCCACGTTGGGCTGGCCGGCCGAAACGGACGATCTCAAGTTCTACTATCCCACGTGCGACCTCGTCACCGCGCAGGACATCATCTTCTTCTGGGTGGCGCGCATGGTGATGGCGGGTCTCCACTTCACCGGCCAGGCGCCGTTCAAGAACATCGTGATTCACGGCATCGTGCGCGACGCGCAAGGCCGCAAGATGTCCAAGAGTCTCGGCAATTCGCTCGATCCGCTGGAACTGATCGAGGCGTATTCGGCCGACGCGCTCCGGTTCTCCATCGCGCTCATCACCTCGCTCGAGTGCGACACCAAGGTGAACAAGGAGAAGTTCGAGATCGGACGCAATTTCTGCACCAAGATCTGGAACGTGGCGCGCTTCATCGAAATGCAGGGCGTGAAGCGTAGGGACTACGACATTTCCACCTTGACCGCCGACGAAAAGCACATTCTCGTGGCGTGCGACAAGGCGGCCGAAAAGGTGACCGAACTCTTGGAGCAGTATCGCATCCAGGACGGCGCGCTCGCGGTGTACGATTTCATCTGGACGCAGATTTGCGACTGGTACGTGGAATACACCAAGGACGCGCCGGACAAGGAACGCGCGTTCGCGGTGCTGAACGACGTGTTCTTCCGGGCGCTGAAGCTGCTGCATCCCTACATGCCGTTCATCACCGAGGAAATCGCCCACCAGCTGGGCTACCTGGCCGAAGGCGAAAGCATCATGAAGGCGGAATATCCCGTGCCGGCGAACGCCATCGACCCCTCGGTCTACGACTTCGTCAACCTGAAGCGCGAGGCCATCACCGCGCTCCGGGCGCTCCGGGCCGAATACAAAGTGCCGCCTTCCGTTTTCGTCAAGGTGACGCTCGCCACCGGAAATAAGGAAATCGCGGGCGAATTGGATGGACTTAAAAAGGCCATGCGCGCGGAAAGCGTGGAACTAGTGCCCGCCGGCGCGGAACTGCCCATGCCGTCCAAGCTGACCAAACTCGGCACCGTCTATCTCTCGCTCGAGGGACTGGTGGACAAGGCGGCGGAACTAAAGCGCATCGAGGGCGAACTCCAGAAGCTGGCCGGCTTCATCAAGGGCGCGGAGGCCAAGCTGGCCAACCGCCAGTTCGTGGAGCACGCGCCGGAAGCCATCGTGGCCGAAGCGCGCCGCAAGCTGGAGGAGAATCGCGACAAGGTGGCGCAACTCGAAAAACTCCGGAAGCTCTTTTCATGATCGCCTACATTCGCGGCATTCTGGCGGAAAAAGAACCGGCCCGCGTGGTGCTGGAGGCGGGCGGCGTGGGGTACGATATTTTCATCTCGCTTTCCACCTACGAAAAGCTGGGCGCGACGGGCCGGGAGCAGAAACTCCTCGTCTGCCATCACGTGCGGGAAGACGACGAGGCGCTCTTCGGCTTCGCCACCGAGGGCGAAAAAGCCATGTTCCAGAAGCTCACCCTCGTGAGCGGAGTGGGACCCAAAATCGCGTTGGCGATTCTTTCGGGGTCGAGTCTCGGGGAACTCATGCTCGCCATTTCCACCGGCAACGCCAAGCGGTTGGCGTCCATCAAGGGCGTGGGCAAGAAGACGGCCGAAAAGATTTGCGTGGAACTGCGCGACAAGGTTAACGCCATCGAAGCGTTGGCGGGCACCCGGGGCGAAGGCGGCAAGGCTACCAATCCCTGCATCCACGATGCGGTTCTGGCCTTGAGCGCGCTCGGTTTCAACGACGAAACGGCCAACAAGATGGTGGCGCAGGCGATCGCGCAGCATCCGGAATTGGCCGATACCGAACAGATCATCCGCCTGGCGCTCAAGAGCAAATGACGGTCCGGTTGCGTTACGTTCTGGCGGCGCTCTTTTTCTTCCTGTACGGGGCGTTCGCGTTGCCGTTCGCGCCGGTCGTTCTCGTCATGCCGGTAAGCTGGGTGCGGGCCGTCATCCGCGCTTTCTACCGGAGTTTCCGCCTGTTGGCGCGCTGGACCGGTCTCTACCGGGTGGAGGCCGACCGGGAGACCTTGCAAACGCTCGAAAACTGCCGGGGGCGGATAGTGGTCATGAACCACGTTTCGCTCATCGACATCTGCATCATCCTTTCGCTCCTGCCCGACTCCACCGCCATCGCCAAGGCGGCAGTGCTCAAGAATCCGGCTCTGGCGGCAGTGGCGCGCAAGATGTTCATCGTGAACGACGAATCGCCCGAGCGCATCCTCGCCGCGTGCGGCCAACTGCTGGCTCAAGGAGTCAATATCGTCATTTTCCCCCAGGGCACGCGGGGCGGCGACAAGTTCCATCGCGGGGCGGCGCGGTTGGCGCTCGCGACAGGAGCGGAGGTCCTCCCCGTACGCATCGCCTACGACCCTGTCATTCTCGACAAGCGCCATCCCTGGTACTACGTGGGCGACCGCACCATCCGCATTTCGCTTGCGGCCTTGCCAATCGTCCGGCCCGAGGGCGAGGCCGATTTCCGTCATGCCAAGGAACTCACAAAAAAGCTAAGTTCGCTCTTGCATTTTTGACGGAAATATGATATAATATTTCCCGAACAACCAAAATCAAGGAAGGTGGAAGAACATGACCAAGTACATCTGCAACGTTTGCGGACACGTTTACGACCCGGCGGAAAACGGCGGAACGGCTTTCGAGGCGCTCCCCGACGATTGGGTTTGCCCGCTCTGCGGCGTAGGCAAAGATCAGTTCTCGCCGATGCCTTGACGCTTTCCCTGCCGGGTTGGCACAGTGGCGACTGCGCCTCATTTGTAATGAGGAATTACCAGGGGTTCGAGTCCCTTACCCGGCTCCATTATCTCCATAAGACCTAAACCATGAACGAAACGGTTGCTACCGAGCTGGCGCCCCAGGCGCTGGGTCCCTATTCCCAAGCCATCAAGACGGGTGGCATGGTCTACACCTCCGGCCAGATTCCCATCAATCCGGCCACCAACACCATCGAAGCCGTCACCATCGAAGACCAGACGCGCCAGGTGATCGCCAATCTGGCCGAGGTGCTCAAGGCGGCCGGCACGGGTCTCGACCGGGTGGTCAAGACTACGGTGTTCATCAAGGACATGAACGATTTCGCCGCGCTCAACGCCGTCTACGCGGCAGAGTTCGGCGCCAACAAGCCCGCGCGCAGCTGCGTGGAGGTGGCCCGGCTCCCCAAGGACGTCAAGGTGGAAATCGAGTGCGTCGCCACGCTATGAAAGAGCTTCACGAACACCAGCACGTATTCAGTTCCGAGTCGGTTTCGGAAGGCCACCCCGACAAGGTGGCGGACGCCATTTCCGACGCGATCCTGGACGCCTGTCTCGAGCGCGACCCCTCCGCCCACGTGGCATGCGAGACGATGGTCGGCCCGGACGTGGTGGTCAACATGGGCGAAATCACCTGTCGGGGCTTCGAGGAGATCGATACCGAAGCCATCGCCCGCCGGGTGGTGAAGGAAATCGGCTATACCGTGCCGGACGAACATTTCAGCTACGACACTTTCAAATACGTTTCGCATCTGCACGGCCAGAGCCCCGACATCAACCAGGGCGTCAGCCGCGAACGCGCCGAAGATCAAGGCGCGGGCGATCAGGGCATGATGTTCGGCTATGCCACCAACGAGACGCCGGAACTGATGCCGGTAGCCATCATGTGGTCGCACAAGCTCTTGAAGCACTTTGCGAGTCTGCGCCACGAAGGCAAGTGGACGTGGCTTAGGCCCGACGCCAAAGCGCAGCTTTCGGTAGTGTATCGCAACGGCGCGCCTTGCGCCATCGATACGGTTGTCGTGTCGCACCAGACCACTGAAGATGGTGCCGACGCGGAGCACTACAAGCTCATCGAGGAAGAAGCCAAGTCGTTCCTGTCCGCCTCGGGACTCGTGACGCCCCAGACGCGCTTTCTCGTCAATCCCACCGGCAAGTTCGTGATCGGCGGACCTTGCGGCGACTCGGGGCTCACCGGACGCAAGATCATCGTCGACACCTATGGCGGCATGGCCGCGCATGGTGGCGGGGCGTTTTCCGGCAAGGATCCCAGCAAGGTGGACCGCAGCGCCGCCTACTATGCGCGTTACGCGGCCAAGAACATCGTGGCGGCCGGACTCGCCTCGCGTTGCCAGATTCAGGTGGCGTACGCGATCGGCGTGGCCTCGCCCGTCAGTTTCTCGGTGCAGACTTTCGGCAGCGCGGCCGATGGCGTCACCAACGAATCGCTCGAGACCATGCTGAAGAGCGGCGAGATTTTCGACTTTAGGCCCTATCGCATTCAACGGGACCTCGGTCTCTTGCGGCCCATCTATTCCGCCACTGCGGCGTACGGGCATTTCGGCCGCGAAGACTTCCCTTGGGAGCGGACGGACAAGGTTGACGCGCTTAAATCGCGGTTCTTTGGATAACCTTTATCTCCA
>JAFXXW010000001.1 GCA_017542055.1 Kiritimatiellia bacterium
CCTTTTTCGACGCTCCCCGGCTCTGAAATGGTTCCGCTGGCATACAGCAGGCTTTCTGTCAGTGTCGTCTTGCCCGCATCTACATGGGCAAGAATCCCGATATTGATAATGTTCATGTCTGATCATTCTCCCTCATTTGACAGCTGTTGAAATACCGATTCATGGCAAGTGGAATATACCCTTATCCCATTCTCGGACGAAACGATGTCCTCATCGACAACCTCTATGTTCGTCAACTCCTCAGAGCCAACAGGGTCAGACCTGATTGCCACAGTAAATTGCCACAGTAGGTTTTCCTTGTCATAGAGGCGCGACCCTTTCGATTCGCTGCTTGCCCCCTTCAAACGCGCGGTGTGCCACTCGGCTGATCAGGCGCTGGCACCGATCTGGAAGATTTATCCTGCACCGTCTCATGCCGAACAGTATATCATAAACTCCCACAACCTCCCTAACTCGTTTCATCAGCATATATTATATCATATTTTGGGACAAAAGACAAGGGTGTTTGCGTATGTTTTGGACAAACTCCAAGGTTGCCAGGCCGTCGATCGCAACAATATCCAAGGTTGTTTCGCGCCGCTCTGTCAACTCCCGCTCCTTTCATTGGTCATTGGAATTGGCACTGGCAACATTTCCACATTGGCAACATTCTCCCCCAACCCGCGCTTGCCCTCATCCGCGTATTCATTGCGACTTCTCCGTGGTTCAATCTTCGGGCGGGGCGGCGACGGCTTTGATGAATATGCGGCGGAAGGGAACGGTCTTGGAGTTGGAGCGCGCGAAGGAGAACTTCTTGACGTTCTGTGCGCCATCGCGCAACTGGCGGGTGTAGGCGAGGCGCCCGTTGTCGTAAACCTTCACATCCCGGCCTCTGAAGACGACTTTGACGACCTTGTTCGTCTCGCCCTTCGGCCACGGGAGAATGGCGAAACGGTTGTCCTTCTCGTCGGTCTTGTTTGCGACGGCGAGCACGCTGAAGCGCTGGTAGAAGTCCTTGGCGCTCGAGCCAAACTCAAAATGCATCATTCCCTCGCCCTTCGTCTCGGGTCCGTCCACCGTCAACTCGAATTCGACCGTAATTTCCTCCAGCTTCTCGTCTATATCCGCCCAGAGATTCTTTGGAAAGATGCCGGCAAGTTCGCAACCGTCCGGCGCCAGCGCCTTGGTGCCGATGCAGCATCCGGCGAGGTATCTCAAGAATCCCCACTGCAAATCCGGCGTGTTGTCCTTCGACACCTCGCCGCGATATATGAGCGGCAGGATGAGTTTCTCGAACGGCTCGTAGTTGCGCGTCTCGTGGGTATGGTCGCGGCACGATTTGCGCATCGGCTCCCACTGTCCGAAAGCGTGGCGCAGCGCGTGCAGCAAGTCCCTACGATCCGTGTCCGGACGCGACCGGACCCAGTCGGCGAGCGCGCGCATCCCCGCATTGCGCCATGTGGTCGTGTTTTTCACGGCCTTGATGTAAGTCAGTTTCTCTTCCTTCGCCTTGGCGCCGTCGTAGTTACGCCACGCATCGAACATCTCCATGTCGCCCATGCTCCAAGCCGCCGCAAGGAACGTATCGGCGACGAATCGGCGCGCCCCGATGGAAACGCCCTTGCGCTTGAGATAGCCGCCGTTCATGTAGATGTCGCTGAAGTGGCGTATCACTTCGGCGTTGTTCTCCGCCCATTCCTCGAAATTCCGCTCCTTGCCTCGATACGTCTCTTCCTTGAAGACGTCCCAATACACCTTGTCGATTGCCCAGGCGGGCATGAGCGTATCAGCGAAGTCGTCGGACAGGAACATCCTGAAGAACGCCATCATATCGAGCGTCGAGCCACCCCAGCGCGGACGCATTCCCCACACGAACTGGTCGGCGGCGAGCGCATCGTCCTTGAAAAGCGCCGCCGCGCGCCGGTACCACTTCAGCGCCTCCGCCCTGTTGCCGTAGTTGGCCTTGAGGCCGACGAATGTCGGGGATGCCAGGTCCGGCCGCAGCGCGTAAGCTTTCTCCGCCCATTCGAGCGCCTTGGCGCGGTGCTCGCCGTAGCCCTTCCAGCCTTCCTCCGTGACGGTGCTGGAGAAACCGCTGCCGCGCGCATCCCATGCGCGGTCGATGTGCCAGTAAGCCATCGCCACCGCCTCCAGCCACGGATCGAACGCCGCGCCTTCCGCTTTCAGCTCCTCGAAAACCATTTTGTTGTTGCCGCGCTGATGCGCAATCGTCCACCACGCGCAGACGATTTCCTCCGGCTTCCATTCGCCGGAGGCGATGAACTTCTTTTTCAGCGCGACGGAAATCTGCGTCAGCTCATTTGCGTTTTTGCCGTCATGTTCGCGCCAGTCGGCGATGAATAAGATGCGCGAGGCAAGCGGCCAGCGCGGGTCGTCCTTCCACTTTCCCCAAGTCTCGCGGCGCACGGCGGCATTCTCCTCCGCGCCGATCTTTTTCGGGTGTTGCGCCGTATGCTCGATCACCACGAACGGCGTGCGAGCGCCGCGTTCCCACGCCGCCGTCGCGTCCGCCGCATAATCCTTGCGCAGCGACTTGCGGTTTACGTCTTTCGGCGCGCGGGAAATGGCGTATTCCCTGACTACTGCGGCCATATCCATATCCGAGAACGCGGCGCCGAGCATCTCCTGCTCTGGCTTGGCAAGCAGCCGCTCCGCGAACGGCATGAACACCTCCTCCGTCCAGTCCAACGCAGCCCCGGCACCCGCAAGCGGCAAAGCGAGCGGCGCGGCGGCTTCTTCGTCCTCTTCCTCATCATTATCTTCGGCGTCATCATCTTCGCCATCCGCCGCCGACTCGAGGATTTCCTCGACACTCGCCTCGGCAATCTCCACTGAACGTTCCATGCCGTATGCCACACTTTTGAGTAGTTCGTCCTTCTCTTCCGCGAGTTCCTCCGGCACCTCAAGCGCCTTGAGCCGAGACTCGACATCGCGCAAATCCTCCGCCCGCTTCGCGAACAGCGCCTTGATGCGTTCGGCCGTCTCGGCGTCCTTTGGTCTGCCTATCTTTTCAAGTTCGGCGGCAAACGCCATACTGCTTCGCTGCGACTCTTCGAAAAGCTCCTTGAAATATTTTCCCCTGAGCGGCGCAAGCCGCAATTCCTTCTTGAAATTCTCCACCCATTTTTCCGCACCGCCGCGTTCGTAGCCGCCTTGGGACTTGATGCTTTCTTCCCACGCCGACACGATCAGCACCAATGGATAGCCCCTGACCTCGAACTTCTCCTGCAACTCGCGGTTGCGCCTGCGTTCCTTCGCCGACAACATGCTTGCGTCTTTCGGGAAATCAAGTACGACGCACTCGAATTCATTTGTGGCATAGTCGAGAAATGCGCTCTTCGAGAGGACTTCCTTCTCAAGCTTCTTGCAATAAGTGCACCAGTCGCTACCGGTGAAAAGCAAGAACAAATCGCGCCCGTTCGCTTTCGCCCGCTCCCGCGCCGCATCGTAGTCCACCGTAAAACCCGCCGGCAATTTGCGATTGGCATTCGCCTCCGTCTCCTGCGCCACAGGAATAGCAACGCTGACCGCCGCAAGGCCATATCCCTGGCCATCTGCCGACGCCACCGCCTTCCAGTTGGCGTCGTCGCGGAAATCGTAACCGAGCGCGTTTTTCTTGTAGCCGAGCGTGACGAACCCCGTGTAGTCGCAGACCGCCCGCACACCTTCCGGCGAATCCGTGAACACCGCGCGGACGCATTTCACGTATTCCTTGCCGTCGCCCTTGTCGATGCACTGGAACTGCACGCGCAGCTTCTCTCCCGGCTGGTATTCCTTGTTATAGCCCTTCGCCTCAAGCCCCTCGCCTCCGTTCACCCACGCGCCGCCCATCATCCCGGAGAACTCGCCATCGGCAAGTTCTTCTATCGTCATGCCGGGGAAAACCAGCGTCGCCTCCCCTTCCCTCGCCGCAACATACCCGGCGTACGATTCTGTGCGAACTTCTGGCGGCGGCTCTGCCGTTTCTTCTTCCGCCTTTTCGTCCGCTTCCTTCTTCTCAACTGGCTTCAGACTTTCCGCTCGCGCCACCGCCTCTTTAGAAAGAAACGCCTTGGCGTAGTCCGGCACTTCGCCGCCAAAGAAAGCGCGAACCTCGTCATCGGTCGCCGTCCTGACGAATGTCTCCAGTTCCTCCTGGACTTGCTTGTGCTCCTTGGCAATCGACAGCGCCGACCATTGCGCCGCGCGTTGCGTCAAATCAATTGTCGCCTCCTCCGGAAACGTGAACGACCCTCGCTTGATGATGCGCCTCGGCGCCTCCCTGTCGCCCGTCGCGAAGAAATACCCCCACATGAAATCGAGATGCCCCGGTCCAAGCGCCTTGGGATCTTCGCCGACAATTTCGGCCAGCGACTTGCCATCAAGACCGAAGTCGATAGCGCCCTTCAGCCAGCGCGCCTTCGTCGCCTCTTTTGCCGCCACCCATTCGTCCTTGCGCTCCGGCGATATCTTCACCACGCCAAAATAGAATCCTGACATCGGGCTCACCGCGCTTCGCGACTTCCTGACCGACTTCTCGACATACGGTATTTTCGCAATCGCCTCCACCGCGTCCGGCTTGAGGTAGTACGCTTGCAGAAACAAGTTGAACGCCTCCTCTTCGACGCTTGGTTTCCCGCCGCTCTTGCCGACCGCGACCATCGCCATCGCAACAATCGCAGCAAACATGATTTTCTTTTTCATATGTCTGTCTCCTTTCATTGAAAATTGAGTTTGGTTTTAGTCACGTGAAAACGCATCATCATCCGCGTATTCATTTCGATTCCTCCGATATCATGGCTTGCATCTTCAATGACAATCTATTAAGGTTACGATTAAGCGATAGGCGGCATAGACAGCGCCACCAACAGCAACGCCTATGACAAGTAGCGACCGCGCAATCTCCGCGCAAACGGACAGTTTGGAAATCGCTTTCCATTGATAACGGTCCCTCCAACTGCTGTTGCCTTCAAGATATTCAAGCAACGCATCTTCCGCCTCGCGTCGCGAAACAAGCCTGTCGCAGCGATATGCCTTGCCGCCTTTCCCTTCTTGATAGCAAAGTCTGAAATTGTCCGGCGGATTCACAAACGACACATGTATAAAAGCATCCGCATCGTGCGCTTGCCGCAACAACAAGTTTGTGCCTCGCTTCTTGTCGTCAGACATAAATTCGCGCAATAAGCTCGCCGTTGCATCTTGCTCTAGCGTTCTCGATGTTTTGACTCTCATGCTCCCGCTCCTTTCGTCTTGTCCGCGACGGCCCGCATAAACATCCGCGTAGTCATTTCGTCAGTTCCTTTCATTGCGCAACTCACCTGTCAACGCTTTTGTAGTCACTTCTTTGACTGCAATTTCACAGAAGTCACGACTGCCGCATCTAGCAAGCGGGCCAGCATCCCAGTACCGGTGCTCGAACCAGCCGGGAATCGGCAGAAACCCAGTTGGCAACACCGAAACCAATCCATATCCATTAATGTCAACGCCTATTCCCATGTCACCTTCCGGGAAACCAAGTTCAATCGTGAAGTGCTGTGATGTCTTCACATACATCGGCAATATCGTCAATGTTGCGAAGCTGGGAATTCTCGACCAAAGCGGACTGTCGCTCGTTTCAGGCTCTTGCTTTACCGCAACCTTGACTATTGGAAGCGCGTCGTCACCACTAGATTTTGGCAATCGTCTAATGGCATATAGTGCGACCATTTCATAATAGCCACAACTGGAAGGTTCAATCAGCCTATAGTACTCACTTTGCGTATTGCCGGAAACCTTTAGCGACGTTACGCTGTAATTGTATCCGGCATTTACGCACCCTGCCAAGCACCCCGCCATCGCCGCTCCCGCTACGGCCCGCGCAAACATCATCCGCGTATTCATGGGTTCGTTCCTTTAGTTTTACCTCTCCTCTTTCGCGCGAGGGATACAGCAACCTTCAACAGCGCTGATAGTCAGGACGCGTTCTTCGTTGTCCCACGTCCATCTGCAACCCAAACTGGAGCAGAGCAAATAGATTAGCGATTCTAGCCGTATATCGCGCGCCTCAAAAACTGGTGCAGGGGTCTGCGAAATATCGCCGCCTTCCATCGCATTCTTGTATTCGCGTATGATGCGCAATCTTCCTTTTCCATCGTGTCCCTCCGGACAAGAGCAATTCATGCATTGCTCGAGATAGTCAATTGCATCGTCAAGCGTTGCGGGCGGTCGTATCTTGAATAAGGGGACAACTATCTCATGCAGTAAATCTTTCTCCTGCGCAAAGCAACGAGAATCATAGCAAGCGACCATTTTCCCCTCAATTGGTGGGCGAAATTTATCTTTGTCCCGAATCAGCGAGCTCAAATGCATCGCATACATTCGCTGAAGCCTTGCGAACGCTCGCAAATCCTCGTCAAGCAACGAATACTTGTCGTCCAGCTTTTTGCGCAACCACTTAATCTGCTCATCCATCGGCATAGTCGTGCCACCAGGATAAATAGAATCCTCCAAACAAGCTATTTCTGCCGCATTTGTCAGTACGACATGAAACAAAGCCTCTGCCGAGGAAATCCGAAACTTGCCGCATGTGTTATTATAACCCGCAAGGTCGTCTTTAATTAAATCGTTCTCGGGTAACCAGCCAAACGCCGTCGCGACCATTGCCGCGAGCCCCACCGCCATCATCATTTTCTTCATCGCCGTTTTCCTTTCATTGACAATTGGTTATTGGCATTGGATATTTGCACATTTTCACATTTCCCTCTCCCCCTACGCAGAGCTGCGGAGGACAAGTTGATTCGTGCAAATGGTTTCATGGGTTGCTCCTTTCGGTTTCATTTCAGTGGGATGCGGTAGGATGATGAGACGACTAGGCCGCTCTTGAACACCACCGTGGCGCGGAAATAGTATCTGAAGGCAGTATGACAGTCTTTTGCGATTCGCGGCATTTCCAGCGTCACGCTGCCGGACGCGATCTCCAGCGAATGCGTAAACTTCTTTTCATCGTTAATATCTCCCGGTTGAGCGCCAACAATCCCGTGTCTTGCCTCGCAAGCCGCACATGCCGCCGTCGCAAGTGCAACGCTCTTTACCTCTTCCGCGTCGCCTTTGAAGCGGTATTCAAATGTAGCGCGTTCGCCCTCTTTCAGCAACCCACCCACAAGCCGCACCTCGTAGCTTGGCCGCAGATGTTTCCATAGAAGGCGGAAGAAATACACTGTCATCGCAACGCCAATGAGCGGGAAGACCACGCCTATAACAAGAATCGCATCGAATCCCTTTTCGGAATAGGCACGCACGGCATCTACAAACTTCGGAGCAAGGCCATAAAACGCGCCAGCATCCCAGCCTATGCACCAAATCGCCATGAAGACAAGGCCATTGGGCAACATACGCCGCAGTCTTATTCCATCCATCGGTATCGACCGCTCATGAGCCTCCCGCGTCTTGCCGCGTGTCTTGAGCCATTTCACAAGCTGCATCACAGGGCCACCGATAAAGACGCAAGCGAAGAGCGCAAAGAATCCCGCATATATCCAATCGCCCTTGTCCGCATTCGGACGCAACGCCGTCTTAATCGCATCGTAAAGATTCAAGGAGATGAGTGGCACACCAATAGCGATGGCGATTGCCGCAGCCACATAGCACAAAACCTTTTCGGCTGGCGGCATCCCGGCCGTCGGGGAAAATGTCCAACCGCTCGTACCGCCCCGCTCCAACTCCCAATCAAAGCAACTGCGCCACTCGCCGCGCCCGGCCAGTTCATCGAGAAAGACGCGCTCCACCTCGTCCGTGCTAACGCGGCGCGAGCAGTGGTAGAGATAGCCGTTCTTGCCATCGCGGTATTCGAGGTCGAAAAGTCCGTCGCTTTTGCCGCCCACTTCGTCATAGTCGCAGGCGATCTGCACGAAGCGTGAGTCGTCCGCGTCGTCCGACATGATCATGAACTCGCCGCGCCGCGCGTCATTCCGCACCAGCTCGCGCACAAGCTCTTCGGTGGCGACCCGCTCGCCCATCTTCTCCGCCTCAATCTTCATGCTCCCGCTCTCCTTTCTTAATCCTGTCTAAAAGCTTTCCCGCGACGGCCCGCGCAAACATCCTCCGCGTATTCATACGGATCCCTTTCGCAAGAAGTCTTCATATTCGCCAATGAAGTAAAGCGGCAGGATGCGAACGGCATCATCAATTAGACCAAAGTTCTCTTCGGAGGTTCGGATGGCAAGCTTCAGGTTCTTTTCCTCCATAAGAATGCGCAGACTCTTCATGGAACCATTGACGCCGGATTTAACCTCGATCGGCAGCACATTGTCGCCGAACTGGACGACATAATCTACCTCGGCATTGGAATCTTTCGCCTCCCGATGCCAATAAAAGAGGCGGTTTTCGGCGAACGCCGAGCCCGCCTTTTTGAGTTCCAGCCCCGTGAACATCTCCGCCAGCTTGCCGCGATTGACGAACTTCCCCGGCGGCTCGTTCACCCATTCCGGCACGTTCAAGCCGCTTTCGCGCAGATAAAGCCCCGTATCGAGCAACATGAACTTCTGGCTTTTGGGATTGAGGTCCCCGCCCAACGGAACGCCACTGGCGTTGCAGCAATCAGTGCGTATTGTCAACTTGGCGCGTTCCAACAAATCGGTGGCGTTTTTCGACTGGACGTAACTGAGACCCAAAAGCGCGTCCGAATAGACGAACTTTTCGCAAGTCTGGCGCACGACCGATGTGAGCGCGTGCCGTATCACATCCGGACTCAGCCTCGTCTTGTATTTGCCGAAGTCTTCCTTGAGCGAGACGAGAATATCGTCCTGCTCCCGTTGCGCCGCGAGGAAGCTCCCGGTTTCGACATAGCGCTCGACAGCGGCCGGCATGCCGCCGACGATGAGAAACGACTTGAGAATCTCTAGCAGCTTGCCATGCGCAATCCCGGGTAGAGGCTTGTCGAATGCCGCGCCCCTCGCCCGCTCCAGAGCCATATCCGTCCCAAGTGCCCCGGCGAATTCCGCGTATGAGAGCGGATACACGAACATGTTGCGTATCCGCCCCACCCCGAAGTCGCTCAAATCGTCGAACACGAACTCCAAGAGCGACCCCGCCGCAATCACATGGAGACTTTGCATATCCTCGTAGAAAAACCGCAAAGCGGAAATGGCGCGGGGGCACTCCTGTATCTCGTCAAGGAAAATAAGCGTGCGCCCAGGGACGACAGGCTTGTCAAACTGGTATTCAATGAGCGATACGATGGTCTTTACGTCCAGATCGCCAGCAAAAGCCTCGCGTATCTTGCGGTTCTTCTCGAAATTGACCTCGATATAATAATCAAAGCCTTCCGCAAGATGCCGCACTGCTGTCGTTTTGCCAGTCTGCCTGGCACCTCTGAGCAGCAAAGGCTTGTGGCTAGAATCGTTTTTCCAGTCCTCAAGGGCAGAATCTATCTTTCTTTTAATGTACATTTTGCGCCTTTCCCATGGTTACAAGGCATATTATAGCATATTTTGGGGCGCACCGCAATAGCCAAGTGCCGAAAATCGGCACTTATAACCTCTGTCAAATAATCATATTCGGCGGACACTCACGCGATAAAGTAGCGAAAAACGGGGGATTAACTCCAATCGCCCTGCACAATGTCTCAATCTATCCTGCCTATTGACTCAAGCACCAACCAACCGCCCTATATCGTTTTCCAACCCATTCGACACGCCCGCGACGGCCCGCGCAAACATCTTTCGAGTATTCATTTCGTCAGTTCCTATCCTTTGTTGATTGGTCCAAACGCCGTAGTTTTCGCAGGAAGTAAGAAACCATACAAATAACAACAGCGGCGATAAGGCTATAGAGAAACATACCTAAAAAGATGACGAATAATCCAAGCAGAATATTCCCTTGCTGTTCGCCCATGACATTAAATATAAATCTCCGTGCGAGCATCAAATACGGTTCGTAAACCAATACGAACGCGTTTGCAACCACCTTCTCGACATATCTAGGGAAAAGCGGTGCCGCAGCAAAAACAACAACCTGTATGCACAACAACACAGTGGTAATAGCGACGATTTTACTCGCCGCTCCCGCGACGGCCCGCGCAAACATCATCTGCGTATTCATTTCGATTCCTCCCTTTCACGCGCCACCCGCCATGAACGTTTGTACACATAGACAACCAACGACACAATTAATATGGCATAAGGAATTGGAGAAACCGTATCCACCTCTCTTGAAAACTTGCCTTTCCCTGCGATTGCGCTCTTGCATACTTTCTCGTCACTATGGGCCTCTTTCCACCAATTCGCCCCAATCCTGAACCCCGAATAATGTAATTCGTAGAAGACGCGTCCACTCTTATCTTTCAACAAAAGTGGATCCAATTTACTACTCTTTCCCCACTTTGATATGTGTGTTACGCTCCCAATCAAAGATGACTCCATCGACTTCACCTCTCGTTTGTAAAACCACCATGTTCGCCGACACAGGCGGACATAGCCGTCCTGCACCGTCAATGTGTCGCTCCGTTCGAAGAGGAACAGGAACGCCAACGCCGCCAACAGCAGCCATTTCATTTCCTTTTGCCATTTCAGCTTCATGCTCCCGCTCCTTTCGACTTGTCCGCGACGGCCAGCGCAAACATCATCCGCGTATTCATGAGTTTGCCCCTTGCCTATAAATTCCCATTGCAAGCACGGCTTACAAACACGGCAACGACGACAACGACGACAACGATAATAAATGCCAAATACAAAAGACAGCCAACCTTGAATGCTTTTGCAAAATGCTTTCCTGCCAATTTCATGTCGCCGCGCTCCAGCGCATTGCGGACTGCTTGCGTGCCAAACAGGGACAACTGATATCCGCCCCTTGCGAACCCAAAACGTGCAAAAGCACTATTCTGACCATCTACCCCTGTCTCCACTTTCTTCCGCGCCAATTCACGCTCCAGTCTGCGGAACTTTTCTTCCGCCGTTTCCTCTGCGGCGAATCTTTCGCCCACTACTTCCGCCCCGCAGAAGGGACAGTTGAAGTGGTCTTCGCCGTTATCATACAGCTCTTTCCCGCAAGTCGGACACTTCATGCTCCCGCTCCTTTCGACTTGTCCGCGACGGCACGCACAAATATCATCCGCGTATTCATTTTGTCAGATCCTTTTGGTTTCGATTACAGCTACGGCTATTAAACACTTCTTCCGCCGTCATTGCGGCAGGGTAATCGTCATATATAGGTCTCGTATTATACCACTCCAAGTCTATCGTCCGAAACAGTTCACCACCAGACAAGACGCGGGCTTGCCCGCTGGAAAAATCCAACCGCCCGCCGTGTCGCCATGGCCACGTTTCCAAATCAACATAGTAAACCATCCATTTGCCATCCATGTCGCGAACATACAGCATGACATTATACGCTTTGCCTTTACAGACCTGAAACAGAACGTATTCACGCCCTTCTGGCGTCGTGCCATGATCAAGTATCCTCTCATGCCGTCCGCTGTGCTGATCCACATCAAAGGCCACAAGCGCACATGACAAGAAAATCCATATCGTCCCTGCCACTATGAGCCAACGCCGTTTCCTTTTTATTCCCACCCAAAGAAGCCAGGCGGGAATTACAAAAAGCAAAGACAACGCGGCACTCCGTAGAAGCCAGCACAGCAATACATCTGCCCACGGCATATTCATTTTATAACTCCTTTTTTGTCAGCTATCGCCGCTCGGCGTGTTCGCGTCCCCATGGGTCGCGAACACGCCAAGCGAAGCGAGTGCCGAGTCCCCAATTGGTAATTGGATTTGGTATTGGCAACATTTCCACATTGGCAACATTCTCCCCCGGCCCGCGCAAACATCATCCGCGTATTCATGAGTTCGTTCCTTTCTGTGCTTCAGTTTCTTGCGGCAAATCTGCGCACAAGTTTGATGATTTCCATCCCAGCCACACAAAGGCTACCTAATACGATGAGCAGATAGAAAAGTCGCAACCAACGTTCCCGCCATATATTCCTTTTGCGCGGCAGCGCTTTCTCGCGCCTCTCGCATGCGACTTTATCAAGGAACATCGCCACTTCGCCAACGGTTTTGAATGTGCCAATTGAATCTACTTCTTCAGGTGTCAGCTTACCATATCTCTGCTCAGCCGCCATCCAGAATTCGACTCCGCCAAAGTCGTCCACCGCATCATTTTCCAAGAGAGACACGACAGATGGCCAGGCATCGTCAGCTGCAATATGCAGAAACAATTCGCCGCGCTCCGGCAAACCATAATCTGCGTATTGTTGCGTGCAGATTGAGGCAACTGAGGACACTCGCCCGTCTTTAGGCATGTTCATCCTTTTACGCAGTTCAAGTTGCTCGATGGCAATCTTGTTGCGACGCACATACGCCCGATATGCCTTGCCGGGCCACACCCAGAAATGCTTGATTGCGACATCGACAAGCGGCGCGACTTCTCCCGCATTCGTCTTGCGCTGTAATTCAAGCAAAGACTCAAAATCCTTACTCATTCTCCCGCTCCTTTCATTTTATCCACGACGCCCCGCGCAAACATTATCCGCGTATTCATTTCGCGGCCTCCATGCTACGCATCCCAGTAGTCCTTCTTTTGAACTGGCCGTGCGATTTCCAATCCGCTGCACGCAAAGGCCATAGGCATCAGAAGAAATATTCCCAACATAACAGTAGACAAGTTTGGCAGCCTTTCTCTGTCGAATGTAGCACCGGGACGGCGCCTTATAGCTTCCATAAGCCCTATCTGATATCCACTGACCTCCCTGCCATAGCCATACAGCCGCTTCAACACTTGCTTGCCCGCCCCTTGTATCTCCAATTCGTGTGAAGCGTGCTTGCCTCTTCCCATCACAAGTTCCACGTAAGTTATATCCTTTACCGGAATCTCGGTCCTTTCAACCTTGCGGCCCCACCATCGCGACTCGGTTATGACGAGCTTGCCGCCTGAAACCACGATCCTCTCACTCTCGGAAAACGCATACGCAAAGCACAAAAGCACAGCCATCAAAAGCACTCCGAACGCAACTGGATGCTTTATCCCCAAGCCCCTCCTGCCGCCATCGACCTTATTGAGAGAAAAACCTGCGGCGCGACGAGCAATGCATGCACAGAGATACTCTTGGACAGGCGCAGAAAGATATCGTCCGAATACTGCATTTGACCTGTTCTTGGACTCCACGCATATTTCCCGGACAGGCGTACCTTGGTTGATAAGCCCTGTCTCTGGATGTTCATCGACAAATGCATAGGTTTCGGATGTAAGCGCAAATTCCGTCTCCCGACGAAAACGCCAAAGTCCGACCGTGTAGCATCCGTGCTCTGCAAAAAGACGCAAGACACGCTTTCCGAAAAGTTCGAACACAAGCCCTGCGACTCCCGACAGGAAAAATGGCGCGACAAGGATCGCCCATATCCAGTCACCATGCATCACGCAACTTACCATGCCGCATCCCGAGATCCCACACAGCCACAGGCAAAGAAGTATCATCGCAAGATTGCGCACAGGACATACAACCAAATCCGACCAAGCCCCTCCGCTTTCGGCGACAGCCGGTCTCACCTCAATGCCTGCCGGTGCCTCGCCAAGATCGCGTTTCGCCGAATCGCGCTGGATTTGCCGCTTGAGGGAATACCGCTTACCGCATGACCGACAGCGCATCATGTCCGTGCGAATGTCAATGTCTTCAAATGCTATCTCCGCACCACAATCTGGACAGTGATACACCTTTCGCCTTGCAGTAGGCCACCTGACGCCCCGCGCAAGCATCATCGGCAATTCTATTTTGTTTTTCATCCTCACGCCCCTTTCTTAATCCTGTCAATCCTGTTAATCCTGTCTAAAAACCTTCCCGCGACGGCCCGCGCAAATGTCTTTCGCGTATTCATTTCGTTTCAATCTCCTCCCCGCAATGCGCACAAACAATTGTCTGGCATTTTCGGATTTGCTTCAAGCGCCCATAGTTCCACCACTTTGACAAGACAGACTTGCCGCAATGAGGACATTTCGCATAATGCATCATAAACAGACCCAGCATAATACCCATTCCTGACATGCACAGAAACAACGCAAATACAGACAAGTTCAACACATGCAATCCAGCAATATGTTTGGCTACACACATGTGGCCACATGCAATCATCAAACAGACAACACAAATAACATTAACCCAGCGCCAACATAGTCGGCACATGGCAAAGTTGGATTTTATAGTCTTCATGCTCCCGCTCCTTTCTTAATCCTGTCAATCTTGTAAATCCTGTCTAAAAACCTTCCCGCGACGACCTGCGCAAACATCATCCGCATATTCATGGGTTCGTTCCTTTCTGTGCTTCAGTTTCTTGCGGCAAATCTGCGGCGCCGCCTCGACTCGCACCCGTCTTCATTCTGTTTGTTGTTGCCATGTTTCTTTAGTGTGGTAATTTACTGTGGCAATCAAGTCTGACCCTGTAGCCTCGTGTCATGCCTCACAGGTCGAAGAATTCTCCCACAATTAAATTGAACTCCTTTCTTTTTCAATCTAACTCTGCGTTTAGCCTCTTTCTTTATCGCCCATGTACAAAAATACGGAAGCGCATCTGCCCCAATTCCGCATCCATATAATTCACGCAGTTTATACTTCCGGCGAACGACCGTCATGGCAATATCAAGACAGATGAAATTATGCCAAAGATATTTCGACCATTTGGGCATGCCTACGGTCGATATTATGAAAATAGGCACGACCACCGACAATGGCCGCAACGTTTCTCGACAGTCTTTAAGAAGGGCGTATTTCAATTCAACAAAGGCTAAGACGCCCATGATAATCGGCAAAAACACCACGAGTAAGATAATAAAGCGTACAAACAACCAATCGTTTACGCACCCAATAATAAACTGAATGCGATCCAAGGGGCTCATGTTCATCCTCTTCGTCCACGTCCTCAATGTCATTATAAATATCTCCTATAACCAAAAGAACCTGTTGCACCAACCATAACATTCAGTCGGGGAACCAATAGGGTCAGACTTGATTGCCACAGCAGGTTTTCCTTGTCATAGCGGCGTGACCCTTTCGATTCGCCGCCTGCCATCCTTCGTCATGGCGCGGTGGGCGCCGCGACTTCTTGACCGACTTCTCGAAATACGGAATCTTCGCAATCGCCTCCGCCGCATCCGGCGCCAGATAGTATCCTTCCAAGAACTTCACGAACACCTCGTCTTCCGCCGGCGCTCCTGTTCCCTTGCCGACCGCGACCATCGCCATCGCAACAATCGCAGCAAACATGATTTTCTTTTTCATATGTCTGTCTCCTTTCATTGAAAATTGAGTTTGGTTTTAGTCACGTGAAAACGCATCATCATCCGCGTATTCATGAGTTCGTTCCTTTCGGTTCTATTTCACTCAACTTTGCTTCCGTCAAGATTGACGACATACTTGCAATTGCGTCCATACGACTGTTTGCCGGGCTGCTTGTCGCCGTTGAAGGTTCTGTCAGCGCCGACAGTCCACACAATGCCGCGCACCGCGTCATATTTCAGCGCCGCGCCATGGTCGAATGGATCGGTTGGCACAGACGGCAGAAACTCCGGCACGAGCGCATCAAGCGACTCCGGACGATGCCCAGTCTTGCGCCTGTACAATTCCGCCGCGACAACAACCTTGGTAGCGAATAGCTCGAATTCTCCGCGAGCGACTTTCAGGGCAAAGCCATCTTTCCAAGCCGGCATGATACTTGATACCATCGTCCGCCCGCCATAATTGGGAGTAAGCTTGCCTAACGGGCTTGCTGTGGCCGCATTTATCTCTTTTTCGAAATTCTCCCATGCATCCTTGTCGTAATCGTGCAAAAGCAATTCTCTTGCTTTTGCGAACAACCCGGCGCCTAGCGACCTTGTGCGATCTGACTGGTATGAGTATCGCCGCAAGATTCCGTGCCTCCCGGCGCTATAAACCTCGGCTTCAAAGATTCGAAGCGCCTTGGTAAACCAATATGTAAATTCATTGTTGACGGCTTGCCGAATGCCCGCGCGTCGCGTCGCTGAATCGCTTGCGGAAAGCAAATCGAGTAACAGCCGCAATTCGTCGTCTGATGCCTTTCCCGATGCGACAATCTGCGCGGCAAGATGCGTAGCCATGCTACATGCTCCATCGGCGACAAGCCAGCAGACAAGCGATTCCGCGTCAGACTGTATTGTGCGGTTCAGCGCAAGGAAATCGCGCACACCATCAACCGTCGCGCCGATTTCGCCGCGCGCGATATGCCGCTCGGCCTTTGCATTGTAAATCCTTATCATCTTGGCGAAGGCTTCAACTGGGAACAGGCAAAATCCACCTTCGCGCCGCGCCGTCTGATCATACCACTTCGTGCGATGTGTCGCGTTCTGAAAGATGGCAATCGCTTCGGCATTCTCTGCAACAACCGCATCGATTTCGTCGGGCGAAAGCTTTTTCCAATCCATTGGCTCAACCCATCGCTTGACGGCGTTCGTCGCCGCGATAAACCCGCACCATGCGTTGTCTTCATCCGCAGGAATCTCCGAAGTTGTCGTGAACGCCGAAACATCCGGTGGATCGGCGTCTATCGAGCTGCACCCGACACATAACACTCCAATACCCGCCACCACCGCAAGCGCGGCAAATACGATTTTCTTCTTCATGCTCCCGCTCCTTTCGACTTGTCCGCGACGACCCGCACAAACAGTTTTGTTTTCATGCTACGACATCCTTTCTAGGTTTCCACCGATATTTTACCATTTCCCGCGCCGGAGGTGGAGTCCGGCAACGGAGTTTGCAGCCGATATGGCCGCAGAAAACGTCCATGCAGATTGCAGAGGCGTTTTTGAAGTCCACCGGCCAAATTCTACATTTTTCCAAGATGAAATCACAGCCAATCATACACTTTTCCAAAACCGCCTGCAATAATTTTTGGCGAAAGTCAGCACGAACAACTCCACTCATTTGGCTTTTTTGCCGATGAACATCATCCTGAACATGGCTCTTTTCCTCACCAACTCTCGCTCCTTTCATTGGAAATTGGTATTGGTAATGGCAACATTCTTGACAGCCTTAGCGCAGAGCGCGGCGGCGGTTCCACATCTTGACCTCCAACTTGTCCGCCGTAGCCTTGGCGAAGGCGGAAGCCTCGGCGAAGGAGGCTGGCAACATTCTCCCCCGACTCGCGCAAACATCATCCGCGTATTCATGAGTTCGTTCCTTTCGATTGGGTCATTCCTCGGACGAGCGCAAGAGCATTGCGCAACGCAAAAAGTCAAACAACTCTTCCGCGCCCTTCTGCGTTCCGCATTGGCAGATTCGCTCCGACCTGCGGCTTGCCTTGTTTCTCACCGACACCACCCATTCGTCGCACGACGACTCGCGCGTCCCGCGCGCTCCCATGGGCCTTGGCGCATCGATTGCACCGCTCGTAATGTGGACGAGTTGCGGATTGTCGATTTCTCCAAGATTCCAACGCCACTTCCTCAATGTCATACCAAAGAGAGTGGACTTGCTGGAAAGGTTCGCGCCGTCGGCAACCCATGTGTCGATGCCGAAGAACGCATAGAGGACAATCACACCAAAGAGAAGCCCAGCAGGGACAAATGCCACGCACAAATAAAATAGCACACGGTCGTCCCCTGTGAAAAGCAGACGAAGCGACTGTCCCTGCTCGACCAGTTCGCTGCACAGCATATACATGATCGCACATCCGAAGGAGAAAAGACCAATCGGTATCATCGCAATCGCCACCCTGACAATGCATGGTATTGTCGCCAAATTGTCGTACTGCCGTTGAACAAGTTGCATCTTCATGCTCCCGCTCCTTGCGTTTTGTCCGCGCCGATCCGCGCAAACATCATCAGCGTATTCATTTCGATTCCTCGCCATCCGTAATCTTGTCCGCCGCCTTGGTTATCTTGTAGCATTCATACTCGCCGGTGTCGAGATCCTTTTGACAGAGGAACACCGAATCGGGGAAGCGCGGCGAAACAACTGCCCGCCAACGCCTCCCTGGAACATGCTCCATCTCCCATACGCAAGTAAACGACTGGTCGAAGATGTGTATAACCGATTCGTTGCGATAGGTCGCATTCGGCTTCACCACCAACAGCCGCTCGTTCTCCCCGCGCCCGAATGCCGCCGCGCATTGCAGGATGATGCTATGCCCCGCATCGTGGCGGCAGAGGATTTGCGAGCGGAATACGGCGTCCGCAATCTGGATAGGCGAGCCCTTGCGCCCCAACTTCGCGACCGCCACGCAAACCATGTTCGTGCCAAAGCGAATCGGCGTGGACTCGTACCAAACCGCCGCATTCTCCGCCGCGCGATCTCGATCTTTGTTGATGTTCCACACCCTGTCATCCGTGCCGCCACTAACCTTTGCAAGCCTCGCAATCTCGGCAGTCGTCGCGCCGTCGCACGGCACAAACGCAAACTCCTCAATGTTGGGTCTGCTCGCACAACCTGCCAAGCCGAGCATCGCCGCTCCCGCGACGGCCCGCGCAATCATCATCCGCGTATTCATTTCATTAGTTCCTTAAGCTGAGTGGTATGGAGAAATAGAACGAATAGCGCAAATTCAACGACATCAATCTTCACGACATTCATGAATTGCAGCACATTTTATTAACGCCTCGTCACGACTCAAAATCTTAGCAGGACCATTCCATTGAATACGCTTATATTCCCGAACACTACTTATATACAATGGGATAGACATATCTATGGACCATAAAACTTGATCGCCGACTGAGACTCCTTTTATTTGCATCTGAGGCCGATTAAACGCTAGACTGATTGACGATCCTGGACCAAGACTGCAGCGCTCAGAATAGGGCTCGTACATTATGTCTTCATCATAAAAAACAGTTTCGAGCAAAATCCCAGTGGTGGCCATCTTATACAAACCATATTGAAACACAATACCAATATAAAAGTCGTCAAAGGCAACCGCCTTGTCGGTACAATTCGTTAATTGAACCAAGAATATGCTTCCCTCGTCGTCAGATGCGATTTCAACCTGCGATGGGAGAACAACTGATGCATTTTGCATCTTGCAACCAGCGCAAGAAACCAGGAACGCCAACGCCGCCAACAGCAGCCATTTCATTTCCTTTTGCCATTTCAGCTTCATGCTCCCGCTCCTTTCATTGGTAATTGGATTTGGACTTGGCAACATTTCCATATTGGCAACATTTCCCTCTCCCCCTACGCAGAGCGGCGGAGGACAAGGCGGAGGACAAGTTGATTCGTGCAAAGGGGTTCATGGGTTGCTCCTTTATTATGTCCACTTGAAGTAACATAGCGCACCCATGCCGAGTAAAAGCCAGAGACAGGCCATTATGGCAAAGATAATCCGTATCGCGCGATTTCGCCATTTCACCCACAAAACGCCTGCGCCAAACAACACAAGTGGGGAAATGACATCCCAGAGCCATCCAAAATCAGAGGGCACGCAAGGCAGAATATGCCGCGCCCAAGGCCCTGTCACGGCGGCAAGATAGCACATCATACGGCTTGTTGCCGCCGTCATCCCATTGTGTTCTGGATGCATTGTCGCCGTCCAAAGGGAAAGCACAAGGCAAAAAGCAACAGGAACATACGACCGATGCAGTCTAACAGGAGTACGCATGATTAGATCCCCTCCATTGGTTATTGGATATTGGATATTTGCACATTTTCACATTTCCCTCTCCCCCTACGCAGAGCGGCGGAGGAAAAGTTGATTCGTGCAAAGTGTTTCATGGGTTGCTCATTTCGGCTATTTCGTTTCGATTCGTGCGCCGCAATGGACGCAAACGACCGGTTCGCTTTTGGCAATGGCGCGATAGCGTGCGCGGTTCTCCTTGTCAAAGGAATCGCGGTGCGGTATTGCAACCCGCTGTCCGCATTTCGGGCAAAGCAGATTGTCATAGGCCGACCATTCAAAAACTGCCGCCACCGCGCCAACCACGATAAGCAATGTCACGGCAATTGCGGCACCAAGTGTACCGCCTATAAAAATATTGCAGCAATGAAATGCGACCATGGCAAGCACGATGAAGACAATACCCAATCTGCAATATAGCCTGAACTTCCTGAAATCCGATTTCATCAAACTTCTCCTTTCACTTCGTCTCCCGCAAGGCCGTGCAACGCAATTTCTTTGAGCGGCGGCCAAGTATCGCGCCGAGGGCGAGGCATGCCGCAATCGGACCCACACCACAAGAAAGAAAATCAAAGGCTAATGCGTTCAGCATAGGGAACGCGAGCAGAAACAGCCCGACGATGCCTGAATACACACTCATGAGTCCGATTCGATCCCTTATGCGCAAATCCGGCCACGCAAACGAAGTGTACGTAAGAAATCCAATTGCAATGGGAACAATGCCGCACAAATACCCCGTCGCAAGCCCAAGTGTCTCAAAAAACGCTTGCGCAAGGGACGAAACCGCAACAAACGCGAAAAAGAGACCAATGAATCTTGCATGTCCAATGCGCCGCTCGACAGCGGCAAGCGGAATGAAAAGCAGAAATGCGCAAAACAACGCCATTCTGCCCGATGTCTGCACAAACGGGAAAGTAAGCGCGTTCAGCGGCGCGGACAGGTCGAAGCCGTATTTCTCGGCCATGCTCGCGCTGATGTACCAGAAGTCGCGATATCTGGAGGGAAACCGTATTGCGTAACTTGCTGCATGCAAATCATGAAATCGATAGTATATGCAGACCTGCGCAACTGGCAAGGCAAGTGTCATCAGAATCGTGAAAATCGGCGACACTGGTTTAACCGCCCGCCATAGTGTAGGCACTCCGATAACGAGACGCGCTATGTCGCGCAAGACGTCCCCAATGTCGAAATCGGCAGGCGAGACTTCCTCCGGCAGGGATTCCAGCAGCGCGTCGGCGTAGCGTTCGCGCGCCTCCGGCGAAGCCTGCGCAACAAGTTCCCGCATGGACCTCTCGCCCGACTTCGGCAGGGGCGGCGCAAGCGTCTCGTATTCACCCTTGTCGCACCAAACGGAAAGACAGCGCCCGCAAACATCTATCTCCAGCTTGTTCTTCCCGTCGCCGACTTTCAAAAGGCTCATGCTACCTCCGCAACCTGGGCATGTGCATCCGGCGTGTTCAGCGGCACGGGCCGAGCGCGTCAACGCGGCTATGCTTCTCGCATCCAGCGATTCGCGGAGCACGGGAAGCGTAACGGCGACACCGCCACAGGATGCGCAACGAAAGCAAACCTTGCCGGTCGGTGTCGAGCTGCGCACGAGCTCGCGTCCGCATCTGGGGCAAATCCCCATCATTTGGCTGATTTCCTTTCTCTGCACAAGTATAGCCCCGAGGAGCAGATCGCGCCGAGGGTGTCGCAGAGGATGTCCTTCTGCGCGTCCCATACGTCGCCCTGCGAACCGAGGAACGCCGCCCCCGCCTCTCCTCCGTCGACAACCGCGTACCACCACTCGACGAGCTCCCATATCCCGGCCATTGCGACAGTAGACATGACGGCAAAGAACGCAGCAAAGCCGGCGGACTTCGCCCAGCCCTTGCGGAAGAAGAGCTCGGCGAGCGGGAACGCAAACCATCCGACCGCAAAGTGCGCGATGCGGTCGTAGGGATTGCGCACGAGCCCAAGCGGCTTCATCAGCCATTCCATCGGGACATGCTCGAACGTGTAGTGCGCGCCGACGAGCTGAAGGACCGTCCATACGAAGAAGCAGAGGTAGGCTGGCGTGGAGAAGCGGAACTTCCTGCGCGTCAGGAGAAGAATAGCCCACAGCCCGACCGCCCACACCATCTCGACGCACCACACCGTCCTGTCGGCGGGGTAGATGCCCAGCACGACCGCCACGCACACAAGCGCGGCGACCATCCACAAATCCCGATAACTGTACAATATTGAATTGCCCATTTGCATTACAAGTTCATTTCTGCTCTACCCAAATCAACTTGCCCGTATCGTAGCCACGACGTTTGGCTTCGGATAGAAGTTCGGACTTCGCGGTTTCAGACAGTCCAGACGTGCGCGAGAGAATCCAGAGATAGTCCGCACTGCCGCTACCGACGAGTGCGCATGTGTAGTCCTTGTCGATCAGCATCACGCGGTAGTCGGCGTAGAACGGGCCGAAGAACGAGACGCGCAGGAGTCCGGGCGTGTCTGTCGTCTTGCCGTTCCCGATCGCCGTCTTCGGCTTGCTGTCCTTGATGCCGGAGTTCACGACCTTGATCGTACCGTCCGCGTTCAGCGTATAGTTGGCCTTCGCCTGCTCCACGCCGCGCTCGAAGCTGTGGTCGAACCGTGCGATCTCGTACCACTCGCCGAGATAGCGGTTCAGGTCAAGCGCCGCCACGGGCGTATTGTCAACTTTCAAAGTGCTCGCGCACCCCGCCGCTAGGGCGAGGGATGTGACGAGGATCATTCGTGCAAATGGTTTCATGGGTTGCTCCTTTCTTGTTGAATGTGGAAATGTGCAAATATCCAACAGCCAGCAGCCAATATCCAATTTGCCCCGCCATCATTGAATAATGGATACTGGATATTGGATACTGGATATTTGCACATTTTCACATTTCCCTCTCCTCTCGCGCGAGGGATGAGACGAGGATCATTCGTGCAAATGGTTTCATGGATTGTTTCCTTTCTTGATTTCGCTATCCTTTAGCCACGACTTCATCTCGCGCGGGAAGTTGGTTTCGAGGATGGTGAAGCCGTGTTCGACTAGCCAGCCCCAGCCGTCCTCCGGCGAACCTGTGAGCGACGCGCGGTCGTCGTGTCCGGCCGTGTGGTTGTGCCAAGTTGCCGCCACGAATGCACGAGAGCCGCTCTCAAGAATCCTCGGCAGCAACGCGAACGTGCACGTATCGGTAGAGGCGAAGCGGAACTGGAACGCGAAAGGCTTGAAGTTGGCAAGCCACTCGTCGACATACGTGTCGAGGTTCGCGATCTTGTCCTCGATTACCGGACAGTAAACCACCTTTTCAAGGTCGTCGCCAAACACCGCCCTCGCCTTTTCGTAGGGCCAATCGAGCACAAACAACGTCTCTTCCAGCGTTCCGCACTTCTTCGCGAGTTCGAGAATCTGCGGGACGAGCGCGCCACCGTCCTGTCCGGCCTTGTCGAGATAGAGCCGCACCCTGCCCTTGGCGGAGAGCATGTATTCCTCAAGCGTCGGAATCTTCTCCGCCGTCGTCTGGCCGAGCGCATCGCGCAGATTGAGCCGCTTTATCTCCTCCAGCGTCATGTCGGAGACATACCCCTGTCCGTTAGTCACCCGCGCGACATGCGGATCGTGCAGAATCACCAGCTGGCCGTCCTTCGTGCGCCGAACGTCCGTCTCGACGATATCGACCCCGTAGCGGATGGCGTTCTCAAGCGCGGCAAGCGAATTTTCCGGCGCAAGCTTCCAGTCCGCCCGATGGCTAGCCACCAGCACCTTATTTGCTGCCGGGCCAAGCGAGTGGCGACCGTTTCGCGTCAGATACAGTATGAGCTCGGCGCCGCAATCGGTCTGTATCAGCGTCGCGCCCTCACGGAGGCACCACCCCCAATTGGTGGCAGGGTCGAGCAAGGCGCGGCAATCGGAATGTGCCGCCGAGAGGTCATCCCACATCGCATTCAACCAAAGCCGGGGCGCATTCGGTGCCTTGCGCAGTTCGCCCAGCACGGACGCCACCCTGTCTGCATCGTCAAAGCATATCTCGTAAACGGAAGCCTTGCGCGGTTCCTCTGCAAGCCATTTCGGAAATATCCCGGCGGCATGTGCATGGTGCGACCAGCAAAACTGCACGACCGGCATGAAGATGAGTTCCCCGCTTTCGGCAAGCGGCCAGTATTCTCCTAGAAGCGCTTTCGCCGCTTCCGGCGACTCGGTTGATTTGATGATCACTTCTTTTGTCGCGCCAGCCGCCGTTACAACAGCAAGAATCTCCTGCGGATGTTCTGCAAACCTGTCTATGTTGACGAGGATTCTGCCCTTCGTCAATTCGAGCGCGTCCTCAAGCGTAAGGATGCCTTCGTCTGTCGTCTTGCCGTCCTTCACGAACCGAAGCGACTGCAACTCCTCCAGCGTCATGTCTTCGACCGCGCCATGGCCGTTGGTGACTCGATCTACATCCGCATCATGCATCAGCACAAACCGCCCGTCCTTCGTTCGCCGCGCATCAATCTCGACAATGTCCGCGCCGAGCGCGATAGCCGAAAGGATGGCCGAGCGGCTGTTTTCCGGGAAGTTGCGCCAGTCGCCGCGATGCATCGCCACGAACACATACTCGCGGTCGCCGGACAGGAACTTCGCCCGAAGCGCCTCCGTTCGCGTCGCACCAAACGACACGGCGGCAAGTGCCGCCGCCATTGCAACAAGTAAAAGTCTTTTCAATGCCGCAATCCTTTCGTTATAGTATATATTATATCATATTTCCACCCGAAAAGCAAGGAGAAAGCGAAAGCAACCCCCCGCCCCTTCTTTACCCTTTCGGTCAAGCGATGCCGTCCAACCCGAGGAAGTCGGCGACGCGGGAGAGGAGCGAGGGGGCGTCGGCGGCGAGGTGCAATGTGGCGGGAATCGAGCGCTTGAAGGCGGCGCCGTAGCTCTTGGTGGCGATCCGGGGATCGGTGACCACCACCACTCCGCGATCTTTGCGCGTGCGGATGAGTCGACCGAAACCCTGGCGGAACTGGATGACGGCTTCGGGCAGGAGATACTCCCGGAAGGAACTCCCGCCCGACCGGTCGATGCGCTCGGCCCGCGCCTCCACGATGGGGTCGCCCACCTGGGCGAACGGCAGGCGCGTGAGCACCACGCAGGAGAGCGCCTCGCCCGCCACGTCCACGCCCTCCCAGAAACTCTTGGCCCCGAACAGCACCACCGGCGAGTCGGCCGTCTTGAGCCGTCGCGTCATGGCTTCGCGGCTCAACCCCTCGCCCTGCACGAACAGCCGTACGCCGTCTTGCGCCAGATCGTCCCGCACGAGCGAGGCGGCGAGCGCCATCATCTCGTAGCTCGTGAAG
The DNA here is from genome assembly GCA_017542055.1 of Kiritimatiellia bacterium. Classification (GTDB taxonomy): domain Bacteria; phylum Verrucomicrobiota; class Kiritimatiellia; order RFP12; family UBA1067; genus UBA1067. Next base: position 24,903 of record JAFXXW010000001.1, read on the forward strand.
AGCACCAGCATCCGCCCCCGGGAAACCCGGACGAGCGAGCGCAGGAACCGGCACAGTCCGGCCGCGTATTCGCGCGGACGCACGGAGGGGTCGGGCAGGAAGTCGCCCGCCACCGTCAGACACTGGCGGAAGTAGTCGAAAGGACTTTGCGCGTAGACCATCCGGAAGCGTTCGTCGCAACCGAGCCGGCGCGCCATGTACTTGAAATCGTTGCCCGTCCGGAGCGTGGCCGAAGCGAGCACCACCGAGTCGCGCGGGCGATAGAGGAGTTCGGCCAGCTGCGGACCCACGTCCAGCGGCGCGCGCACGAGTCGCACGTAGGCGGGACGCTTTTCCGGGTGCATCTTCTCCACCCAGTAGACGTGGGTGTCGCGGTCGGCCAGAATGGCGGCCCACGCGCCCGTCATGAATTCCCGGAGACTCCCGGCCACGCCGGCGAGCTGGAGCCCGAGGTCGGTATCGGGTCCGGCGATTTCGCCCAGTTGCGACAGTCTCAGCTGCAGCTCCGCCCAGGTCTGTTCGAAGCGCCGGTACGCGGCGAGCATTTCCGCTTCGTTCCAGTCGTCGGGGTCGTAGTCCTTGAACACGCCCTTCACCGAAAAACCGCGCCGGCCCTGGTCCACCCGGTAGCGCAAGATGCCGTCGCCCTTGACGGGCTTGAGGAGTAGGGCGAAAATCTCCGCGAGACCCTCCGCCGCGTAGACGAGCCGGCCGCAGAAATCCTTGGCCTCGCCGGAGAGCCGGGCCGTCGTTTCGAAGTCCGCCCCGGGCGGCAGCCGGCCCGCGGCGAGCGACTGGTCCAGCTTGGCCAACGCGCCGCCCGGTCGCGCGTGGCGTCCCTTGCCGGTGCGGACGAGCCGGTTGAGGATGCGGGCGAGTTCCGGCACCGAAAACTCCGTGCTGAAATATTCGGTGGCCACCTGCTCCAGGTTGTGCGCCTCGTCGAGGACGATCCGGCCGTAGGGCGGGAGCGTGTCCGACATGACGAGCGCGTGGTTGGCCACCAGGAGATGCGCCTTGGCCGCCCGCTCGCGCGCCCGGTAGACGAAACACTTGCGGTAGTAGGGACAGTGCCGGACGCTGCAGTCCTCGCCGGGACAGCTGATGAGCGTGCGGTCGTAGCCTTCGTACTGGTCGAGGTCGCCGTCGGGCGTGGACTTGAGCCACTCGATGAAATGGGGGAGTTCCGCCTGGTCCTCCTTGGACATCGTCCAGTAGCCGGACGCGAAAAAATCCCCGATGGCGCGCAGACACGCGTAGTTGGCGCGGCCCTTCAAAATGGCCACCTTGAAGTCCGGCCGGTTCACCGTCTGGAGCGCGCGCGGGATGTCCTCGTTCAACAGCTGGCTCTGGAGATTGCGCGTCACGGTGGAAACCACCACGGTGGTGTCGTTGCGCGCCGCCCACTGCACCGCCGGAATCAGATACGCCAGACTCTTCCCCACGCCGGTGCCCGCCTCCACCATCAGATGTTCGCGCTCGTTGAAGGCGTTGGCCACCGCCTTGAGCATCGCGAGCTGGCCGGGGCGCTCTTCGTAGCCGGGCATGCGGCCCAGCGTGCCGCCTTGCATGAGATGGGTGGCGGAGGCGGCGAGGTCCAACCGCTCGCAGTCCTCGTGCGCCGGCACGATGTGGCACCGGACGCCCTCCTGGAGGTCGGGCAGGAACTGGAACCAGTCGGGACGGTCGATGAATTCGGCCGGACTCACTGGAATCTCAGCCGATCCGCCAGCGCCGCCAGTTCCGCCATGTCGCCCGGATGCGGCACGAAGTCGAGCGCGCCCCCTTGGTACCGGGGAATGATGTGGAAATGGAGATGCTTCACGGTTTGGCCGGCGGCCTCGCCGTTGTTCTGGAGAATGTTGAAGCCGTCGCAGGGGAGCGCGGTCTTGAGGTGCGCGGCCACTTTCCGGACGGCCGCCATCACTGTCGCGAGCGTATCCGCGCCCGTGTCGAGGAGACACGAAGAATGGACCTTGGGGATGACGAGCGTGTGGCCCGGCGAGAACGGATTGATGTCCAGATACGCGAGAACCTTGTCGTCCTCGTAGACCTTGAAGGAAGGAATTTCGCCGGCGGCGATTTTGCAGAAGATGCAGTCGTTCATTATTTGCCCATCCCGAAGAGTTTGAGGGTTTTCCGGAAATCGGCCGGCAAGGGCGAATGCACCTTGACCGGATTTTTGGGGTCTAGCGGATTGGGGAGCTGCAGCGTGGAGGCGTGCAGCATCTGGCGCGGCACCTCCATGAGCCGCAGATCGCGCGCGTTCTTGAGTCCGAACACCCGGTCCCCCACGATCGGGAAGCGGACCGACGCCAGGTGCCGGCGGATCTGGTTGGTGCGTCCGGTATCGATGCGCACGCGCAGGAAACTGGCGCCCTGCCCCACGCTCTCGCGCGCCACATGGCTAGAGGCCGGCTGGTTGTCGAGCGGGCTGTCGATTTCGAGGTGGGCGAACTTGAACTCGCCCGCCACGATCGCGTGGTACGTCTTCTGCACCTTGCGCGACTTGAAAACTTCGATGGCGGCAGTGAGCGCGGCGTGGTTTTTGGCGAACATGAGGCAGCCGGTGGTGTCGCGGTCGAGTCGATGCACCGCCTCCAGGGTGGGAACGTTTTCCTGTTCCCGCAAGAGCGTCTCCACCGACTTCACGTCGTCGCACGAGACGAGTCCGGCGGGCTTGTCGCACACGAGATAGGCCTCGTCCTGCCAGAGTACGCGAACGTGGCGCTTCTGCGGGGCGGGGGCCGCCTCGCCGCCCTTGCCCGTCCGCGCGCTCTGGGCCTTGGCGCCCTTGACCGTCTGCACCGGCACGGCCACCGTGTCGCCGGTGGCGAGGGCGTACCGCGCCATCCACACGCACTTGCGGTTGACCCACACGTTGCGACCGTCGATCATCGCCTTGGCGGTGCGGCGCGAAAGACCGAACCGCGCGGCGAGAAAATCCTGCAGCAGTTTGGGATCGTTTTTGCCGACGGCGAGTTCCGTGATGCCGGCGGCGTGCTGGGGAGCTTTGCGCACGGCCATCCTACTTGACCTTCTGGACCGACCCCACCACGCCCTTGATCTTGCGGCCTTGCCGGTTGGGCGCCAGGATGACTTCGATCTCCGAGGTTACGCCCGACTCGTCCTCCGCCACCACTCCGGTGACGCTCTTCTCTCCCTCGCGGGCCTTGACGAACTGCTGGGGCAGCGGCTCGTCGTCGAGATATTCGCCGATGTTGTGCTTGCGCGCCTCTTCCTCGCTCGCGACGTCCATCATCTCCAGGAACGCCTGGTTGCATTCGGTGATCTTGCCGTCCATGTCGCAGGCGAAAAGCGCGACGGGGCAGATGGAAAACGCCGACTCCTTGGCGCGGAGCATGTCGTTGACCTGGCGGCGACGCTCCACGTTGCGGATGGTGAAAACGAGGTCGTCCGGGTCCATGAGGTCGATATCGGAAATCGTCACTTCGCTCTGGAACTTGTTGCCCAGCTTGGACTTGCAGTTGGCGTCGATCACGATGTGGCGCTGCTCGGCGAGACCCTGGCGGATGCGCTGCACCAGCTCCGCGCTGAGGCCGGGAATGAGATTGCCGATGGGCTTGTCGATGACTTCGTCGATGATGTAGCCGAAGTATTCCTCCGCGCGCGGATTGATCTCCAGGATGTAGCCGTTGGGATCGGTGATGACTACGGCATCGTACATGCCCGTCAGGAACTGGCGGAACAGCGACTTGCGGTCTTTAGGGATGAATAGTGCCATACTTGCCGTATATTATATCATTTTTTGGCCCGGTTTGGCAAGCGATTTTTTCAAATCCGACAAAACAAGCTCGGCCAACTTGAGCCCGAAAGCGGCGGTTACCGTCATCACCGACCCCCGGCCGGCCTGCTCGCCGACGAGCGGGGCTTCGGCGGAATATACGCAAACGAACGGCTTTTCCGGCATTCCGCCCGTTTGGCGGAAGCGATTCCGGAGCGCCTTGGCGAGTCCGTCCCCCGCCACCTGGCGGAATTCGGCCGACCGGACCGAAGCGGGATCGAGCCGGAGCGCCGCCCCCATGGAGGAAAAAAGCGTCACGCCCGGGCAGGCCGTAGCGCCCGCGATGAGCGCCGCCTTGTCCGCCACGCTGTCGATGGCGTCGATGACGTAGTCGAACCGGTCCAGCCCGAATTCCGGCAGGCTCGCCGCATCCACCCGGCGCGCCAGCGCGTCGATTTCCGCATCGGGGCCGAAGGACAGGAGGCGACGCTTCATGGCCTCCACCTTGAGTTCGCCCAGCGTGCCGGTTTCCGCCATCGCCTGGCGGTTGAAATTGGAGGGGGCCACCCGGTCGAAATCGACGAGCGTCAGATGTTTGAGTCCGGTCCGGACGAGCGCCTCGGCGCACCAGCTGCCCACGCCGCCCGTGCCGAACACGATCACCCGCGTTCGCGCGAGCGCGTCGATTGTCGCCTGGCCCAGCACCAAAGCCGAGCGCGAAAGCCTTTCGTCCATGTGGTATCGTCCTTATTGGTTTCGGCGCGGAAATGCGGAGACGGAGTAAGCCGGATTCTGTTCTAACCGGTCATTCATCTGCGCAATCAACCCGGGGTCTCAAGCCGTTCCTTGCGGTCCGGCGCCGGACGGGCAGCCCGTCGACCCCCTATTTGATCTTGCTCCGAGGAGGGTTTGCCTGTTGCGGGCCTCCCTCGCGGGCGACCCCGGTGGGCTCTTGCCCCACCCCTTTCACCTATCGCCGGATCTCGCGAACCGGCTGTCTGATCTCTGCGGCACTTTCCGTCAACCGGGTTTGCCCCGGTTCCCGAGGCCATTACAGCCTCGCCCTCCGCCCTGTGGAGTCCGGACTTTCCTCAGCCTTGCGGCCGCGATCGGTCCCGCCCCCGCATTTCCGCGTCAAAAACTGCTTCAGTCGCGATACAGAATGCGGCCGCACATCGTGCACGCCACCATGTCGGTATTGCGATCGACCATCTGCGCCACGTGGGGCGGCTGCACCAGATGGCACCCGCCGCACACGCCCTCGCCGGTGAGCGGCACCACCACCGGCCACCGCTTGGTCTTGATGCGCTCGTAGTAGAGGCGCATCTTGGAAAATTCCGGACCCTGCAGCTCGCGCACCTTCTCCGCGCGCTCCGCCTGGGCCTCCTTGAGCATGCCCTCCACCAGCGCGATGCGATCGGTTATCACCTGGCACGAGGCGTCCACGCCCGTCTTTTCCGCATCGTACTTTTCCTGCGCCACCTTGATGTTGTTGTCGGCGGTGGGGATGTCGTCCATCACCGCCAGCTGACGGTTTTCCGTGGCCTCCAGATCGTGCGAAACGAGATCGATCTGCATGGAGTACTGCGCATATTCCTTGTTGGACTTGAGCCCCGCCTGGGTGGTCCGGAGCCCCGAAATCTTCTCCTTGAGCGCGGCCGCCTCCGCTTCCAGATTGGCGATTTGGTTCTGCACGTATTCGCGCGATGCCTTGGCTGCCTTGAGATCCGCCTCGAGTCCTTTCAGCCGCGCCTCTTCCAGGGCCTTGCGCCGGGGAAGATCCTTGAGCTCCAACTCGAGCTCGCGAATCCGTCCATCGATTTCCTGCAACTCTATCAGCGGCTGTACTTTAGTCACGTTTCAACTCCTTTTCAAATGCACCGAACTTGGGGCAGGAGACGGGACTCGAACCCGCAACCCACAGAATCACAATCTGTTGATCTAACCAATTGATCTACTCCCGCCATCTGGAGCCAGGTAAGGGACTCGAACCCCCGACCTGCTCATTACGAATGAGCCGCACTACCAACTGTGCTAACCTGGCCTGTGTGATTGAGTATATATTATATCATATTTACGCCCTAAAAGTCAAGGGGGTAAATGAAAATTCTTTCTCAGGCCGGGCGCGGCAAGGCCACGCGATTGCCGGGCAGGAAGCGCAAACGGCCCTTGAGCCGGAGCGCCATGCAGAGCGACGCCACCTTGGACGCGTCCAGATGCGCCAACGCCGCCAGCCGGTCCATCGCGATGCCCTCCAGGTCCACCTGCCGCATGATCAGCGACTCTTCCAGCGAGAACGCGGGCGCGGCGTTTTCCGGCTTGGCCGCCGTCTCCGCCGGAGCCGCCTCAATCCCCAGTTCCGCGCAGACGTCGTCCGCGTTCCGGATCATCCGGGCTCCATCGGCGATGAGATTTAGACATCCTTGGCTGGTGCGTGAATCCACCCGGCCGGGCAAGGCCATCACAGAACGCCCCAGATCGAGCGCGTCCCGGCAGGTCAGGAGCGTACCGGACCTGACCGGCGCCTCCACCGCCACCACTCCCAGCGACAGTCCCGCCACCACTTGGTTGCGGATGGGAAAGGTGGTGGTGTCGCATTCGCGGCCGAACGGGAACTGGCTGACCACCGCCCCGCCCCGCTTGATGATGTCGCGGGCGAGCGGACGGTTCTGTTCGGGATAGAATCGATCCAATGCCGACCCGATCACGCCGATCGTCACGCCCTCGCCCGCCAGCGCCCCCTGATGCGAGGCCGCATCGATGCCGAGCGCCAGCCCCGACACCACCGCCACGCCGCGCGCTGCGAGTCCCTTGGCGATGAGAAACGCCTGATCGGCGCCGTAGGCGGTGGCCTTGCGCGTGCCCACCATCGCCACGCAGGGGAGGGAAAGCGCCGCCACCGAGCCTTTGACGTAGAGGCAGAGGGGATGGCTGGGGCACTTGGCGAGGAGCGGAGGATATTCGGGATCGAGCGGGGTCAAGAGTCTCACGCCGTAGCGCTTGGCCAACGCTTCCTCCTCCGCCACGTCGATCGGCCGGCCGCTGCGCGAAACGCGCTTTTCCTCCGGCATGTTCTCCCAGGCCGCCGCCGCCGAACCGAATTCCGTTTCGAGCCGGGCCAGCGTGGCGCTGCCGATCTTGTCGGTCAGGTTGAAGGCGATGCAGGCTTGGCGTTCGGTCATGCTCATTGTTTGCGCGGGAGGCTGTAGGCGGCGAACAGCGTCAGGAGCAGCGGCAGGAGCATGGCGTCCAAGGCGACGAACTTGATCGCTTCGCGCCACTCGACGCATTCCTTTTCCGCCAGTTTTTCGACGGGATTGACGGCGCTCGCGGGATGCGTGGCCTCCATCGCGAGGCGAGACAGGAAAAGTCCGACGGCGTCGATGCGGTCGCGCTCCAGCTCGTCGGGGTATTGCTCGATGACGCTGGGGCTCATCTCCGCCAGCACCAAAGCCACTACCGCCACGAAAACCGCCACCGGCCGGCCCAAAAACGCCGAAAGCGTCACCGAAAACGCCGCCAGCAGCATCAACAACGCCGCCAGCTCCACCCAGGCGCGCAGCAGATTGGCCCCGAAGCCGCCGGCCGGCACCAGCAGTTCGATATCCTTGCGGGGCCGGAGCAGCACCGACTCCTTGCCGGTATTGGCGAAAGCCAGAGTGTCGCCTCCGGGGTTGCCCGCGAGATCGAACACGCACACGGCCTGGGTGATGTTGTCCACCGGAGCCGCCGCCTGGCCCAGCGTCAACCGTCCGGCGATGCGCCGGCGCTGGTCGTAGAGATTGGCGAACCTAAGACGCACCGCCACCGACTCCGGATCCGCCGGCAGCTTGAAGCGCCACGATTCCGTCTCGCCGGCCGCCACCACCTGGTAGCGATCGATCGCGCGCTGCGCCAGGAGTCGCAAAATCACCGCTTTGGGCGCGCGACGGATTTCCGGCGGGGTTTCCGGTTCGTTGATGAAGGCGTCGTAGACGGCGGCAGCCTCTTCGCGGGGACTGGGCATCGCGGGTCTCAGCACGTGCGAGCACCCCCCGGCCGCCAGCGTGGCGTGCGGCACCGCGACCAGATAGACCAGAAACGCCACCGCCAGCACGAACGAAAACACCGCGCCCAAGGCCAGAATGCGACCCGCCACCACCGTGAACGACCCCACCGGACGCACGAGCGTCAACTGCAGGCGATGCGTTTCGCGTTCGCGGGCGAGGGACCCGGCGCCGGTTATCAGCATGGTCAGCGAGAGAATGGCCGCCGCGCCGCCCAGGGCGTATTTGAGCATCAGTGCCTCGGCGCCCTCCGTAGTGCCGTCGCCCCGCACCAGCTGCGGCGCCAGCAGCACCCAGGCGTTGACCGCCAGCATCAGCAAGGCGAACGTCTTGCCGCGCAGCAGTCCCAGCACCTCAAGCGAGAAAATCCGCCAGCCTGAACTCATCCGCGTCTCCCACCTTGGCCAGGAAAAATTCTTCCAGACTCGACCCCAATTCGCTCACTTTGCCTTCCGCCACCGCCTTGCCCCGGTCGAGAATCATCACCCGGTCGCAAATGTCCTCGGCGTCCGACAGCAGATGCGAAGTGGTAAGGACGGTCATGCCGTTTTTCGCCAGCGCCTTGACGAGCGTCTTCACCTCCTTGGTCGACACGGGGTCGAGCCCCGACGTTGGCTCGTCCAGCACCAGCAGTTCCGGCTTGCCGATGAGCGCGGAGGCCAGCGCCACGCGTCGGGCCATGCCTTTGGAAAATCCGCCCACCGGCCGGTTGGACACCTCTTCCAGCTTGACCATTGCGAGGAGTTCCCGGGCGCGCGCGGCGGCCTCGCGGCGATCGAGTCCGCACAGTCCCGCATAATACTTGAGCGTTTCCGTGGGCGTGAGGAACGGATGGAGATAGCTCAATTCCGGCAGATATCCCAGCTTGCGCCGGGCCTCGACGGAACGCGGGGAGAGTCCGAACAGGCTCACCTTGCCGGCGGTGGGCTTGAGCAGCCCCAAAATCATTTTTATGGTGGTGGACTTGCCGGATCCGTTGGGTCCCAACAGTCCGAACACCTCGCCCTTCTCCACCTCGAGGTCGAGTCCCGCCACCGCCTCCACCGTAGGCCGCAGCCAGAAGTCGCGGAACGTCTTGCGCACCGATTCAAGCGATATCACATTCATCGAAAAAGACCACTCCGAGATATACGAACAACAACACGGCAGGCAACACCGCCCACAGTTTGAGAAAAGGAAACTGCACCAGCACCACCAGCGCCGCCAGCGATCCGGCCACGTTGGTCCGGAAACGCGCGGCGAAGGCGCAAGCGGCCGACAGATACGCCAAGGCCGGCAGCGCAGCGGCCAACATATCCCCGGCGTGGTCGAGATAGAGCGGAAAGTCCGGCCGGTAGCCGAGTCCGGCGATCGAAATCGCCAGCGCCAGCAGATTGGCGGTGAGCACGAACCGGAAGCGGAAAAACCGGTTGAGCACCGCCCCGGCCACGAGCGGAATCACCGTTCCCGCCAGCCCCAAGGCAACCGAGGGGCCCCAAATCCGCATAAGCGCCCCCGTACCCTCCACGATGCGACCGCCGATGGCCGCGCCGTTGACCATGACGAGCGAAACCGACGAAACCGTCAAGGCGAACACGCCGTACGCCAACGCCACCCCGGCCGTCTTGGCCGCGAAAAACGCCGCCCGGCCGACGCCATGGCTAAGACAGACCGTCGCCGTGCCCGATTCGATCTCGCGGCGAAAGGTTTTGACGGCTGCGAACACGGCCAGAATCGCCCCGAGCGCCATCAACGCGGAGATGCCGGCGTCGCGCGCCATGCGCGTGGGCTCGCCGAACTGGTGATAGTGGAAAGTGGGCGCCAACACGGCCAGCAGCTGCGCCACCAAGGTCATCAATAAAGCAAGCGGCTCTGAAAGAACTTCCAGAGCCGTCACTTTGATTATGGCAAGCTTGTCAGAACCAAATGCGCTGGCAAGCTTCATAAAGCAGATACCCGAGCGCGCCCATCGCCACGCAAGCGGCCGCCTGGACGACCGTGCTCACGGTAACCAGCGCCGAAGACACGTCCGCAGCAGCAGCCGGAGCCGCCGGCAAAGGCGGAATGTCCGGAATGTCGGCGATGTCCGGAATGTCGGCCACCGCGCCACCCGCCGGTGCCGCCACCGGAGTCGGACGCTTGAGCGTGGTGGCGTTGTCGGACGCACCGGGCTTCTTGATGGCGAACTTGGTGTTGGCCGGGCGGGCTCCGCCGGGAGCCGGCCGGGTGATTTTCAAAGTCTTGCGCTGGGTGAGCGTGGGGTCTTCCGCGACCGCGGGAGCAGCCGGGGCAGCGGCCGGAGCGGCAGGCGCGGGAGCCGGCGCGGGGGCGGCGGAGGCCGCCGGCGACGGCGCCAGATTGACCGGCCGCTTGATGCGGATGGTCTTCATGGGCGTCGGTTCCTTGACCGGCGCCACACCCATCGCGTCCGAAAGCGAAATGCGCGCCGTCTTGGACTTGGCGGCCTGCTTCTGGGCGTTGGTGGGCTCGGCGGCGGAACCGTCGGCCGCGATGATACCCGTCTTGTGCAAAATAGCTTGCTGGGGAACCTGCTGGGTGATTCCCTTCAGCTTCTGCGTAACGCTCTTCAAAGCCTCCATCGGCTTGGGCGCGTCGGCCACGCTTTCGCGGGCGGGTGCCGCCGCAGCAGCCGGCGCCGGAGTAGGCGCGGGAGCGGGTGTTGCCGCAGGGGCCGGAGCGACAGGTGCGGGCGCGGGAGCCGGCGCCGGAGCGGCGGCCACCGGCGCGGCAGGAGCCACCGGCGAAGAAGGCCTCACCACCGGAGTGGCGGGAATCGCACCCGGCTTGCGGATGACCGGCTTGGCCGGGATGTTGGGACGCAACGCCGCGCCCACCGCCGGACCTCTGACCGTGTTGATGGGACGAGGCGCGGCCTGAGTGGCAGCGGCCGCAGGTGCGGCAGGCGCACCCGGCTTGGGCGGGAGCTTGATTCCAGCCGCCAATCCCGGCTTGGGCGGGAGTTTCAGCCCCGCGGCCAGCCCCGGCTTGGGCGGGAGCTTGAGCCCCGCGGCCAATCCCGGCTTGGGAGGAAGTTTGAGTCCCGGCTTAATGAGCGGGCTTACTTTAGGCGGCACATTAGCCGCAGCAGGAGTTTCATCGGCCATATCAAACCTCCATAACTTCCTTTTCCTTGGATTTGAGTTCGGCATCGATTTTGGCGATGCCCTCGTCCGTAGCTTTCTGGATGCGATCCAGTCCCTGTTTCATGTCGTCCTCGGAAATCTTCTTGTCCTTCTCCAGCTTCTTGACCGCTTCGTTGGCGTCGCGCCGCACGTTACGCATGGCCACCTTCTGGGCCTCGGCCTGGGTCTTGGCCACCTTGACGATCTCTTTGCGGCGCTGCTCGTTGAGTTCCGGCACCGTGATGCGCAACACCTTGCCGTCGGTCTGGGGCGTCACCCCGATGTTGGCCGCGAGGATGGCCTTGTTCATGGCGTCGAGCACGGTGGGGTCGAACGGCGTGATCTTGATTTGGCGGGCTTCCGGCGTGGAGATCGTGCCCAGGTTCTTGATGGGTGTGGGCATGCCGTAGTAGTCGACCTTGATGCTGTCGACCATTGCGGGCGAGGCCTTGCCGGTTCTGAGGCCGGAAAACTGGTTCTTGAGCGCCTCGAAACTCTTCTGGATCTTGACGTTGGTGTCGTTCAGTACTTCTGCTACGGTTTCCATGGTGGTTTACTCTCCGGTTACAAGCGTGCCGACGGTTTCGCCTTTGACCACGCGTTCAAGCGCGTCGCCGTCGAAGAAATCGAAAACGATGATGGGGATGTCGTTGTCCATGCACAGCGCGAACGCCGCGCTGTCCATCACCTTGAGCCGCTTTTCGAGCGCGGTCTCGTACTTGAGCGTGGCGTACTTCTTGGCCTTGGGATCCTTCTTGGGGTCGGCCGTGTAGATGCCGTCCACCTTGGTCGCCTTGAGGAGCGCGTCCGCGCCGATTTCGCTGGCCCTGAGCGCCGCGGCGGAATCGGTGGAGAAATACGGGTTGCCGGTGCCGCCCGCGAAGATGCACACCACGCCCTTCTCGAGGTGCGAGATGGCCTTGCGATGGATGAACGGCTCGGCCAGCTTGTCGATGGAGATGGACGTCATCACCCGCGTGGGCACGCCGATGGACTCCAGCGCGTTCATCATGGCGAGACCGTTGATGACCGTGGCCAGCATGCCCATCGAATCGCCGGTGACGCGATTGACGCCCTTGTTGGCGCCTTGCAGACCGCGAAAGATGTTGCCGCCTCCGAGGACGATCCCCACCTGCACGCCGAGCTTGTGGATTTTCTTCACGCGCTCGGCCATGAACGCAAGATTGTCGGGGTCGATGCACTCCCCGGTTTCCTTGTTGCCCAGCACCTCTCCCGAAAGTTTCAGGAGGATGCGCTTGTACTTCAAACGGGTACTTTTAGATTTCACGGTATATATTATACTAAATTTTGGCGAGTTTGGCAAGAGTAAAATGTTGCCGGAGCGCGGAAATTATTTCGTCGAGTTCCCCGTCGATGATGCGATCCAACGCATATAAAGTAAGGTTTATCCGGTGGTCCGTAAGCCGGTTCTGCGGGAAATTGTAGGTGCGGATCTTCTCGCTGCGATCACCCGATCCCACCATCTCCAGACGGTCCGCGCCCAATCTGGCCGCCTCCTCCCGGCGCTGCTTGTCGAGTATGCGCGCCTTGAGCGTGGCGAAGCATTTCTCGCGGTTGCGCTGTTGCGAGCGCTCGTCCTGGCATACGGCCACGAGGCCCGTCGGGATATGCGTCATGCGAACCGCGCTCTCCGTCTTGTTCACATGCTGCCCGCCGGCCCCGCCGGCGCAAAAGAGATCGATGCGCACGTCCTTTTCGGGGATCTCCAGCGTGTCGTCCTCGTCAGCCTCCGGGAAAACCACCACGGTGGCGGCGCTGGTGTGGATGCGTCCCTGCGCCTCGGTTTCGGGCACGCGCTGCACCCGGTGGGTGCCGCCCTCGAACCGCAGCTCGCCGTACGCGCCTTCGCCCAGCACGGTGAAGAAGCCTTCGCTCATCCGGCTCACCCGCCAGCCGCGACGCTCGGCGTAGCGCAGATACATGCGCTCCAGATCCGCCGCGAAGAGTCCCGCCTCCTCGCCGCCGGTGCCCGCGCGGATCTCCACCACCGCGTTGCGCAGATCCAGCGGATCCGGCGGCACGAGCGCTTCCATGAGCTCGCGCTCGCTTTGGGCGACGAGCGCCTCGTCGGTTCCGTCCTCCCGCGCCAGCTCGTACATCACGTAGGCCGACTCCAGTTTCTTGAGGAAGGCGTATTCCCGCGCCAGCTCCCGGTAGCGCTTGCGGTCGCCCAAAACGACCGGGTCGCTCAGGTCCGCTTCCACGGAACCCAAACGACCCAGGATTTGCTTGATTTGTTGCTCGGAGATCAAGGCTTACTTCGCGAACTTCGCGTAGCGCTTCTTGAACGAGTCAACGCGACCTTCGGTGTCCACCATGGTCTTCTGACCCGTGAAGTACGGGTGGCACGCGCTGCAGGTGTTGACCGTCATTTCCTTCTTGGTGGAACGGGTCTTGATCACGTTGCCGCACGCGCAGGTGATGGTGGCCTCGCCGTAGGCCGGATGGATGTTGCTCTTCATTGGTTGTTTGCCTTTCTTGCCAAATTGAGGTGGTATTATATCATAAATCGCGGGGAAAAGTCAATAGGTTTTAGTAGATTTTGATGTAGGCCTCGCTCCGCAGGCGCTTGATCCATTCGCCGTAGAGCCGCTCGGCCGTGGCCATCTTGACCGCCGCTTCCACTTCCTCGAACGCCTCCTCGAACGTCTTCTGCCGGGCAATCTCCTCGCCGTCCTTGCGCACCCGGAACCAGTGGCCCTTCACCTCCAGCCAGTCCGAAATTCCGCCGGTTTCCAGGGTTTCCAGCACTTCGCACACTTCCGGCAGGAACACCTCCTCCGGGCGCACATTCTCGTACACGTCGGCGTCCTCCTCGAAGCTGGCGGTGGCCATTTCGTTCTCCTCTTCGGGCGCGAGCAGAATGATGGAAACCGTGACCCGTCCGCTCTTCTCGGCGTAGCGCTCGGGGTGGCCGGCGAATTCCTCGCGCAAGGCCTTGGGGGTGGCCACGACGTTTTTCTCGATCATCTGGTAGCGCATGGCCGACACGATCAGATCCTCGCGGATGCGGGCGTACCACTCCGGATACGACACCCGGTCGCGCGCCAGCTGGTCCATCAACCGGTTGCGGTCGCCGCCGAAGGAGCGCTTGATGATTTCGCGCACTCGGTTTTCCACCACCCAATCCTGCATGGTCATCTTCTGGTCGCGCGAAGCCTTGAGGATGAGCTTGCGGTTGATGAGCTCGTTGACCACCAGCTCCGCCGCCTGCCGGTCGCTCCGGCCCAGCCGCGCCATCTCGCCCACGACTTCGCTCATCAGGATGCTCTCGTTGTTAACGGTGGCCACGATGCCGTCCACCTCCACCGCCTCGAGCGCCAGCGTCGACGCCAATATCGCCAATACGGTTGCCATCTTCTTCATGATGTCTCTCCTTGTTGCCGGTAAATCAAATCATCGCGGCGATGGCCGCCCCGATCATCGGCGCGTCCTCCACCTTGGGTACTATTTCGTAATGCACGTTGCGCCGCCGCACGAGAATTTCGTCCAGTTCGCGCTTGACCGCCTTGGGGAAATCGATCGCCTGCGTCTTGTAGTAGGTGGAGCCGTCGATGCAGATCGCCACCGGCTCGTCCTCCTGGATGCCCTCGCCGGACTGGATCACGAACGCCGCCAGCTCCACCGCCGCCAGAATGGCCGCGCGCTCGAACACCGGTAGCGTAAACCGCCGCGCCGTCTTGGCGTCGGCCGGCGGCAGATTGAGGTCGCGCTGGCCGGCGCAGAACTCGCTCAGGTCCTTGGTGGAGATGCCGCCCATCCCCAAAAGGATTCCGGCCGACCGGGGCGAAAAATAGCCCGCCTTGGCCGCCGCCTTGAGGATTTCGCAGCCGATCGCCCCCAGATAGGCGCCCGCGATCATCTTCTCCAGCTTCTGCTTGCCGGGATTGTTGCTCTTCTGGTCCACCGCCACGTCGAACGCGGACTGCGGCACCTTGTCGAACGCGCCGCTTTCGGCGTTGACGATCATCTGCAATTCCGGATCCACGTAAGCCGTGTTGGTGCCGGTGCCGAGGATGAACCCGATATAGGACGAATACGTCTTGTCGCCCTCCATCGCCTTGGCGGCAAGGAGCGTGGCCACCGTGTCGTTGACCACCGCGATCGCTTCCGCCCCCGAGCGCCGCTTCAGTTCCGACCCCACGTACTGCCCCACGATGGCCGGCGCCTTGATGTTCTTGGTCCACATCAAAAGCCGCGCGTCCAGATCCGGCGTGGCCTCGGCGGGATAGCTGAAGCACCAGCCCACTTTGGCCACGTTGGCGTAAGGCATGAGCCGGCGCACCTCGCCCGCGAAAGTCTCGTAGAACTCCTCCTCGCCCACTTCGCGCGACACGCCCGGCATCGGACGATTCTCCTTACGTTCGATGGCCGGCGGCACCGACACCACCGCCCCGCGGAAATTGGTTCCGCCCGCGTCCAGCACCACCGCCTTCCGGCCCGCCAGGTTGGCGCGCGTGGGCGCGACGTAAGCCTTGAGCATCGCGAGCGACGACGGCCGTCCCTCAAGCCCTGCCTTCATCTCGGCGGCGAACAGCGCGATCAACTTGCTGCGGTCGATGTCGTCCGCCAGCGCAAACCCGTTTTCCGTCAAAAAAGCTTCCGGCGATTTCATTGTCCCGACAGTCCTTTCGCTAGCGCAACCCACTCCTCGTTGGAGAGTTCCTCCGCCCTCAGAGCGGACTGGATGTAGTCCTTGAAAATGCTCCCGAGCTGCTTGCGCCGGTGCTCGAACGCCTGTTTGGTGATGCGATGGAACAGCTTGCGCGCCGCCTCGTCCATATCCCAGTTGCGGTCGTGCCGCTTGAGCGTGACTACGCTCGACCCCACCTCCGGCCGCGGCCAGAAACAGCTGGCCGCCACTTTCCGGACGATTTTCACGTCATAGTCGAGCTGCGCCCACACCCCGGCGAGACCCCGCGTCTTGCCGCCCTCCTTGGCCGCCAGCCGCTCCGCCACCTCCGTCTGCACCAGCACCGTCATGTGCCGGATGTCGCGCCGCAGCACCAGCTCCAGCAAAATCCGCGTGCCGGCCTGGTACGGCAGATTGGACACCATCGCATCCGCCGGCGGCAACTCCGCCTCCAGCGCGTCGCCCTTGATAACGACAAGGTTTTCCGGATCGCCCAGCGCCGGCTTCAGGCGATCGGCCAGCACCGGATCCTTCTCGACCGCCGTCACGCTCGCGCCGCGCTTCAGCATCTCCTCCGTCAGCACCCCCAGCCCCGGACCGATCTCCAGCACCGAGGCAGGATTTTCCTCCAGCCCCGCGTCCACGATGGCCTCCAGCGCGTTGCGGTCGATGAGAAAATTCTGCCCCAGCACCTTGTTGGGATGGAACTCGTGCTCGATGCACCACGCCTTGACCTGGCTCGGACTCGTAAGATTCATCACAGCCCCACCTTGTCCAGTATTCCCTGATAGTCCCACTCCGCGTCGTCGATGGGACCTCGCACCTTGAACTCCAGCAGCAGCTTGGCGAACGGCAGCAGGATCGGCCGCACCACGTAACGCCCCAGCATCGAATCCTTGCGCGTGAACTCCATGCGCACCAGGAAGTCCAGATCGTCCTCCGGAATGTTGTACGTGCCCGCCGCGGAAATGGAAAAGAGCCCGCCCTCGATGAGGATGTCGTCCGTCTTGAATACGCCGTTCTCCAGCGTGAACGTGCAAGAGCCGGTATTCTGGTTGACGATCGTCGCCACGCCCGGCACATACTCGGCCAGCGCCGCGGTCATCCCGGCGAAGAGTTTCATCTGCGCCAGATGCCCATCCTCGATCCGCACCCGACCGAAGCCGTCCATCTCGTTCACCATATTGGTGGTCAGCGGCCCCGAAAAATGGAACGTACCCTCCAGCTTGCCCTTCTTGTCGCCGAGGTCGAAATCGAAATAGTCGGCCACTTCCTCCACCGACCCCCGCGTGTAGGCGATATCGACATCCGCCGTGGCGCTTTCGGGCTCGCCCGCCGGGACCTTCAGCGCCGCCCACATCTTGATGTCGCCGCCGCGCATGCCCCGCGCCGTTACGTTGGTGAAGGTCACGGTGTCGCCCACGTACGCGTAGTCGGCCTTGGCGTCGATCATGGGAATGTCGAACAGCGTGCAGCGGGCTGTCTCTACCGTCCCGTGCAGATCGTTCTCGCCCTGGCGCTCGGGCTCCGCCGCCAAAAGCCCTTTGACCGTGATCCGGGGCGGCGCGTCGCACTTGAAATCGTCCAGCGTGCCGTCGTTGAGGCAGTCGATGATCGACAGCACGTCCTTGAACGGCAAATCGCTCTTGGCGTCGAAATCGAGCGTTATCGCGTCTTCCGCGTTGCGCCGGTGCACCACGAAGCCGCCTTCCAATTGCCGGCCTTCGGCGTCGTAGGCGGTGACGGGGCCGATCGTCACGTCCGATTCCATAAAACCGTCGCGATACCATACCTCTATCTTGATCTTGCCGTCCGCACGCTTCATCGGCACCCGGTTGTACTCGCCCAGCACCGGATGCACGCCCACCTCCAGCACCGTATGGCCCGTGTCCAGATTGACGTCCCACGAAAAATACGCCGGAATCGGACCCTTGACGCCGGTGAAACCGTCCATGTACGGCAAGCTCACGGGAATGTCCAGAATCACCAGATGCGGCCGGATGAACGGCTGCGTGGCCAACCCGGCGCACTCGCCCTTGAGCCTCTTGTCCGAGATGTCGAAAAATATGTAGCCCGCCACCACCATCGGCAACGCGGCTTGGCGCGGCCACTCCACCTTGATGTTGTTGATCTCCGCGCGCAGGGGACGCACTTTCACCTCGCCCTCCACCGACTGCGGCCGCAAGCCCAGGATACAAGGACGCTCCGCGATCAGTTTGAACGTGGGCAGTTTGGGCAGGCGGAAATCCCACGGCGGCGGCGGAACCGCCATTTGCGACCGCGGACCGTAGGCGTAGCCACCCGGTTCGTAATAGCTGTCGGGCAGTTTGTCGTAGAACGCGCCCACCGCCCTGACCTTGCGCGCGATGAAGTCGATATAAAGCTCTTCCGCCGCCACCAAGGGCGTCGTCGCGTCCTTGCGCGCAAGATCGAACAACTTGAGATCGCCCAGATACAGACCTTGCTTGAACCCGAAGGACGCTTCGCCCAAAGTGAACCGGAGCGTGTCCGGCAACCGCTCCTGCACGCAACGCTCCACCCACTCGGCGGGCAGACTCTGCTGGCGGAAGAAGAGCGAACCGGCAAAAATGCAAAAAGCGATGAAGACCAGCTTCATCGCCTTGACCGTCCAACGCAAGCCCTTGCCGAACCTTTTCATCGATTGGCAGCCCCTAGGAGAGTCGAACTCCTCTTACCTGGATGAGAACCAGATGTCCTAGCCGATAGACGAAGGGGCCAAGTGGTGCACCCGGTGGGATTTGAACCCACACACCTTGCGGCACTAGAACCTGAATCTAGCGTGTATGCCAATTTCACCACGGGTGCTTTTCCTTGCTAGTGCTGTATATTATATCATATTTCCCCCCTGCTTGGCAAGGGGGAAAATGAACTTTTTTACTTTCAGCCATGAGCGTCGAGTTCCGCCATCGCAGCCTTGCGCGACAGCTTGATGCGTCCGCGATCGTCGACATCGAGGCATTTCACCTTGATCTTGTCGCCCACCTTGCAGACGCCTTCCATCGACTTCAGGAACTTGTCGGAGAACTCGCTGATGTGGCAGAGGCCGTCCATGCCGGGCAGAATCTGCACGAAAGCGCCGAAATCCTTGATTCCGGTGACGACGCCATCGTATATCTTGCCGGGTTCGGCCACGGCGCTCACCGCGCCCACCGCGTTCTTCGCCGCTTCCATCGACTCCTTGCTGGTCGCGAAAATCGAAACCTTGCCGTCGTCGTCGATGTCGATCTGCGCACCCGTCGTCTCCACGATCGAACGGATGTTCGAACCGCCGGGGCCGATCAGCGCGCCGATCTTGTCCACGGGGATCTGCATCTCTTCGATCCGCGGCGCGTACTTGTTGAGTTCCGCGCGAGGAGCGGGGATGACCGTCTCCATGAAGTCGATGATCTTGAGCCGCGCATCGTGCGCCGCCTTGACCGCGCCCTCCACGAGATCCCAGGTAAGGCCGCGCAGTTTCAGGTCAACCTGGAAGCCGGTGATGCCCTTGCGGGTGCCGCCCACCTTGAAGTCCATGTCGCCGCAGTGGTCTTCGGCGCCCAGTATATCGGTCACGAGCACCTTCTGGCTCTGGTCGGCGTTGGTAAAGAGGCCGATCGAGATT
Source organism: Kiritimatiellia bacterium (assembly GCA_017542055.1). Classification (GTDB taxonomy): domain Bacteria; phylum Verrucomicrobiota; class Kiritimatiellia; order RFP12; family UBA1067; genus UBA1067. Next base: position 44,092 of record JAFXXW010000001.1, read on the forward strand.
CCGGCCACCGTCCGCTTGAGCGGCACGCCGGCGTCCATGAGCGCGAGGCAGCCGTTGCAGATGGAAGCCATCGACGAAGACCCGTTGGAGCCCATGATTTCGCTGACCACGCGGATCGAATAGGGGAAATCGTCCGGCAGCACCTCGGCGATCGAACGTTCGGCCAACGCGCCGTGTCCGATCTCGCGGCGGCCGGTGGAACCGAGCCTGCCCACTTCGCCCGTGCAGTAGGGCGGAAAGTTGTAGTGGAGCATGAAGCGCTTGGAAGGATCGCCGCCGGTGACGGAATCGAGTTCCTGCGCGTCCTTCTTGGTGCCCAGCGTCACCGTAGCGAAGCTCTGCGTCTCGCCGCGGCTGAAGATGGCGCTGCCGTGCAGACGCGGCAATACGCCCACCTGCGCCGCCAAAGGACGGATTTCGTGCTGCGCGCGGCCGTCGATGCGAAGGCCCTTCTCCAGCACGTTCTTGCGCACGGTTTCGATTTCGAGCGCGTCGAAGAGGTGCACGAAGCCGACCGCGTCAACTTCCGGCCACTTCTCGCTGACCTTCTTGAGGAGGTCTTCCTTGATGGCCGAAACCTTGCCCTGGCGCTCCAGCTTGCCCTTGATCAGAAGCGCCGAAGCCAACGCTTCGCCGCCCTCGGCGCGCATGAAGTCCATCTTGTCGGCGGGCTGCGGCACGTCCACGATCACCTTGTCGGGCTTGCCCAGCGCGCGGCGCATTTCGATCTGGAGATCGATGATCTTCTCCACTTCCTCGTGGGCGCGCTTGAGCGCCGCGATGAAGTCCTCGTCGCTGATTTCGGAGGCCGAACCTTCCATCATCAGGAACTTGCCCCTAAGACCCGCGTACAGGAGGTCGATGTCGCTCTTGGCCTTCTGCTCGTGCGTGGGGTTGATCACCCACTGGCCGTCGACCCGGCCGATGCGCACGCAACCGATGGGCCCCATAAAGGGAATCTCGCTGATGTGCAGCGCCGCGGACGCCGCGTTGACGGCCAGGAAGTCGGCCTCGCGCGTACCGTCGCACTGGATGAGCGTGCCGTTAACCTGCACGTCGTTGTAGTAGCCGTCGGGGAACAAGGGACGGATGGGACGGTCGCACATGCGAGCCGTCAGGATCTCCTTGCTCGTGGGACGCGCCTCGCGCTTGAAAAACCCGCCCGGGAACTTGCCGGCCGCGTAGAACTTCTCGCGATACTCGCACTGCAGAGGGAAAAAGTCGATGCCTTCCCGGGGAGTATCGGTATTGGTGACCGCGGTGAACACGGTCGTGTCGCCGTACGAAACGGTGACCGCCCCCGCCGCCTGCTGCGCCAGGAGCCCGGTTTCGATCACGAGGTCCGTCCCCGCGATGTCGACCCTGAATTGTTTTGCGTTTTCCATTGTTTCGTTTCTTTGCTTAGCGGCGGATGCCCAGCTTCTTGATGAGTTCGCGGTATCCGGCCTCGTTCTCGCGCTTCAGATAATCCAGCAGGTTGCGACGGTTCTGGACCTTGCGGAGCAGCCCGTAACGCGAGCTGTGGTCCTTGTGGTTCGCCTTGAGGTGGGCGGTGAGCGCCTCGATTTCCTTGGTGAGGATGGCTATCTGCACCTCGCTCGATCCCGTGTCGTTCGCATGACGCTGGAATTCGGCCTTGATGGCCGCTTTATCGATCTTCATAGCACTGTTCTTTCTTGAATGACCACAAACCGGGAAGTTGAGCCCAACCTCCAGAAACGGAATGTAGATTATGTATATTATATCATATTCCCGGCGCGATTTCAATAGGAAAATGCAACTTTTTTACATTTCCCGCCGGGCGCCGGCCGACCGCTCCGGTCAGTTGATCCAGGTCCAGAGCGGCGTGTGGCCGTTGACGGTGCCGCCTCCGGTCTTGAGGAAAAACGTGCCCTCGCCCCGACGTCCGGCGTCGATGTTGGTGGAGGGGGTGTCGTCGGCGGTAAAGACCGCCTGCGTCACCTTGGTCCACTCCGCGCTGCCGGCGGGCTTGACCGCCACGTCGTAAAACTCCGCCTCGCGCGACACCTTGGCCGACTGGTAGTCGCGCCGGAAATCCTCCACGAAGGAGGCGATGAATCCCAGCCCCTTCACCTTGGCGTCGCGAATGGTGGAAATGGTGGCGATCTTCGTCCACTCCTCGCTGCCTTCCAACTTGGCGGAACAGGTGAAGGCGATGCGGTCTTTGCCGTCGGGCTCGCATTCGATCCTGGCGGTGACGCCCTCGCCCTCCTTCCAGGCGAGCCCGGTCAAGGTCTTGGCGCCGCTGCCCTCGCCGCCGAAGCGCGAAACCGACACCATGGGGTCGTGATACAGCACCTTGGCGCGCAGTTCCTCCTTCATGTCCTCGGCCTTGATTTCGTAGTCGTGGGGGTCGGTGGGATCCCAGACCGAAAAGATGAACACGCGTTCGCCCCCCCAATCCTGGATGCCGCAATAGCCCTGATGCCAGCCAAGAATGGAAAAGTAGGTCTTCGGCTGGGTCTCCACCACTTTCACGGTGGCCTGCGCGCCGGTGAACTCGCCGCCGATGCCATAAAGCAGATGCACCGAACGGGCCTGGCGCTTGACGAGATCGGCCTGCCGGGCGTCCTCGGGCTTGGCCGTCTGGGCCGGTTTGTCGGCGACGCAAGCGAGCACGGAAAAGCAAATCGAGGCGGCGAGTAGCAGTTTTTTCATAAGTCGTCAATCCTTTCGATCATGCGGTCTGCGGCACGAAGTTCGTCGGGGGTGCCATACCCCCACGCGACTCCGACGGAAGAAACTTGGTTGGCGCGGGCGGCCGTAAAATCGTTGAGCGTGTCGCCCACCATCACGCAAGACTCCGGCTGAAGCCCCTGCTCCCGGAGGACGATGGCGATCAGTTCCGGCTTTTTCACCCCGTACATGTCGCCCGTGTAGAGCTTTTCGAACACTTTGTCCCAGCCGAACTTGCGCCCCATGATGGCCGCGCCGGCATGACGCTTGTTGGTGACGATGAACACGCGATCGCCCGCCGCCTTAAGCCGGCGCACCCTGTCGAGCACGCCCGGATACTCGCGGGTGTTGGGGAAGCCGTCGTGGTCGTAGTGACGCCCGAACGCTTCGCGCATCTTGGCCACCAGCTCCGGGGTGTATTCGGCCGGGAAGAGATTCTGGAGCATCACGTCGATGGGCGGTCCGGCCACGAACACCGCGTCGAAATCGTCCCGCTTTAGACCCAAATCGGACATGGCCGCCTTCCACGCCTCGCGAATATCGCGGTCGGTATCGGCCAAAGTGCCGTCCAAGTCGAAAAACCAAGCCTTGCTCACAGTCTCAAAAGTCCTTCCTCGGCGGCGTAGATCACGCTCATGGTGTCTTCGGGGGTGGTCACGTTGTCCAGAATCTGCAGGAACTCGGTGGCGTGCGCCATCACCGACAGCCGCGCGAGCATGTGCAGATGGATTTCGTGGTCGGTGGCGGCCACCAGGAAAAAGTGGCGGGTGGGCTCGCCGTTCTGCGACCCGAAAAACACGGGACGCAACGCCCGGCCGTACACGATGAACGGCTCCTCGAAAAGATACGGATCGTGATAGCGCGGGTGCAGAAAGGCCGCCCCTTCGCCTACGGCGGTCGAGGCCGACTCCTCGCGCGCCATCAGCTCTTTAAACAGGATTTCGGGGTCGTAGACGAGACCGGTCGAAATGGCGAGGTCCGCCATATCGCGCACGATCCCGGCTTTGGTTTTGCCGGGCAGGGACAAGTTGATGCCGGAAATGGGGAACTGGTCCTTGAGCCGCCAGTCGCTCTTATGCTCGCGCCGGCGCTTGAGCCGCATCGAATCGTGTTGCCGCCTCTGCTCCTTGTGGCCGGACGACAACAGGTAGCGCTGCGCCCATTCGTCCAGTTGCGCATGATCGAAATACCACTCCTCTCCCCGCTCGATGGCGGAGATTTCGCCGCGTTGCGCAACGTGCTTGAGCTCGTTGGGCGCAATGCAGATATGCTCGGCCGCTTGGGCCAGCGATAGTATTTCGTGGGACATTTGTTATATATTATAGCATATTTCGGCGGAAATTTCAAGCCCTAAGCGAGAATATAATTCCGTCGAGCTGATCGATGGATTCCGACAGCTCCGCATTGCCGGTAATGACGATGCGCAGCGCCGCCGCCTCGAATTGGGAGTAAAGTACGGTCGTAAGGCGGTCGGGGTCGACATCCGGACGGTACTCGCCGTTGCGGATGGCCTCGATGATAAGCGAATGGATTATGCGCCTAAGCCCGAAAGTATGGCGAATTATGTGCGTCTGGGGAACCGGCGTACCCTGCCGGCGCAACTCGGCCAGATAGTCGCTGATAACGCAGACGAAGTCGCGGTTGTCGAAGAGCATCGCGAACACCGTGATGCAGATCTGGCGCAGTTTGGCGTCGGCGCTGTGCCGGGAGTGGATGACCTCGTGATACTTGGCCGCCACGCGACGGGTGACCCCGGCGATGGCCTCGTTGAAGATGGCGCGTTTGTCTTTGAAATACGTGTAAAGGAGCGTGCGTGAGATCTTGCAGGCCTCGGCGATCATGCCGTAGCTGACCCCGCTATAACCATGGACGGCGAACAATTTGATGCTCGCCGCCACGATTTCGCTTTTGCGCGTCTTGTGATCGATCTTCCGCGCCATCAGAAGTCGTAGCTGATGCCCGCCGACACGAGATACGAGAACGAGTTGCGGCAGCGCCAGGTGCTGGTCGGCGCAAAGGCGGGGGGGATGCTAGGCTTGTGGTTGGCTATCGTACGCTCCGACCGCTCCATGCAGATGAAGCTGAGACCCACGTCGAACTTGAGGTGTTCGGTCAACTTGAACCCAAGGCCCGAAGTGATGATATGGCGATCGCCCGCCGGTAGCATGGTGGTGCCGCGGTTTTCGTGGCTGGGGTCCAAATCGTACACGTAGCCCAGACGCCCCTGCAACCAATCGGTAAAATCGTATTCCGTACCCATGCCGTACCGGAAAGCGTTCCGGAAATCGAGCCGCTGACGATAGCTGTTGCCGCCCGGCAAAATAAAGTCGATATTGTCGACCGTGCTCCACTCCGTCCAGATGATGGTAGCGCCCACGCGCCAATCGTCGGTGACATCCCAGTTGACACCGGTGGTGATGGATGAAGGCAGCGTCAACTTGGCCGAGGCATCGCCGCTCACAGCCCCGCTGACCGCGGTTGCCGGCATGTTGAAATCGCCCTCGATATTGTGCTTGATGCGCGAACGGTAGACGATACCGGCATGAACGGTGTCGGTAATCTTGAACTTGGTGCCGATGGAATATCCGAGGCCCCAGTCGTCGCCCTTCAAATGGCTCTTGGCCGCCAGCGTCGGACCAAAAAACGGCATGCCGCCAACTAGCGGCTGGGCATAGTTCTCGAATATGAGATAGCTGACCCTGAGACCAGCCGAAACCGACCACCAGTCGGTGATCTTGTAGGCGATGTTGGGGTTCAAGGTATACTGCTCGATCGTCGTTTCGGTGGTGTCCCACGCGAGCGCCCAACCATCCTCATACTTGGTGCCGAGACCATACTCCGCGTAGTTGCCCCAGCCGAGCACCCAGTCGTCGGAAACCGGCACCGAGAGATAGAAAGTGGGCGCCACGAACCAGCCCGAATTCATCTTGTTCTGCTGGATGGAGTTGACCCGGTGGTCGCAGAACGGATTGATGAGCGTCATGCCGGCGTAAACTGACACATTGGTCGTATCTGTCAACCCGGCCGGGTTGAAGTAGTTGGCGGTAGCGTCGCCCGTCTTGCCGATGAGCGCTCCACCCATCGCGTTTCCGCGCGAAGAAGCCTCGTAAAGCCCGAATCCGGCGCCGAAAGACGTCAGGACGGATACGACCGCGAACGAGAGGACCAATAGCTTTTTCATGTTGACAGAATCCTTGTTTTTGTCAAGTGTTAGCGGATATTATATCATATTTCCCGCCCGCTTGTCAAGGGGGTATTTGACAATTTTTAAGTTTCTGTCAAAGCGCGGTCGATTCGCTCGGGGATCGTCAGCGGCAATGTATGCTCCGCGCCCGGCACCATTTCCACGCGCGCCCAGGGACAAACGTCCCGGATAACTTGCGCATTGTTGGATCTGGCGATAATATCCCCTTCGGAATGGAACACGGTTATCGGCAGATCGGGCGACAGCCGGGCGAGACAAGGCCGCACGTCGCTATCGTGCAGATAATCGATGCCGACCATCAACTCGTCGTGGCTGAAGTTGCCGTAAGGATCGACCGGGTATTCGTGTCCGCCCAGTCCCGCGCCGCCGAACATTTCGAACGCGGCAAGAAACGCATTGAGCCGCCCTTCGCCCATGCCCTGCCAGCCCTCGTCCTTCATCATCCGCACCACGGGGCTGACCAAGACGAGCGCCTTCACTTGAGTAGGATGCTCGGCCGCCAACCGGATGGCCCGGTTGCCGCCAAGCGACCAGCCTACTAGTACGACGGGACCGTCGAGCACGGGATCCGGCTCCAGATAGGACACTATCCGGTCGCGCCGGAACCGGCAAAGGTCCCATGCGTGCGGCGAGGCCGCCCATCCGTTCATGACTATCGTCTGCATCGCCCGGCCATGCACGTTCAGCGAAAACCCAAAACCTTGTGGAGCTGCACCGACAGCGACCAGCCGTCCAGCAACGCCAGCGTTTCTTTGACGGTGGCGAAATCGATGGTGCCATCGCGATCGCACGGACTCACATAATAGTCGGTGGCGGCGATCTTGCCGGCCACCTCGAGGCAAAAGGCTGCCGTCTCCGCCGCGCTGCGACTGGCCACCACGCGCACTTCGTCGGCCTGCGCGAGCTTGAGGCGGTCCGGAAACTCCTGCTTGGGCGAACAGGCCACATAGTCCGCAAACTGGAGCCACGCCGGGTCGTTGGTGCCGTTGGTCTCCACCCCGATCCAATATCCCGACGCTTTAAGCGCGGCCATCAACGTTTCCATTCCCTCCACCAAGGTGGGTTCGCCGCCGGTCAAAATCACCGACTTCACCTTGGAGCGCCCGATTTCTTCCATCAGCTCGGTCTGATCCAACTGAAAACGCATCTTGACGTTGGTGTCGCACCAGGGACAGGACAGATTGCACCCGGCAAAGCGCACGAACACGCAGGGTCGACCCGTGTTGCGACCCTCCCCCTGGAGGCTTTCGAAAATCTCAACCAGCTTGAACATCCGCCACTCCTTTGATCACGCTCAAGGCGAAGATTGCCGCCGTTTCCGCCCGGAGCACGTTGGCGCCGAAACTTACCGGCACCGCCAAATCGTAGAGCTGCTCCAGTTCGCGCGGGGAGAAATCCCCTTCCGGCCCCACATAGACGGCCAGCGGCCGCTCGCCACGGGCCAGTTCCGCCGCCACTTGGCCGATCATCCGCGTCTTTTCGGTAAGCGCCCCCACCATACAGGCGGTGGCGCGAACTTTCTCCAGCGAGACGGGAAAATCGACGGCCTCGTGGACCAAAGGAATGAATTTGGTGTCGCATTGGCGGGCGGCGTCTTTGGTTATCCGCTCCCAGCGCTCGCGCTTCACCGCCCGCTCGGTCTTGGGGATCCGCACGATGGTGCGGTCGGAAACGACCGGCACTATTTCGGTGGCCCCGAGCTCCGTGGCTTTTTCGAGCGTCCAATCCCAGCGCGACCCCTTGGTGATGCAGGCAAAGAGGATAAGCGGCCGCGGTGCGGGTGCGATCGCCACGTCCCCCGCCGCCTGAAGCCGCGACCCGTCATAGACGTACTTGCGGTAACGCCCCGCCCCGTCGAAGAGCTCGAACTCCTCGTCCGTTTCCGGGCGCAACACCTTGAGATGGTTGAGATTCTCCCGCGAAAGCACGGGACTATCCATTTCCAAATCGCCGGATGCTACCAACAGCCGATTCATTTGCCCTCTTTCTCGAGTGCTTCGATCGCCAATTCCGCAAAGGGAATCTTGTTGCGCGGATGGACATCGTTCTCCTCGCCGAGACCCGCCGCGAACGTATCCACGAAAATACAACCAGTTTCCCTTGCCACTTTGGCCTGCGCAGCGCGATATGGCGCCCAAGGACGGTTCATTTTGGGCAACCCCATCATGATGAAAGGAATCTGGCGCTCTCCGCGCAGCTCCTCCACCACCGCCCGCAACGTCTCCTCCATATAAACGGAATCGAGCGGCTCGTCGGGACTGCCCACGCACAAGGTGGCATTCGATTCGCCCTGGTACCACAGGATTCCGTCCAACTTGAGATCCTTGACCTTGCTTATTCCCTCGTCGTACATGAGCGACACGGGCCACCAGTGACCCTCCTCCATGTTGCCGGACCTGCGCGGATACTCCCGAGCCACCCACTTGCAGGGGAAGTCGGCGTTGGCGTCCAGACGATGGCGGTTGGTGGCGATCGCCATCAAATGCGGATACACCGCGCTGCCGCCCCGGTCCACCCGGCACATGGTCGATTCGCTCAGAAAACTTTCCGTCGGCGCACCGCCCGCCGCCACGTAGATCATATTGACCGGTTCCCCCGTCGCCAACGCGCGGCGAATGGCGAAGCTGACGCCGAAAGCCGACTTGCGCCCCCCGTTCTGCGGCGTAAGCCGCTCCCACTTGCCGGTGTTGAAATCCCAGAAGTTCACCCGGACCTTGGCAAGTTGCGCCAATTCCCGGTCGTGACGCTCATGCTCTTCGCCGGGGCGATCGTACTCGTCCCAGCCCTGCTGCATGTTGCTCTGCCCGGCGCATAGCCAAACTTCGCCCTCTCCGTGCGGCGCGCAATTCGGCTTGGGGCTCCGGCCCAGCAAGGCTTGGGCGGTAGCTTCGGCGATGATCCGGGCGCCCTTGGCGTTGGGGTGGATCTTGTCCTTCGCCAGAATTTCGTCCATCTCCGACCGTAGCGGCTCCTGCATATCGATTCCTGTCGCCCCCATCTTAGCCGCCACCGCCTCCAGATCGCGCTGCATCAGGAACGGCTCGGGCGACCGGTAGAACTTCTGCCCGGGCGCGAGCGGCGCCAATTTAGTCCAGATATATAACTTGACCTCGGGGTTGGCCTGCCGGTAATCCGCCAAAAGCCTCGCGTAATCGGCCGCCCAGCTGCCGCGCTCGCGTCCGCCGGCATACTCCTTCAGGTACTCGCCGTTGTCGTTGATCCCGAGATTGCAGACGACCACGTCCGGTTTCCAGTCGAGCGCCGCTCGGTGCTCCTTCATCCACCGGAACCCGCGCTTCTCGTCGCCGCGCATGGAATCGAGGTAGATGCCGCGACCGGAGTTGCCGAAGTTCCTGACCTCGTATTCGCCCGGGGCCGCATCGTCCAGGATGAGCTGGAGCTGGGCGGGGTAGCTGGTGCGGTCGCGATTCTCGAGCCCCAACCCGTAAGTGATGGAGTCGCCCACGCAGGCCACCTTGAGGGCGGCGGCAAGAATAAGACCCGTCATAGTTTCTTCAGCACGTTGCGGATCGAGCGTTCGCGCGCCTCGATGGATTCGCACAAACGGAACTGCACGCGGGCGCGGTTGAGATTCTGCTCCGGCTTGCTCGTCTTGAAGTAGACGTTGCCGGCCAAGTAGTCCTGGAAGAACCTAAGCCCCAACTCGAACGGCAACAGCCGGATCGAGTCGAAGAGATATTCGCGGTCGGCGTCGGTCAGGAAGCTTCCCGCCTCCCGCATGTAGCCCTTGCAGAAGGCCATCGCCAGATCCTCGTCGAACACCACCTTGGCAAGGTTGGTTTCCTCTTCGCCGGCGGGGTTGCAGATGGACCGGAGCGCGTCGCCGAAATCGATATGGACGAGACCGGGACTGACCGTGTCGAGGTCGATCATAGCCGTGCCCTTGCCGGTCACGTCGTCGATCATGATGTTGTTTACCTTGGGGTCGCCGTGGAACATGCGCTTCTTGAGCTCCCCGCGCTTCTCCGCCTTTTCCAGGCAAAGCGCGAGACCTCGCCGTTCCTCCACGAACTTCAAGAGCCGCTTGGCCTCCATGCTGGCCCCGATAAGCGCCTTGGCGCCCTTCGTCTTGAGCGTCTTGTCGTAGGCCTTGAGGTAGCCGCTGGTGATGTGGAAGCCGGGCAGCGGATCCTTGACGAGCTTGGGATCCATGTCGGAAATGAGATAATGGAAGTGACCCAGGGCCGCGCCGCATTCGAGCGCGTGCTCGGGCCCCTGCGCCAGCTCGAAGGCGTGCGCCGACATGATGCGGGTGATGACGCGCCACACCTCGCCCTGGTCGTCCGTCACGTAATCCTTGGAGTCCTTGGCCTTGATGATGCGCGGCATCTGCCACACGCGATCGTCCCGGCCGTGGATGGCGTCGTCTTCCAGCTTGTCGTGGCAGTGGCGCGTAACCTCGTGCATGTTCTCCATGATCACTTCCGGCTCGGGGAAGACCTTCTTGTTCACCTTCTGCAGCACCACCTGGGTTTCGGTGAAAGTGTTGCGGTAGATGGCCAGGAACGTATCGTTGATGTTGCCGTTGCCGAAAGGTTGCAACGCCACCAGCCGTCCCTTGATGTTGAACTTGTTGATCAGCAGCGACAGTTCCATCTTTAGCGTCTCCTCCGTTTGCCCTTGCCGGGCCTGAAATCGTTTTCCCTGACCGGGACGAAATCGATCTTGCGTTCGGTCCGGTTGACCCCGGCCACCGTGACCTTGAGCTTGTCTCCCGCTTTCCAGCCGCCCAGCGTCTGGTCGTACTGGTTGAAGCGCAGAAAACGATGGCTCAGCGACCGCACGTGCACGAGCCCGCTCACCGCCAGCTCCGGGATCTGCACGAAACAACCGAACGGCATGCACTTTTCCACCACCGCCTCGTATTCGATAAGACAGCGCGACGCCAGTTCGCGCTCCAGGAGCTCGTACTTCTTGTCGTCCACCGACTCGCGCTCGGCTTCCGCCGCCTCCTGTTCCTTCTCGCTCAGATGTTTGGCCCAGCGCTTCAAGGTAGGCGCGGGGATGCGCGCGTTGCCGCCCTCCAGATAGGCCGCCAGCTGGCGATGGAGCGTCAAATCCGGGTAGCGGCGGATGGGCGAGGTGAAGTGCGCGTAGTAACGCTTGGCAAGTCCGAAGTGCCCCATCCTTTCGCCGTCGTACACCGCCTTCTTCATGGACCGGAGCACCATCGTCGCGATGGTGGAGTAGAGCGGATGGCGCTTGATGGTCTGGAGGAACTGCGTAAACACCTTGGGGTGTTCGAGATTGCCGGGCCGCACCCCCAGTCCCCGCAGTTCCGCCCGCAGCATTTCCAGTTTTTCCGGATCCGGGCTTTCGTGGTAGCGCGCCAATATCTTGACGCCGTGCGTCCACAATTCCTTGGCCACCGCCTCGTTGGCCGCCACCATGCACTCTTCGATCATCTGGTGGCTTTCGTCGTAAGGCGTCACTTTGAGCCCCGCCATGTTGCCGGCCTCGTCCAGTTCCACCTGCACGTCAGGCACTTCCAGGTCCAGCGCGCCGGCGGCGAAGCGTTTGGCCCGCAACTGCTGCGCCAGCTCGCTGATGGCGCGGATGGTTTTCTGTTCGCGCCGGCCCAGCTTGAGCGAGCTGTCGCTCCCGCCCTTGATCACCTTCATCACCTGTTCATAGGTGAACCGGGCCTGCGAATGGATGACCGACTTGGCGAACTCGCGTTTGGTCATTTCGCCGTTGCGGTCGAACGTCATGAACACGCTGAACGCGAGCCGGTCCTGCCCCGGCAAAAGCGAACACTCGCCGTTGCAAAGCTTTTCCGGCAACATAGGGATCACCCGGTCGCACAGGTACACGCTGGTGCCGCGCTTGTAGGCTTCGCGGTCGATGGCGCTGCCGGGCTTGACGAAATGGCTCACGTCGGCGATATGCACGCCCAATATCCGGTTGCCCCGGCGATCCCTCTCCAGACTGAGCGCGTCGTCGTAATCCCGCGCCGACACCGGATCGCAAGTGAAAATAAACTTCTTCCTTAAGTCCAGCCGCGCTTTCATTCCGCCTTACTGCTTGATTTTCCCGCCCACCAGCGTTTCCACGATATTCATGTAGTAGGACCGCACCCGCTCGTAGGCGTTGATGATGTCCAACTCGCCCAGCACCCGCAAGGGGCTTTCCGGATCGTCCACGCTCACGCGCGAAAGCTGCAGACTGCGCTTCGTCCGGATGAACTCGTGGATCTCGCTCGACTCCTTGGCGGCCCAGACCGGGTCGATGAACGCCAGGGGACGCGGCGAACGGATCCAGGGGCTGATCTTTTCGGCAAAGGCGAACACCCGCTCGTGCACGGCCAGCAGCGTGCCGGCCGAAACCTCGGAAATCTGCTGCTTCTGCTTGCGGAGGCGACGGATGACGCGCACGATGGCGGCCGCCTCGTCGCTGACCGACTCCAGCTCGTCCGTCAACCGCAACAGCCGGCGCGCGCGCTCCGACACGTCGAACGCGAGCCGCTTGGTCATCACGCTGCCGAGGAACTCCGTCACTTCGCGCTGGACGTTGTCCAAAATCGCCTCGCGGTGGAGAATGTGGTTCTCCACGCTCTCGTCCTCGGCCTCGCCCGCGATCACCTTCCGGACGGACTCCAACACGTCCAAACCGCTGTCGCGCATGAACGAAACTTCCTGCAACGCCTGGTCGCAGGCGATGACCGGCGAAAGCCGCGCGCCGAACTTGAGCGCCGAAAGATGCGGCTTTTCGTTCTCCGGCTGGGGAATGATCCACTCGATCAGCCGCACGAAGGGCTTGACCACCGGGAACGTCAGCACGCCGCGCAAAACCGAGAAGATGGTGTCGGTTACCGCGATCGGCGCCATGATGCCGTACAGCACCGGACCCTTGGCCGTTTCGGTCGCCACGTTCCAGTTGGGGAAGAGCGCCTTCCCCAACGGAACCAGCACCGGCAAGGCCAGCGGCATGAGCACGAGCGATCCCACCACGTTGCTCATCGTATGCGCCAGCGCCGTGCGCTTGGCGTCGGCCGTGCCGCCCACCGCGGCCATCCAGGCCGTAATGGTGGTGCCGATGTTGGCGCCGAACAGCGTGGCGATGGCCGTCTCGTAGGTGATGAGCCCCTGCGAGGCGAGCGTCATGGCGATGGCGATGGTGGCGGCCGAATGCACCATCGCCGAAAGCACCATCGCCGCCGCCGCCACCAGCGCCACGTCCAAGAGCGAGTTGACGTCGATCTTCTGGAAGGCCACGCGGATGGCGTCGTTGTTGCGGATGGGCAACACGCCCTTGTGCATGAAATAGAGTCCCAACAGCGCCAGCCCGATGCCCAACACCGCCAGTCCCGTGTTGTGCAGTTTTTCCTTGCGGATGAAGAAGTAGAGGATGCCGCCGATCGCGAGCCCGATCATGCCCAGCATTTCCGGCGACGGCGCAAACGCCACCAGCCACACCGTGCCCGTGGTGCCGATGTTGGCGCCGATAATCACGTTGATCGCCTGCGAAAGCGTCATCATGCCGGACGACACGAAGCCCACCAGCATGGCCGTGATGATGGCCGACGACTGCGCGATCAGCGTGGAAACGATGCCCGTGCCCACGCCCGCCACCTTGTTGGTGGTGGCCAGCCCCATGAATTTGCGGAGCCCGTCGCCCCCTACCGCCTGCAGGCCTTCGGACAGATGCTTCATCCCCAAGAGGAAGAGCCCGAGACCTCCTCCAACCGTGAAGAGCACCAATACCATGTCTTTCATATCGCGATTCCCGCCGTCAATACGGCCGCGCCCCAAGCCATCAAAACCCAACCCAGCGCCTGGCGGAGCTTAGGGCGGGCCGCCACCAGATCGTATGCCTTTTCGTAGCGCCAGGGATAGAACATGCCGTACATGCCGATCACCGCCGCCACATATCCCGTAACCACCAGGATATGCACCATCGCAAAACCGGAATCGGGCGTCAAGAGCCGCGTCGTCCGGAACAGCGAGGCCGGGAAAAGCATCAAAATCGCCGTCAGGGCCCGGACGCTCAAGTGGTCCGGCATCCAGATGACGGTAAGATACGATAGACCCGCCGCCATCAGCCACAACTGTCCGGGGAAGATTTTGAGCAGCATGTCGAAAACGTCGATGCCGATGGTGTGGCACTCGTAGGCCGTCCAGAACCAGGCGACCACGGTGAGCACGCCGGCCACCCGGCGCGAAACTTCGAACTTGCGGATGATGCGATCGGTCGCCTTCCCGGCAAACACAATTCCGCCGCCCGTTACGAGGAGCGGCAACGCCAATATTAATCCCCAAAATACAGTCATATGCGAAAATGGAGGTGGGAAGCGGAGTTGAACCGCTGTAAGCGGATTTGCAGTCCGCGACCTAACCGCTCGGCCATCCCACCGGTCAAGATATGTGTATTATACCATATTTGACGGCCAAAAGTCAATAGGTTAAATGAAAAAAGTAAAACGCGCAGTTCGTTATAATAGAAGACACCATTGGCGAAAACTGGCAAGGGGGGAGCAAGTTTGTTCGTCAAATGAATGGACACCAACGAGAAAAAAGAGTATAATGGAGGAATGAACATGTCATTCGGAGCAACCAAGGAGTATCTTGGTCTTATGCGCAAGTCATACGACCAGGCAAAACGAAAGCGACACAAGTCGATAATCGACGAGTTCTGTCGCGTAACGGGGTACGAGCGCAAATACGCCATCAAGCTCTTGTCCGGCAACCGCAAGCACAAGAAGCGCAAGGGACGCAAAGCCTCCTATGGCGCCGAGGTGCGCTCGGCATTGATCGCCGTTTGGCGCGAGACTGGATGCATGTGCAGCACGTATCTGGCAGCAGACATGCCTTACTGGGTGGAGGACTACGAAAAGCATGTAGCGCTGATAACGAGCGATAAAGTGCGTTCGCAACTCCTGTCCATGAGCCCTTCCACTATGGACAGGTTGCTCAGGGGCGTCGAGCGGATCAAAACGGGATCGCTGCCGCGAAAGCGCAGAAACAGCGCGGAATACCTGCTCAAGCAGGCTATTCCATGCAAGTCGGGAGAGGAGACAATGGCCGCTTTGGTTCGCCCGGGCGACATCCAGACCGATACATTCGCGCTTGGCGGGGGCGATGCGTCCGGCAACTTCTTCTGGATACTGGACGGCACCGATCGCAAGACCCAATGGACTTGGCTGTCTCCTACCTGGAACAATGGCGAGGTCGCCACCGTAAAGGCTCTAAGGCACATACTCAAAAACCTCCCGTTCGTCATCTACTCCATGCACCACGACAATGGCAGCGAGATCATCAATTACCACTTGGCGAAAAACTTTCCGCATCTTTGTCCACATGCGGTCTTGTCGCGCTCAAGGCCGCGAAAATGCAACGACAATGCACATGTCGAACAGAAGAACCGGTCGGTCGGCAGAGAACTCTTCGGCGAGCGAAGGATCGACTGCCGGGATTTGGAGGAGGATTTGAAACGACTATGCGACGAGTGGTCGTTTTTCTGCAATTTCTTCCGTCCGTCCAAAATGCTCGTGAGCAAGGAAAAGCGGCCGGACGGCAAAGGATTCACCCGGAAGTACGATCGGCCAAGTACGCCATTTAAGCGCATTTTGAACGAGTCCTGCATCCCCCAAAAGCAGAAACAGAAACTCATCGAGGCAAAAGCGAAAGTGAGCGGAATCGACCTGCGCTACAGGATCGTCAAACGGCTGAAACGGATCCTCCGAAAGCAAGAGGAGTACAATAGCGCGCAAGCCCGGAAAGCCAGCATTATCCGAGGTGTCGACGCTTCCGGCTCGTCGCTTTGCGACGCCCCTTCGGGGACGCCTTCAGCTTTCGACACCTCGATTCTGCAAGGTGCCATAACCCTCGGCCCCAAACCCATATCCAAAAAGAAATCCAACCTCGAAAGTGTCCGAATTCTGACGAACAACAATCAGCGCAACTCAAACAAAAGTGTCTTTTCTACTTGACGAACTGGGATTTCCCC
>JAFXXW010000019.1 GCA_017542055.1 Kiritimatiellia bacterium
CCTGGCGGGGATGGCGGGTTTGGGTCTGCCGGTGCCGCAGGGTTTCACCATCACCACCGAGGCCTGCACGCGCTACTACGACGACGGCAAGAAGATCGGCGACGACATCCAGGCGCAGATCATGGAGTATATCGACCGGCTGGAGAAGAGCTCGGGCAAGAAGTTCGGCGACGCCAAGAATCCGCTGCTCGTTTCGGTGCGGTCGGGCGCGCGGGCGTCGATGCCGGGCATGATGGACACCATTCTCAACCTGGGCCTCAACGAGACGGTGGTCGCCTCGCTCGCCAAGCAGACCAAGAATCCGCGTTGGGCGTGGGACTGCTACCGACGCTTCATCCAGATGTTCTCGGACGTGGTGATGGAAGTGGGCAAGAAGCACTTCGAGAAGCTCATCGACGAACTCAAGGCCAAGAAGGGCGTGACGCAGGACGTGGAGCTCACCGCCACCGACCTCAAGGAGCTTGCGGGCAAGTTCAAGGCGGAGTACAAGAGCGCGATCGGTCGCGACTTCCCTTCCGACGCCAAGGAGCAGCTGTTCGAGGCGATCAAGGCGGTGTTCCGCAGCTGGGACAATCCGCGCGCCAACGTGTATCGTCGCGACAATGACATTCCCTATAGCTGGGGCACGGCCGTCAACGTGCAGATGATGGCGTTCGGCAACCTCAACAACAATTCGGGCACGGGCGTGGCCTTCACGCGCGATCCGGCGACGGGCGAAAAGAAGCTGATGGGCGAATTCCTCATGAACGCCCAAGGCGAAGACGTGGTGGCGGGCGTGCGCACCCCGATGCCGATCGAGAAGATGGCCGAGGTGATGCCCGACGTGTTCAAGCAGTTCCGCAAGATCTGCGACACGCTGGAAGGCCACTATCGCGACATGCAGGACATGGAGTTCACCATCGAGAACAAGAAGCTCTTCATGCTCCAGACGCGCAACGGCAAGCGCACGGCCAAAGCGGCGCTCAAGATCGCCTGCGACCTGGTGGACGAAGGCATGCGCACCGAGGAAGAGGCGGTGCTGATGATCGATCCGCGCAACCTCGATACGCTCCTCCATCCGCAGTTCGACACGGTGGAACTCAAGCGCGCCACTCCCTTGGGCCGCGGTCTTCCCGCTTCGCCGGGCGCGGCTTGCGGACGCATCGTCTTCACGGCCGAGGACGCGATGGAATGGAAGGAGCGCGGCGAAAAGGTGGTGCTGGTGCGCCTCGAGACGAGCCCCGAGGACATCGAGGGTATGAAGGCGGCCGAGGGCATTCTCACGGTGCGGGGCGGCATGACGAGCCACGCGGCTGTGGTGGCGCGCGGCATGGGCGAATGCTGCGTGTCGGGCTGCCAGGCCATCCAGATGGACGAGGAGCACAAGCGCTTCGTGTTGGGCGGCAAGGTGTTCAACGAGGGCGACTGGCTTTCCATCGACGGCTCCACCGGCAACATCTACGACGGCCTCATCCCGACGGTCGACGCCAAGATCGCGGGCGAGTTCGGCCGGATCATGATGTGGGCGGACAAGTTCCGCAAGCTTAAAGTGCGCACCAACGCCGACACGCCGCGCGACGCCAAGAAGGCGCGCGAACTGGGGGCGGAGGGCATCGGGCTTTGCCGCACGGAGCACATGTTCTTCTCGCAGAGCCGCATCACGCCGTTCCGCCAGATGATTTGCGCGGACACGGTGGAAGAGCGGTCCATCGCCTTGGCGCGCATTCTGCCGTATCAGCAGGACGACTTCGAGCAGCTCTTCGAGGCGCTTGATGGCCAGCCGGTGACGATTCGCTTCCTGGATCCGCCGCTGCACGAGTTCGTGCCGCACACCGAGGACGAGATCGCGCTCCTCGCCAAGGAAACGCACAAGCCCATCAGCCGCATCAAGGAGATCATCGATTCCCTCCACGAAATCAACCCGATGATGGGTCATCGCGGGTGCCGGCTTTGCGTGACGTATCCGGAAATCGCGGTGATGCAGACCAAGGCGGTGATTCGCGCGGCCATCAACACGCAGAAGCGCCACAAGGGCTGGAACGTCAAGCCGGAAATCATGATTCCCTTGACGGGCGACGCGAAGGAATTCAAGTTTGTTAAGGACATCGTGGTGCACGTGGCCAACGAGGAAATCCAGGCGGCCGAGATCAAGCTCAACTACGAGGTGGGCACGATGATCGAGGTGCCGCGCGCGGCCTTGGTGGCGGGAGAGCTGGCGGAAGAGGCCGAGTTCTTCTGCTTCGGCACCAACGACCTCACCCAGATGACGTTCGGCTTCAGTCGCGACGACGCGGGCAAGTTCCTGGGGGCGTACTACGACCAGAAGATCTACGAGAACGATCCCTTCGCCAAGCTGGACCAGACGGGCGTGGGCAAGCTCATGCAGATGGCGGTGCGCGACGGCAAGGCCACGCGTCCGAGAATCCATTGCGGCATCTGCGGCGAACATGGAGGCGACCCGACCTCGGTGGAATACTGCCACAAGATAGGGCTCAATTACGTCAGCTGCTCGCCGTATCGCGTGCCGATCGCGAGGCTCGCGGCGGCGCAGGCGGCGCTCAAGAAGTGAGTACCCGGCGAGAGACATTGTGGCAACTAACGCGTGAGACGATCGGCAACGGTCGCCTCAGCGTTATTATGCCCGTGTACAATCTCAAGGGGGAAATCGCGGAAAACCTGCTGGCGACGGATCGACTCTACCGCGAACACGGGGTGAGAGTGGAGCTGATTCCGGTGGACGACGGGTCGACGGACGGCACGGGGGAGCTCTTGGAGAGCCTTAGGAGCGAGACGATCCGGCCCGTAATCTGCCGGAAGAACGGAGGCAAGGGCGCGGCGCTCAAAGCGGGTTTCGAGGCGAGTCAGGGCGAGTACGTGATGCTGCTGGACGGCGATCTCGACATCCATCCCAAGCAGACGCCGTACTTTTTCGAGTCGATGGTGACGCACGGGACCGACGTGGTGTGCGGGTCGAAGCGCCATCCGAAGAGCGTGGTGCAGTATCCCTGGCACCGGAGGCTCGTGTCCTGGGTGTATTTCACGTGGGTGCGGCTATTCGTGGGGCTGCCGGTTACCGACACGCAAACGGGCATGAAGCTCTTCCGGCGCGAGGCGCTCAAGTACGCGCTCGACCGGATGCTGGTCAAGACGTATGCGTTCGATCTGGAACTCTTGGCTATCGCGGCGTCGAAGGGGGCGAAGATCAGCGAGGCGCCGGTGGTGATCAGGTTCGGGGCCAAGTTCGGCGCTTTGAGTCCCCGGACGGTGTGGCGGATGGCGCAGGATTCGCTCGCGGTATTCTATCGGCTCAAGCTGCTCAAATATTACGACAAGGTGATGGTGCCGGAAAAGACCGGCGCGGAGCCGATGGTGTCGGTCGTGATCGCCTGCCCCAAGCGGAGCTGGATGCTGGAGGAGTGTCTGCAGGCGCTCGAGCGGCAGACTTACCGCAATTTCGAGACGATTGTATTGCCGGACGAAATCACCGGCAAGGTGCGGCCGGCCGAAAAGCGCAATCTGGGCATCAAAGAGTCGCGCGGGGAGATCGTGGCGTTCATCGACGACGACGCCTATCCGGAAGAGCGTTGGCTGGAGCGGGCGGTCAAGTATTTTTCGATTCCCCGGGTGGGGGCGGTGGGAGGACCGGGAGTGACGCCGCCCAACGACGGATGGTGGAGCAGACTGGGCGGACGGGTGTACGAGAATTTGATGGTGTCGGGCAACTACCGGTATCGCTACAAGGCGGGCGGAGTTTGCCGGGAGGTGGACGATTATCCGAGCTGCAATCTGTTGGTGCGCAAGGAATTGCTGGAGAAAATAGGCGGCTACCGGACCGACTTCTGGCCGGGCGAGGATACGCTCCTTTGCAAGGATTTGACGGCGACGGGAGCCAAGATAGTCTACGACCCCTGGGTGACGGTGTATCATCACCGGAGGGCGCTCTTTTTGGCGCACTTGCGGCAATTGGGGCGGTATGCGTTCCATCGCGGCTATTTCTGCAAGCGGTTCCCGGAAAATTCGCTCAAGCTGTCGTATTTCGTGCCGAGCGCGCTAGTGGCGTATCTGGTCCTGTGCGGTCCGGCAGGGGTATGGCTGGGCGCGTGGGCGTGGGCGCCGCTTTGGACGTATTTGGGGTTGGTGGCGACAACTTCGGTGTCGATAAGCCCGGCTACGTGGGCGATGACGGCGCTCGGGGTGGTGGCCACCCACGTTTGGTACGGTATTCGTTTCATACAAGGTTTGCTGGCCAAAAAGGCGCCTTGCGAATTCATCGGAAAGGATCATGCAAATGTCAACTGAACTGACGGTCGGGTTGTGGTTGGCGGCGGCGTATCTGATCGGCGCCATACCGTTCGGGTTTATCATCGGCAAGCTGCGCGGCGTGGACGTGAGGACGGTGGGGTCCAAGAACATCGGCGCCACCAACGTGTTCCGTACGGTCGGCAAGAAGTGGGGCGTGCTGGCGCTCGTGCTGGACATGATGAAGGGATTTTTGCCGACGCTCGCCTGCAAGCTCACGCAGGCGGACGCGATCGCCTGGCTGCCGCTTTCGGTCGGCATCATGACGGCGGTAGGCCACATGCTCACGCCCTACATGAAGTTCAAGGGCGGCAAAGGCGTGGCGACCGGCTTCGGAATGATGATCGCGCTCATCCCCTGCCATTGCGCTTTGGCGTTCGGGATTTTCGCGCTCGTCTTCGCGATGAGCAACTATATTTCGCTCGGGTCCTGCACGGCGGCGGCGTTTCTGGGCGTCAGCGTGTGGGTGCCGGTGGGGAGTTTCAAGGGCTACGGCGATCTGCCGCAGGCCATTCTCATCACGTTCGTGGCGGCGTTCGTCATCTACAAGCACCGGGCCAACATCCAGCGGCTGCTGGCGGGCAACGAGAACAAGATCTATCTCTTCAAAAAGCCGGAAACCAAGTGAACGTCTTCGCTTCGCTATTGCTCGTAGCCTACAACTACTGCACGCTGTCGTACACGATGGCGTTCTGGTCCAAGGCGGAATGGGAACCGGAACTGGACCGGTTGCAGCGTCACGGTTTCAACGTGGCGCTAGTGACGGCGGGCCTGCCGAAAGTGTGGGAGCTGACGCTTAAGGAACTGGGGTACGACGATGAAGCAATCCGGGCGTTCATTCCCGACGAGGCGGCTGCCGCGTGGTGGAACATGGGGAACCTGGAGGGACTGGGGGGACCGGTTCCGCCAGAGCGGATCGAACGGGACGCGGAATTGGGCCGATGGCTCTGCGCGGAGATGCGCAAGCGGGGCATCGAGCCGATTCTGCAAGGCTTTACGGGTCTTGTGCCGGCTTGCACGGAGGGGGCGATCGCGCAAGGACATTGGTGCTGTATCTACGAGCGTCCGGCGATTCTCGATCCGGCGTCGGAGCGATTCGACGAATTTGCGCGGGTGTGGTACGGCAACCTCGAAAAGGTCTACGGGATCAAACCGAAATATCTGGGCGGCGACCTGTTCCATGAAGGCGGCATCGCCGACGCGTTCGAGCCGGGGGCGATAACCGAAGCGGCGCGGAAAGTGCAGCGACTGCAGCAGGAGGCGTTTCCGGGGGTGACGTGGGTGCTGCAGTCCTGGCAGGATTCGCCAAGGCCGGAAATCCGCGCGGGACTCGATCCCCGGTTCACGCTCATCGAGGTGCTGGACAAGGACATGTCGAACCGGGGCGAGTACGATTACCGCTTCGGGGAGCTGCCTTGGGTGTGGTGCGAGGTGATGAATTTCGGGGGCAATACGGGCCTCTATGGCGGGGTGAAGCGGTTCGAGAATCTGGACAAGATCGCGAACGGCAAGGGCAAGGAGTCGTTCCGGGGCTTCGGCATGCTGTCGGAGGGATTGGAGACGAACGATTTTTGCTATTACGTGTTTTTCAAAAGCGTGGCGGGCGAAAAGGCGTCGATCGCGGATTACGTGCGCGAGCGGTATGGCGTGGAGGATCCTCGACTGGAGCAGGCCCTCGGCATCATTGCGCGGACGGCGTGGGATTGCCGGCGCAAGCAGGAAGGGTGCGTGGAAAACGTGATGTGCGCCGTGCCGGCGTGGGAGGTAAGGAATGTGTCGGCGTGGGGCCCGAGGACGGGCACGCCCTACGACCGGAGGGCTTTGGTGCGCGCGGCCGAGCTGTATCTGGCGTCGTACCGGGAGGGGGAGAATTTCCGGAACGATATGACGGAAATCTTCATGCAGGTTTTGGCGGACAAGGCGCGGGAGCTCTTGCCGGAAACGCAAGGCGACCGGGCGAAACAGCTCGAGTTCCTGCGCCTCATCGCGATGGCGGACAAACTCGCGGGATTTTCGGACAATTGGCGACTCGACCGCAAGCTCGATCGCACCCGGACCCAGGCGGGCAGGGACGGCGCCAAGGGGTATCTCAGAATGATCACCACTTGGGCGGAAGGGGAAGCGGCCGGAGAGGCGTCGGGGCTGCGCGACTATGCGCACCGGGCGTATCACGGACTGTTGTCGGCCTATTATCTTGCGCGTTGGGAGAAGTTTTTCGGGGTGCGGCTGGAACGGGAGGAGGAATTGCCGGACGACCTCCGGGAACTGGCGGCGACGATTCTGGAGGCGGTAAGATGAACGCGGTGTTTTTCGATATGGACGGCACGCTGATCGATTCTCGGGCGGATCTGTGCGCTACCGTGAACCACACGCGGCGGGATTTGGGTCTCCCGGAATGGGAGATGCAGGCGATCCTCGACCATGTGGGACAAGGGGCCAAGTATCTCTTGGCGCATGCGATTCCGGAAAAGGCGGACGAGGTGGAGCGGCTCTGGGAGATTTTCCGTTCGCACTACGACGAGCACATGCTGGAGACGGTGACGCTGTATCCGACGGTGAGGAAAACGTTGGAGGAGCTGAAGTCGCGAGGATGGAAACTGGGCATCAACACCGCCAAGCCGTCTTTCGCCACCCATGCCATTCTGGAGCATTTCGGACTCAAAAAGTACTTCGGCGAGGCGATCATCGCCGGAGGAGACTCTCCGGAGATGAAACCCTCGCCGCGACCTCTAAGGGACTGCGCGGCGCGAATGGGAGGGCACCGGCTCTCCGCTCGCGACTGGATGGTGGGGGATTCCTGGACGGACATGCAATGTGCGGCAAATGCGGGAATTAAGGGCTCTTTTTGCGTTTTTGGCTTCGGGAAGCTGAAAGATTCGCGCTATACGGTGAAAATAAATCGTATGGAAGAATTGCTTAGATACTTGCATTCCGAGGACTGAATATGATATAATATCATACTAAACAAACCATTTCAGGTTGAAAGGAACAAAAACTATGAAGATGACATGGCAGCCGTCCAAGATCAAGCGGAAAAGGAAAATCGGTTTTCGCGCCCGCAAGGCGACGAAAGGCGGAAGGAAGGTTCTTGCCGCCCGCCGAGCCAAGGGCCGCAAGCGTCTGACGCAGGTCTAAGGCAGGAAATGGCCAATGTCCACAAGGCTTCCCGGTCGGGAATACAAGGCGGTGTTCGACCGCGGGCGCTCTGCAAGGGGGCGCCTCCTTGTGGCTTGGCGATTGCCGGTGGAGACCGGAGAGTCGCAGGCGGGCGTGGTGGTTTCCAAGCGCACGTTCCGCAAGGCGGTGGATCGGTCGAGGGCTAAGCGACTTATGCGAGAGGCGTTCAGGATTCTGGTCAAAGAGGGACGGGTTTCGCCGGCCTCGCATTGGATTTTTATCGCGCGCGTAAGCATTGGAAGTGCCAAGTGCGGCGACGTAAAAGCGGAAATTCTCAAACTGTGCGGCAGATTCTGATAGCTTTGGTGCGGGGTTACCAGGTGGCGCTTTCGCCGATGATGGGCGGAGCGTGCCGGTTCGAGCCGAGTTGCAGCAACTACATGATCGACGCGCTGAAGATTCACGGGGCGGTGAAGGGCACCTTGTTGGGATTGTGGCGGATTTTGCGGTGCCATCCGTTCGGCAAGCACGGCTACGATCCCGTGCCAGGCAAAGGAAAATGGACAAATGAATAAGAGCGAAAAGTTGATCGCGGTGCTGTTGGGTCTGGTGCTCGCGGGGTATCTGTATTTCGATTTCACCGGGCGCAAAACGGTCGAAAATGCGGCGCCGGAACCGGTGCGGGCGGCGGAAAGCGCGGCGGTCCGGACGGAAGCGCCGGCGGTCTCCCCGGTCAAGCCGGAGCCGGTGGCGGAAGTGGCGGAGTGGACGCTGCCGGAACGGTTGGTGGAGCTCGAGAACGACGAGGTCAAGTTGGTTTTGACGTCGCGGGGCGGCGCGGTAAGGCGGGCGGTGATGAAGCGCTATGCGCAGAATCGCGGGAGCGTGAGCGAGGACAATCCGCCTTACGAATTCGATTTCGGCGAGTCGCCGCTGGGATCGTTGGGCGAGGAATTCGCTTACGTGCAGGTGGAGGGCGCCACCGCGATTTTCGCGTCGGAGGCGGGTCGCGCCAGGCGGGTGACGCTGAAGCCTGACTACCGGGTGGAGTTTGCGGACGAGGGCATCGAAGGAAGGCGAGGGATTTCGCTGGGCGCGGTGTCGATGGGCTCGGGCAAGAACGACCTCTTGTCGGTGGACGCGTGGGATTTGGGCGGCAAGAAGCCGCACGTGGTGCATTATTCGGAAACCGATCCGCTCAAGGGTCTGCTGGCCGGTGCGACGGGCGGGTGCTCCAGTTCCGCCAACGCCGCCGGCATGCCGAGAGTTTCGCCGCGCATTCCGGTGGAGGGGAATTTTACTTGGGTGGCGCTCAAGAATCGCTTTTTCGTGGCGGCGCTGAGCAGCTCGACGGCCGGGATCGCGGGCTTTTCGGTTCAGGTGGAGCGCGAGGTGGCGAGCGACGTCTACCGGCCCAAGACGGTGCGGGCGGAGGCGTCGATGGCGTCGGGCGGACAGGCGACGAGCGTGTTTTACATCGGGCCCAAGAAGCAGGCGTTGCTGTCGGAGCTGGGCATGCGGGACGTGATGGAGTTCGGCATGTGGCGGTGGATTTGCTATCCGTTGGTGTGGACGCTCAATCTGTTTCACGGCTGGATCCCCAGCTACGGCGTGGCCATAATTCTCTTGACGATTCTGGTGCGGCTGATCTTCTGGCCGCTCACCCACAAGTCGACGGTGGGCATGAAGAAGATGCAGGAAATCCAGCCGCTCATGAAGGAGGTCCAGGCCAAGTACAAGGACAATCCCCAGCGGCAGCAGCAGGAGATCATGAAGCTCTATCGCGAGCACAAGGTGAATCCGCTTTCTTCGTGCCTGCCGATGCTCATCCAGATTCCGGTGTTCATTGCGCTCTTTAACGTGCTCAGGTCGGCGGTGGAGCTCCGGTATGCGGGCTTTTTGTGGATTCCCGATCTCTCCGAACCGGAGGGGCTGTTGGCCGACTATTTGCCGTTCGGGGGGCTTAACATTCTGCCGATTTTGATGGCGGTCACGATGGCGCTTCAGAGCGCGTTGACGCCGCAGGCGGGCGACAAGAGCCAGCAGCGGATGATGATGGTGATGATGCCGGTCATGATGCTCGTCATGTTCTACAATTTCCCGTCGGCGCTGTCGCTCTACTGGACGCTGTCGCAGGTGTTGAGCATCGCTCAGATGTGGCTGATCCGGCGTAGGACCAACTTGGCCAAAACTGGCAAATGAGACTGGAAAACATCAGAAATTTCTGCATTATCGCCCATGTAGATCATGGGAAGACGACGCTTTCCGACCGGATCTTGGAGTTGACGCACGCCATCAGCCAGCGCGAGCTCAAGGAGCAGACGTTGGACGCGATGGACCTGGAGCGCGAACGCGGCATCACCATCAAGAGCCATCCGGTGTCGATGGAGTACGAGGCCAAAGACGGCAAGAGGTATCTCTTCAACCTGCTGGACACGCCCGGTCACGTGGACTTCGCCTACGAGGTGAGCCGCTCGATGGGAGCGTGCGAGGGGGCGCTGCTGGTGGTGGACGCGGCCCAGGGCGTGGAGGCGCAGACGGTGGCCAACACGTATTTTGCGCAGGACGCCAAGCTGGAGATCGTGCCGGTGTTGAACAAGGTGGATCTGCCGGGCGCCAACGTGGCGGAGGTGAGCCGGGAAATCGAGGATATCCTGGCCATTCCGATGGACGATCCGCTGCTCGTGTCCGCCAAGACCGGCCAGGGGTGCGAAGAAGTGCTGGAAGCCATCGTCAAGCGCATTCCGCCGCCCGAATCGGCTGGAACGGAGGCTCCTTTAAGGGCGTTGGTTTTCGATTCGGTGTTCGACGAATTTCGCGGCGTCATCACCTACGTGCGGGTGGTGGACGGGTCGCTCAAGGCGGGTCAGGGCGTGGTGTTCATGGGTAGCCACGTTTCTACCACCGTCCATGAAGTGGGGATTTTCTCGCCCAACAAGAAGCCGGTGGAACGGCTGGAGGCGGGCCAGGTGGGGTATATCGTGGGGACGGTGAAAGACCCGAGCGAAATCAAGATCGGAGACACCGTCACTACCGCCAAGTTGGGGGCCGAGGAACCGTTGCCGGGCTTCCACGACATCCATCCTACGGTGTTCTGCGGCATTTATCCCATGTCGACCGACGAGTTCCAGAAGGTGGCGCAGGGGCTGGAAAAACTGCATTTGAACGATAGCGCGTTCACGTTCCACCACGAGAGTTCGCTGGCGTTGGGATTCGGTTTCCGGTGCGGTTTTCTGGGGCTTTTGCACATGGAAATCGTGCAGGAACGGTTGCGGCGAGAGTTCAATCTGGATATCATTTCCACCTCGCCGGGCGTGGTGTACAAGCTCAAGCTGAAAGACGGCACCGAGCGCGATCTGGACAATCCCCTGCAGATGCCCGATCCTTCGGCGCTGGAGACGATTTCCGAGCCGGTGTTGAAGGCCCGGATCATCACGCCGTCGGAGTCGATCGGCGACGTGATGCGCATCGTGATGGACCGGCGCGGACAGGTGGAGGGCACGGAGACCATCGACGCCAAGCGGGTGATGCTCCATTGCCGGCTGCCGCTCAACGAGATTTTGATCGATTTCCACGATACGCTGAAGTCGGTGTCGCACGGCTACGCCTCGATGGACTACGAGCCGGCGGGCTATCAGGTATCGGACATCGTCAAGATGGATATTCTGCTCAACGGCGAAACGGTCGACGCGTTCGCCACGATGGTGCACCGGGACAAGGCGCGCGCTCGCGGCATCCAGATGTGCAAGGCGTTGGCCGATACGATCCCTCCGCACCAGTTCAAGATTCCGGTGCAGGCCGCCATCGGCAAGGAGATCATCGCCCGCGAAGACATCCGGCCTTTCCGCAAGGACGTCCTCGCCAAGCTGTACGGCGGCGACGTGACGCGGAAGATGAAGGTGCTGGAAAAGCAGAAACGCGGCAAGGCCCGGATGAAGGAGTTCGGTCACGTCAACGTGCCGCAAAGCGCATTTATCGCAGTCTTAAAAGGAACAATCAAGGAGTAAACCAATGAACGACATCACGTTCGAACAGGCTTGGAACTACGGGGGGCCCCTCATGTGGGTGCTCGCCGGAATAAGCGTTTTCGCTTTGGCGGTGGTCTTGTACCTCTGGATCACCCAGAGCCGGTTCGTGTTTCTGAAGTCGGCCTACCGCAAGGTTGCCGCTTCCAAGGACCGGGCGGCGGCCGGAGGACGGATCGCGGCGCGGGCGATGGCGGCGGTCGATTGGCTGGCGGACGTGGCGGCCATCGCTCCGTTGGTGGGATTGCTCGGCACGGTGCTCGGCATGTTCCGCGCGTTCGGCGGAATCGCCAGCGACGTTTCGGCCGGAGCCAAGCCGGTGGTGCTGGCGCAAGGCGTGTCGCAGGCGATCGTGACGACGATTTTCGGTCTGGTGGTGGCGATTCCGGCGCTTTTGTTCTACGCGATGCTGCGTCGCCGGTGCCAAAAGCGCATTGCCGAACTGGAGGAAGCGTGCGATGAAATTCAGGACTGACAACCGTTCCAAGGCGCCCCAGCTGGCGATGACGTCGATGCTGGACGTCATCTTCCTGCTGCTGTGCTTCTTCGTGACGGTAAGCGTGTTTTCGCAGTGGGAGAGCGAAATTTCCATCAAGCTGCCCAACGCCAAGACGTCGCAGGAGCCCGAGCGGCTGCCGGGCGAGATCATCGTCAATCTGACGCGCGAGGGCAAGGTGCGGGTTAACGGGGGCGACATGCCGCTCGGCGAGCTCAAAATGCGCCTGGCGAAGATTTCCAAGTTCTACCCCGGACAGCCGGTCATCATTCGCGCCGACCGGGAAGTGAAATACGAGTCGCTGGTGGAAGTGATCGACACCTGCCGCGAGGCAGACGTCTGGAATTTCTCGCTGGCGACCGAAGGAGAACAGTGAGTCTGCTTTGCACATTGCTGCTTGCCGCCATTTCCATCACCGCCGGCGACCGGCTGGCGATGGCCGACCGGCTGTTCAACAAAGGGGCGTACGAGGACGCGCTCAAGGAATACAAGGTGATCTACCGCAACGACGGGTCGGACAAGGACGATCTTTTGTATCGCCTGGCCGAGTGCTACCGGGCGCTCGGCAGCGGCGTCGAATCGCGGCGGATCTATCTATTGCTCGTGAAGAACTTCCCCGCGTCCAAGTACGCGCACCGGTCGCGGCTGATGGCGGCGCTGGCGGTGGAAGGACCCGCCCGCAAGGAGGAGCTTTTGCTGCTTGATTCCGATTCGGTGCCCAACGACCTCCGGGCGGCGGCCCTGTATTACATCGGGGTGGCGGACAACGACGCGGAGAAGCTCTCCCGGTCGCTCAAGCTCGATCCCAAGGGCAAGTATTCCGCCTACGCCAAGTTGCGCCGGGCGTCGATTCTCGCCAATTCCGGCAATCCCAAGGAAAAACGCGACGCCGTGCAGCTATTGACCGATATCGCGTTCGGCGAGGACAAGGAGTTTGCGGAAGACGCGCTCTATCTGGCGGCCGCCACGAGCTACGGCGACAAGAAATATCGCGAGGCCGGCAGTCTCCTCCACCGGTATCTCAAGGTCTATCCGTCCGGCAAGTATCGCGGCGACGTGGTCCGGGTGTGCGCCTGGTGCGATTATCTCCAGGGCAAATACGCCGACGCGTTGGCGCTGTGCCAGCAGTTCGAGTGCGAAGACACCGCGTATCTTTCCGGCGCGGCCCATTACGCGCTTAAGGAGAACGCCATCGCGGCAGGGAAGTTCCGCGATTATCTCCAGCAGTATCCGGCCGGCAAGTATCGCACCGACGTGGAATTGCCGCTCGCCCGGCTGGAATTCGCCGAGGCCGAGAGCGCCGGCGACGATTTGAAGATGGTGGATTCGGCGCAACGCGCGGCCAAGCTGGGGTCGTTGCCGCAGGATCATCTGCGGCTAGCTTGGGCGTACGAGAAGATCGGCCGGCTGGAAGACGCCGTCAACGAATACGTGGATCTCGCCGAAAAGCATCCGGGCACGAAAGAGGCGACGGAGGCCATGTATCTGAAGGCGATGATCGATTTGCGCGAGAGTCGCTGGAACGCGGCGGACCTGGCGCTCAAGGAGGCGCTGGCCGGCAGTCTCGACACGCGCCGGACCGCGGAAGCCAAGTATTGGCGCGGAATCGCTTCGGTCAAGCTGGAGCACGAAGAGGAGGGGGTCAAGCTGCTGAGAGAGGCGTTGGCGCTAGGACTGTCGCTGGACATGACGCGCGAGGCCCGGCTGATCATCGCCGATTTCGAATACAACAGCGGAAATATCGAAACGGCCCAGGCCGAGTATCGCGATCTGGTGGCCAACGGCGCGGCCGCCCGGATGTCGGCCAAGAAGGCGTTCACTGTCGGCAAGCTCATCAACTCCAAGGAATGCGCCAAGGCGCTGATCGATTCGGAAGCGCCGGAATGGCGGCAGGCCGGCTATTCGCTGCTGGGGTCGATCGAAGACGGCGAAAAGAACTACCGGGCCGCGATGGAAGCCTACCGTAGCGCGATCGATGAACTGGTGGAGACGGACGAACTGCCCAAGACGGTGTTGCGTTTGGGGGTGTTGGAGACCGAAAACGGCGAATTCGACAAGGCGGAAAAGACGCTCGTGAAGGCGGTGGATCTCAACAAGAACGACGTGCTGGCCCGGGCCGAGGCGTATCTCAATCTGGCCAAGGTGGCGGCGGGGCAAGGCGACAAGGAGAAGGCCAGCGGCTACGCCACGGTGGTGGCCACGCTGTTCGACCAGACGCCGTTCGCCGCCGAAGCCGAACGCATAGCGGAGGAAAGCCGATGAGTCGCCGGGACGTGCTGATAATCGCGCTCGCCGTATCCATCATCGTCCACATCGCGCTGATGTTCTGGGCGCGGCCCAAGGTGATGACTTCGGTGGCGCGCGGACTGGCCAGGGTGAAGCGTCACGTCAACACGGTGCAGCGCGAAAATCCGCCGGACGGGGACTTGACGGAGATGAGCCTCATGGAGGACGAAGAGGCCAAAAAGGAAGCGCCGGAGATCAACGACGAAGAGTTGCTCAAGCTGTCCGTCCTGAGCACGATGAACCACATCCCGCTCGACGACAACGCGCAGCTGTCGGCGCCGGAACCGGCCGAAATTTCCCGCGAAATCGAAAGCTACAAGATTCTGGAGGCGCCGAACGTTTTCGACACCATGCCGATAATCGTGACCGCCGGCAAGAACGAGGAAATCCGCGAAAAGATAGTTTTCGAGGCGCCGGAGACGATCGTGGCGGCCACGATTCCGCCCAAGATGGAAATGTCCGTGGAACCGGAGGAAATCGTCGCGCCGGACGACATCGCGCCGGATTTCGAAACTTTCGAAGAGTCGGTTTCGGTGGCCCAGGACGAGCCGGAAAAGCTGGTCAAGGACAAGGCGCCCGATTTCAAACCGGTCGATTCGGTGCTGCCCGACGTCAACGAGTCGATCGTGGAAGCCGAAAAGGCGGCGGTCAAGAATCTGATCGACGCGCTCGACGCCAAGGAGATAACCGAGGTGGTGGATTTTTCCGTCGCCCGGCAGCAGAAGGACGCCTACACCTATTTCAAGGTCACGATAACCCCCAAGCCGGATTTGCCGATCGTCGCCAAGGATATAGTGGTGTTGATCGACACTTCGCCTTCGGTCGGACGCGACCGGTTGGCGTCGGTGAAGGACGCCATCAAGCGCCTGCTCGTGAACGGCACCAACACGGGCGACCGGTTCAACATCGTGGCGTTCAGCGACAAGTTCCAGTATGCGTTCACCAGCTGGCAGGATTGCAACGCCGCCAGTTTCGCCTATGCCGACCGTTGGATCGACAACCGGGTGCTGCACGGCTGGACGGACGTGTTCGGGGTGATCAAGTCGGTGTTGACCTTGCCGCGCGACCCCAAGCGTCCGCTCATCGCTTTGGTGGTGACCGACGGCGACGCCAACGCGGGCGTGAGCGAAACGGCGCAGATACTTTCGCGCTTCTCGGAGTTGAACGACGGACTTATTTCCGTATACATGTACGGGGTCAAGTCCAGCGCCAACAAGGAGCTCATCGACGTGTTGACGCGCGGCAATCGCGGCGAATCGATGATCTACCGGGAAGGGTTCTTCAAGGATCGCGCGTTCGCCGGCGACGATATCGACGTGTTCGCCAACCGCTTCAAGATGCCGGTAGTGACCGACTTGCGGGTGGTGTTCGCTTCCGATTCGCCGGCCGAGGCGTATCCTTCGCTTTTGCGCAACCTCTACCGGGGCAACAGCGTGGACATAATCGGACGCGTCAAGGGCGCGCCGGATTCGATCGCGTTTTCGCTCAAGGGGCTCGCGGGCGACCAGCCCTATGAAAGTTTCGTCCGGATTCCGCTGGACGGCGCCGTAGTCGCGAAGAAGCTCGACGCGGAATTCGATTCGGAAGTGGGCATCGAAAGAAAGACCAGAAAATGATTACGTTGATATTGGCGTTGCTGGCGGGAGCCGGCGTGTTTGCGGGCGCGTTCTTCGGTCTGGACTGGGGACGCGGGTGGTCGATTTTCGCCGGCGTCGCCGGTCTCGTGCTGACGCAACTGGGGCTTGGGGTTTTCTTCCAGCGCCGGATCAAGGCGGACATGGCCGGCGTGCAGCGCATCCTCGAAGCCGGCCAGGCCAAGATCAAGGAGAAATACCGGCGTTGGCAGACCCGGCCGCCGTCTTCCATGAAATCGGCGCAGAAGGAGATTCTGGAAGACACCAAAGTCTTCGTGCGCGAAGCGCTGAAGCAGACCGACGTTTTGGGCAAGTACCGTTTTTGGGTGCCGCTCATCGACCGTCAGATCGCCACCGCCAAGTTCCAGTTGAACTGGATGGTCAAGGATTTCAAGGCGGTGGACAAGCTCCTGCCCAAGGCCATCGTGATGGATCCGACCATGGCGGCCATGAAGATGGCGCGACTTTACATGCTGGGACCCGACATGGCGGAAATCGCCAAGGTCTACCGCAAGGCCGTGCGCAAAACCGCGTACAACGGCAACGTGCTGCCGGCGGCGGCGATGTCGTGGATGCAGGTGCGGCAGAACGACGCGGATGGCGCGTTCCGGACGCTGACCGAGGCGCTCAAAAAGTCCGATGACGCCACCTTGAAGCGCAATCACGGGCTTTTGATGAACAATCGCGTGGCCCACTTCAGCAACAGCGGCCTCGGCGACCAGTGGTATTCGCTCTATCTGGAAGAACCCCGGATGCGCGCCCAGCGCCAACATATCCAATATCGATGATCAAGAAAGCCATAGTTCTGGCCGCGGGTCTCGGCACCCGGCTCCGTCCGCTCACTTGCGCGGCCCCCAAACCGATGTTGCCGGTATGGGGCGAGCCGATGTTGAAACGGATAGTGGACCGGCTCAAGGAAATGGGCGTGGAGGAGATCGCGGTAAATTCGCACTACCTGCACGAACAGGTGGACGACTGGGCGCGGGCCAACGGGTGCATGCCCAGCTACGAGCCGGAAATCCTCGGTACCGGCGGCGTGCTCAATCCTTTGCGCGAATGGATCGGGCAGGACGATTTCTATCTCGTCAACGGCGATATCGTGCTGGAGGGCGGGTCGGACTGGAAGCCTGCCATCCCCCCAGGTTGCATCGGCGCGGCGCTGGTCAGCCGGACGCTGGGCCCCCGGACGATCGAGCTGGAGCCAGCGCAGAATCTGGTGGTTAACTGGAAAAGTCCCGAGCCAGGTTGCGAGGGTTCCTTTACCTATCTCGGTTTCGCCGCGCTTAAAGCTGACATTCTCGATTTCGTCCGGCCGGAATGTTTTTCCACCATCATCGAAGCGTACGAAAAGGCCATGCTGGCCGGTCGCTTCGTCCAGGGCGTGGAACTGGAAGACCTGTTGTGGACGGACGCCGGCACGATCGAATCCTACATCGGGGTCAACACCGACGGACCGGACAACGCGCTCAGGTTTCTGCCGCAATTCCAGGCGCTGGAGGCGGCCGGACACGAGTACGAGAATATTTCGTTTTTGGGCGCGCGCGGCAGCGAGCGGGTGTTTTTCCGCTCCGACGACGATATCGTGATCGTCTACGACGACGCGTCGCGCAAAGAGAACGCCCGTTATGCGGGGCACACCCGTTTTCTGTCCGGGCATGGCATTCCGGTGCCGGATCTGAAGGCGGATTTGCCGGAAGCAAAAACGCTGGCCATGAGTTATTGCGGCGATGGCGGCTACACGCTCGAACGCTACGTGAAAGTGGTGGAGGTGTTGGCCCGGTTCAACGCGCTGGACACCGGCGACCTGGAACTCGAGCCGCCGTTCGACCGGAAGCTCTACGGGTGGGAGCACGACCTTTTTGCCGAGTATTGCCTCGGCCGGCGCTTCACTTTGCAGCTGGAGCCGGCGGTGAAAGCGGATTTGGACAAGGTGGCCGATTATCTGCTGAAATTGCCCCCGGCGCTCGTCCATCGCGATTTCCAGTCCACCAACGTTTTGTGGAACCGGGCGGGACAGATGGCGATCATCGACTATCAGGGCATGCGCAAGGGTCCTGCCGCCTACGATCTGGCCTCGCTCCTGTACGATCCTTACATCACGCTTTCCGAGGGCGAACGCAAGGCGCTCGTCAAGCTTTACGTCAAGGCGTCCGGCGACGATTCGATCGTCGAGGCCTTGCCTTACGCCGCATGCCAGCGGCTGGTGCAGTGTCTGGGGGCGTACGGGCGGCTCGCTTCGGTGGGCAAGCACGAATTTTGCCGGTACGTGGAGCCGGCGCTCGTCAATCTCTTGGCGGTGGCGGACGAAATCGGACTCGACGCCCTCGCGGCCTTGGCGGAAACGCTGATCGCCCAGGAGGAGCATCGCCACCATCATCACCATGACGGCCATTGCGGTTGCGGGGGGCATCATCATGGGTAGTTATCGCGCTTTTATCGCCCGGATCCGGAAAACCGGCAAGCGTCGCCCCAATTCGGTGACCACCGTCGCCATGGGCCGCGAGCGCACGTTCAAGGCGTTCGACCTCGGCGACGACACGTTCATTTTCGAAGACAACATCCACAACCATCTCTCCGTGCGCCCGTCGGTGCTGATCATCCCCAAGGAATATCTCCGGCGCCGACAGAAGGGCATGGTCATGACCATCACCACCGGCAACCATTCGGTGGCGGCTTTCCCAGTGCTGGACGGCCGGTTCTGGAAGCTTTCGCATCTCAAGCCGGAAGCGCGCGAAGAAGTGATGATGAAGCATGTCCTTTGCGCCAACATCGTCAACGACGTGCTGGAGATCTCCCAGCGCGACGTGGCCAGCAAACAGCTGTTCCGGTCCGACGAATGGCTGCTCAAGACCGGCGATTTCGGGCTGGACGACATCATAATGCTCGACCGCAACGAAATCACGCTCGACCATTACCGGGCGTTGGGCCAGGAATGGCGGGTCAAGCCGCTCGCCTGGACCGAGTCGGGCATGAAACTGGCGTTGGAGGCGTCCAAGAAGCGCATCGCCAGCAAGCTTCGCTACTACCATTCTTCGCGCGGCGTGCATTTCCTCACTTTCCCGGAGTTCAAGAAGTTCGCCGCGTTGGCGGCCGACCCGGAAAAGCTGCCCAAGTTCATCGAGGCGCTCAAGGAGATGGTGGCCGTGCACGAAGGCAACCGCTATTCCTTCGTGCGGATGCCGAAATACCGGGGCCACCACGAAATCGAACTGTTCGGTCTCGCGCGCGGCGTGGGGATGGACCGGATCGTGCCGGAATTGGACAAACTCATGGAGTCCATCGTGCTGGCCAGGATCGCGCAAGACCACATCGTCAAGCGCATCAACGGCATCGTGGATCTGTACGAATCGCTGCTCACGCAGCCGGAGTTCAAGGACGAAACCTCCCACGCGTTCATCGAAGCCTTGTACATGCACGTGTCGGGCGAAATCTATTCGGTGGTGGGCGACGGATCGTCCCTGGCGTTCGACGATCGCCGGACGGCGCTGCCCGGCGCCACCTACCGGAACGGGGTCCCCACGTTCCATCCCGGCATCGACGACCGCACCAAGATTCTCATTTCCAATTTGCGCATCATCCTGTCCAAGGACGAACTGCTCACTTCCGTCAACGTCTACGAGCTCCACACCAAGGGCGACGAAACCGAGGTCAAGGTGGGCCAGGGCAAAACGCGCGAAGTGGTCTACACCACCAACATCCGTCCGTTGCAGGAGTCG
The DNA here is from genome assembly GCA_017542055.1 of Kiritimatiellia bacterium. GTDB lineage: Bacteria > Verrucomicrobiota > Kiritimatiellia > RFP12 > UBA1067 > UBA1067. The sequence goes on from JAFXXW010000019.1 coordinate 19,553, forward strand.
CTCATCGAAAAGCGCATCGTCCAGCGCCAGCGCGGTTACGGTCAGTACGTGACTTCCCGCATCGGGGCCTTGAAGGCGCTGGGGGTCAACCTGCCCTGGTACATGCTGCTTAGGCGGCGCGGCGAATTCAACGGCCGTCCGCTCGACTACTACATCCGCTCGCGCTGCGAGGGCGAACCGGTGGAGTCCATCCCCACCAACTACTTCACCTCGATGGAAGACTCCAACGTGGAGGAGACCGAGGCGGTGCTGGCGCTCGCCATGCTGATGGGCGACGCCGCCGCGCAGAACATGGTGATGAAGAAATTCGACCCCGTTTCCGAGACGCCGCTTTTCGGCAACAAGGAAATCTACGAGTTCGAATACAACAACATGCAGCAGCGCATCATGCCCAAGGCGGTGGCCACCTGCTCCATCCGGGGCGCGTTCGGCTGGCCGTGCCTGGACTACACGGACGAGAACCTGCGCAACATGGCCAACTATTACATGGGCTTCTACGCGCACAGTCTCAAGCTGTTCCAGCGCAAGCACAAAGTGGGCATGGCGGAACTGGCCGAGCGGTTCATGGAGGGCTTCGAGTTCCGGACGCAGGCGATGGCGTGGAAGCTCTCCACGTTGCGCGACCGCTTCGAGCGGTTCGATCCGGGACTGCCGGCCCATTTCCATTTCAAGCAGAAGTGGCGCTTCGTGATGTGGTCGCTCGAGCGCCAGTTGCGTCGAATCGAGATTTACCGTCGTATCTTCTTAATGAAAGTAAAGGTGGGAGGAAATGAAAATCTACGGAATAATCCCTAGTCGTTTCGGATCCAGCCGGTTCCCCGGCAAGCCGCTCGCGATGCTGGCGGGCAAGCCCCTGGTGGCCTGGGTGGTGGAGGCGGTCAAGCGCGCCGGCACGCTCGACGAAGTGTTGGTGGCCACCGACGACGAACGCATCGTCCAGGCGGTCGAAGCGAATGGCGGCAAGGCCGTCATGACGCCCTCGGAACTGCCTTCCGGCACCGATCGCATCGCTTGCGCCGCCGGCGATTTCGCGGATGACGACATTCTCGTCAACATCCAGGGCGACGAGCCGCTGATCGATCCCAAGCTCGTGGACGAACTCGTCATGAAGCTGCGCGACAACCCCGCTTTTTCGATGGCGACCGCCGTGACCCCCATAAAGACGCTCGAGGACTACAACGCCAAGACCGTGGTCAAGGTGGTGCTGGACCGCGACGATTCCGCGCTCTATTTCTCCCGCGCCCCCATTCCTTGCGACCGCGATCGCACCCCCGATCTGAAGTCCGGTTTGTATGTGCGGCACCTGGGCATCTACGCCTACCGGGGCAGCTTCCTCAAGCGCTACATCAAGGAACCGCAGTGCGAGCTCGAAAAGACGGAAAAGCTCGAACAGCTCCGCGCGCTCTACATGGGCGCCAAGATCGCGGTGGTGCGCACCGCCGACGAGGGCGTTGGCGTGGACACTCCGGAAGATGCCGTCAGGGTGGAAAAATTGCTGTTGGCGCGTGCGTAAGTTTCTTGCATTGCTGGCGCTGGCGACGTTGTTCGCCGGCTGCGTGACCGACCGGATGCTGGAGCTCGACGCCAAGCATCCGTCCATCGAGGTCAAGACCACCGGCTTTTACGTCAATGGCCAGCCGGCTTCGGCCAGGTACATCCTGGAATCGCTCCAGGATCTGGAAGTGCCGGTCACGCGCGTAATCCATATCCGGGTGGACAACGACGTGACCGATCTCAAACCCGCCAGGATGCTGATGGCGTATCTGGCCCAGAACGGCTACACGCGTCCGGTTCTGGTCACCGAGCGTCACGCGGAATCCGCCGTCAAGGAGCGCAGCAACCCATGGCGCTGAGCATGACCCCGCGCGCCGGCATGGCGCAGAAACAGACCGCCCGCCTCTCCTACAAGATGTGGATGGGGCTCAACTTTCTGCGCATGCCCATCCGGGATCTGCACGAGGAGCTCCGGCGCCAGACGGAAACCAATCCGGCGCTCGCCGACTGCAAATTCGACTTGCCTCCCGGCTGGCGACCCCAGTCCGCCGCCTCGCTCTCCGGCGACAACGCGTTCATATTCGAGAATCTGCAGGCGGAAGAGTCGCTGTTCGAGCATCTCGTCAAGGAACTGGCCTACACCGGAACCGAGGGACCCTTGCGCGAAAAGGCGATCGAAATCATCGGCAATCTCGACGAAAACGGACGCTATGCCGGCGACGAGCTGGACGAGGAGGGCGAACGCGCCCGCCAATTGGTGATGACGCTCGATCCCCTGGGGTGCGGCGCGCGGACGCTTTCCGAATGTTTTCTCGCGCAACTGGAGAAAATCCCCAAGCAAGATCGCGAGGCCGCGCGAGCGGTCATTCTGCGGTTGGACGACGTGCTGGCCGGCAAAACCCAACTTTCGCGCGACACCCAGGTGCTGGCCTCCCGGCTGCTGGCCTGTCTCGACGCCAAACCGGGATCGCACTACTCTTCGGCCAAGACCGACTACATCGTGCCCGATATCATCGTGGGCCGGGACGGCTCGGTCACCGTCGAGCACGGCACCATTCCGGAAATCAAGGTTTCGCCGGCCTACGTCAACATGGCGGGCGACGCCACGCTGGACCCGGAAGTGCGCGCTTACGCCCAGGACATGCTCTCGCACGTGCGCGAGCTCCAGAACGCCGTCGCCAAGCGTTTCGACACGCTGGAAATGGTGGCGCGGGCGGTGGTGGATCGCCAGGCGGACCATCTGTTGCGCGGCGGTCCCTTGAAACCGCTCAAGATGCGCGAGGTGGCCAATCTGGCCAAATGCTCGCTTTCCACCGTTTCGCGGACGGCCGAGCGCAAATATCTCAGCACTCCGCGCGGACTCGTGCGCATGCGCGACCTCTTTTCCGCCAAGGACAATTCGCCTGTGGAATATCTCAAAAAACTCCTGGCCGATCCCGCCAACGCGGACTTGTCGGACCTCAAGCTCTCCCGGCTCATGCAGGCGGCCGGGTTCAAGTTCGCCCGTCGCACCGTCAACAAGTACCGGAGAATGATCAAGCAATGAAAGTATACAATTCGCTAACCCGCCAGGACGAGGAGCTCCAACCGCTCGCAGGCGACGAAATCCGGCTTTACACCTGCGGTCCCACCGTCTACAACTTCGCCCACATCGGCAACTTCCGCGCCTATACTTTCGAAGACGTGCTTCGCCGCGTCATCGAGTTCAACGGCTTGAAGGTGCGCCAGGTGATGAATCTCACCGACGTGGACGACAAGACGATTCGCGGCGCCAACGCCGCCAAGGTGCCGCTTGCGGATTACACCAAAACCTACAAGGACGCGTTCTTCGCCGACCTGAAGACGCTCAATATCGAGCCGGCCGAGGTCTATCCCGCCGCCACCGACCACATCCCGGAGATGATCGCGCTCGTCGAAAAGCTGATGGCCAAGGGCATCGCCTACCGGTCGGAAGACGGCTCGGTCTACTTCAACGTGCGCAAGTTCCCCGGCTACGGCAAGCTGGCGCATATCGATTTCGACCACCAGCAGACCGGCGCGCGCTGCGCCGCCGACGAATACGACAAGGAGAACGTGGGCGATTTCGCGCTGTGGAAAGCCTGGGAGGAAAGCGACGGTCCCGTCGGTTGGGATTCCCCCTGGGGACGCGGCCGCCCCGGCTGGCACATCGAGTGTTCCGCCATGTCCATGAAGTATCTGGGCGAAAGTTTCGACATGCACACGGGCGGCATCGACAATCTCTTCCCCCACCACGAAAACGAAATCGCCCAGGCCGAAGCCGCCACCGGCAAGCCGTTCGTGCGCACTTGGATGCACTGCGCCCACTTGCGCGTGAACGGCGAGAAGATGTCCAAGTCGGCCGGCAACTTCTTTACGCTGCGCGATTTGCTGGAGAAAGGCTATACGGGACGCGAAATCCGCTACGTGCTCATCAACGCCCACTATCGCACCGGCCTCAACTTCGCCTTTTCGGCGTTGGAGGACGCGCGCAAGTCGCTCGAGCGCGTCGACCGGTCGGTGGCGCTCTGCACCGACGGCGAAGCGCCCGATTGGGCCCTCAAACACCTGGACGATTTTGCCAAAGCCGTCAACGACGACCTCAACCTTCCCGGCGCGTTCGCCGCGCTGTTCGCGTTGGTGCGCGACGTGAATTCGCACAATGGCGGGAGCGTCCTTTCCGTCTTCAAACGAATGGACCGGGTGCTGGGCGTCATTTTCTTCGGCAAGACCGAGCCTGCCGGCCAGAAACTGCCGGACGAGGTGGAGGCGCTGCTCGCCGAACGTGCGACGGCCCGCGCCGCCAAGAATTGGGCCGAATCAGATCGCCTGCGCGACGCCATCGCCGCGCTGGGCTATGCCGTAAAAGATTCTCGCGATGGACAGACATGCGTAAAAAAGTGATTCTTGCCGTTTTCGTTTTGTTGTTGACGGCGGCGGTGCGGCTGCACGCCAAACCCAACGTCATCTTCATCCTGACGGACGATCTGGGCTACGGCGACGTGGGCTGGACCTTCCAGAACAGCCGTCCGGTGGCCTCGCAGCTCAAAATCCACACCCCCGTGCTCGACCGGTTGGCCGGCGAGGGCGTCACGCTGCCGCAGCATTACTGCGCGGCGCCGGTTTGCGCGCCTTCCCGCGCTTCCATTCTGACCGGGGTGCGGCAGGACAAGTGCTCCGTGCGCAACAACATGTTCGACCATCCCCTGAAGGAACCGGAAACCCTCGGCTCCGTCATGCGGCGCGCGGGCTACCGCACGATGGCCATCGGCAAGTGGGGCGTGGCCGGCGGCGGAGAATCGGGACGGCCGGTTTCGGCCCATCCGCTCGACAAGGGCTTCGACTCCTACTACGGCTTCCTGGACCATCTGGCCGGCCATACCTATTACCATTACGACGGCTTCATGAACGGGGCCTACATGGGCATCTGGGAAAACCGGACCAAAGTGACGGGCTCGGCCGAAGGCGTCTATTCCACCGACCTTTTCGTGGCCCGGGCCAAGCGCGACATCGCCGAGGCCGTGCGCGAAGATCCCGAGCGTCCGTTCTTCCTGTATCTCGCCGTCAACACCATTCACGGTTCCGGTCGATCCGACCACACGCTCCCGAACAGGCACGCGTTGCACGTGCCGGGACGCGAATATCCGGCCCAAGGCGTCTCCTGGCCGCCAAGTCCCGAACCGCTCGAAGCGCGCAACACCTGGATCGATCCGCTGTACCGCGCTTGCCCGGACGAAAACATGCAGCGTTACGCCACCGCCATCACCCGGCTCGACACGGCGCTCGCCGACTTGATGGATTGTCTCGCCCAACTCGGAATCGACAAGAACACCATCATCATCTTCACGTCCGACAACGGCCCCGCCGACGAATATGGCGCCGACACCCGCGCGTTCGGGTCCACCGGACCTTTCGACGGGCTCAAGCGCGACGTCTACGAGGGCGGCATGCGCGTGCCTACGTTCGTATGGCGGAAGGGCGGTTTCCCGGTCAAGACCGACTCCACCCCCTCGATCAGTACGGACTGGATGGCCACCTTGGCCGATCTGGCCGGGGTTCCCGTGCCGGAGCAGTGCGACGGCGTAAGCTTGCTGCCGCGCTTCGAGGGTAGGGAAGGGCAGCCCTCCGTCATCTCCACCCGCTATCACGGCTACGGCAGCGATCAGGCCGATTTCAAGGAATTCGCCGAGCGCAAGCACCATCTCGTGCGCGGCGAGCAAACGATGAGTCGCGAGGGCGACATCGTGACGCTGCAGGCCGGCGGCAAGGATCGACCGGTCCGGCGCTACAACGTGGTGGAGGATCCTCACCAGGACTGCGACCTTAATGGCAACTGAGCTGATACTTTCTGCCGTTTGGGTCGTTTTGGGCCTCGTTTTGCTGGAGCGCTCGTCGGATGCGTTCGTGGACGGCTCGGCCATGCTGGCGCGCCGCTTCAAGGTGTCGCCGTTCGTCATCGGCATGGTGGTGATCGGTTTCGGCACGTCCGCGCCCGAACTGTGCGTCAGTCTCATGGCCGGACTCGGCAATCGCGCCAATCTTTCGCTCGGCAACGCGTACGGCAGTTGCGTGTTCAACGTGGCGGCCATTCTCGGCGTTTCGGCCGTAATCTTTCCGCTCGTCGTCAAGCGCCGGGCGGTGATGTTCGCCGGTCCCGCGCTCGCGGCGATCAGCCTCTTGTCCTGGTTCTTGTTGGCGGATGGCGTAGTATCGCGACTGGATGCGCTATTGCTTCTTGCGGTATTCGCCGGCTTCTTCCCGTTCTACTGCTGGTACACTCGCGACCGGGCCGTGCCCCAGCCGGAAGAGACCGCGTCTCCCGTGCGGATTCCGTTGGCCGCCACCAAGCTATTGTTGGGACTGGTGGTGTTGGTGGGATCTTCCCAGCTCCTCGTCTACGGCGCGTGCGATCTGGCCCGGGCGATGGGCGTTTCCGAATTGATGATCGGGCTCACGGTGGTGGCGGTAGGCACCTCCCTCCCGGAACTGGCCGCCGCCATCCAGTCCGCCCGGCGCGGCCAGACCGAATTCGTCATCGGCAACATCATCGGCTCCAATCTGTTCAACATGCTGGCGGTGGTGGGCATCGCCTGCGTGTTCAACGGCGCGCAAGGCTTTTCCGCCCACGTGACGGGACGAGATCTGCCGGCCATTTTCCTTGTTTCGCTCACCCTCGCGCTTTTCGGCCGGCGCGGACGCGTTTCGCGACTCTCGGGCGCGATCTGGATAGGCTTTTTCGTTTTGTACACCGTTCTCACCATATGGCAGGAGATACCATGACCAAAGTAATCGCCATCGACGGCCCCTCGGGCGCCGGCAAGTCTTCCGTTTCCCGCATCGTGGGCGAACGCCTCCGGATGTTGCACGTGGACTCGGGCGCCCTCTATCGCATTTTCACCTGGCAGGCGTTGGTCAAGGGCGTGGACACTTTGAGCCCCGACGCGGTGGCCGCTTTCGCCCCCTCGGTGAAAATCGACTGCCGACCCGAAAACGGCGCCATCGTCTACTACGTGGACGGCGAGATTCCCGGCAACCGGATCCGCACGCCGGAAATCAACGCGCACGCCTCGCATGTGGCCGCGGTCAAGGCCGTGCGCGACCGGGTGACGGACCTGTTGCGTTCGCTCGTGCGCTTTGGCGATCTGGTGGTGGAAGGGCGCGACATCACGACTGCCGTCTTCCCCGACTCCCCCTACCGGTTCTACCTCACCGCTTCGGCCGAAGCGCGGGCGCGCCGTCGCCAGAAGGAAGAGGTGGAAAAGGGCATCGCCAACCAGTCCGAAGAGGCGGTCAAGGCGTCGCTCCTGGCGCGCGACCGGATCGATTCCACCCGCCAGTACGCTCCGCTCAAGAAGGCCGACGGCGTGACGGAAATCGACTCGTCCGATCTCACGTTGGAACAAGTGGTGGACCTCGTTCTTGAAGCTGTCCGTTAAACTTTCGCTCGCGGTTCTCCTCGCCTTTCTCCTGGCGGCGACGTTCGGCGAGGTGCAGTACCGGGTGGCGCGCTTGCGCGACGTCACCCCCGCCTACAACCGGGTGGATACTTCGCAGCGCTATCTGCCGCCCGGCGCGGGCCATTGGCTGGGCACGGACAATCTCGGCCGATCGGTGGCGCTCCGGCTGACGCAGGGTGCGCGCATCGCGTTCATCGTGGGCATCATGACGTCCGCCATCGCCATTCCCTTGGGCGTTTTGCTGGGACTCTTGGGCGGCTACTTCGGCGGCAAGACCGATTCGCTCGTGCTCTGGCTTTGCGCCACGGTGGCCTCCATGCCGGGATTGCTGTTCATTCTGGCCATCTCGCTCGTGTTCGGGCAGGGAATCCTGGGCATCATCATGGGCGTGGGGCTCACCACCTGGGTGGGGGTGTGCCGAACCATCCGCGCCGAAGTAATCAAGCATCGCGACCGGGCCTACGTGCAGGCCGCCAAGGTGCTGGGCTATTCGCCCTTGCGCATCATGTTCCGCCACATCCTGCCCAACGTGGCGCACATCATTCTCATCCAGTTTTCCATCCGTTTCCCCTCGGCCGTGTCGACCGAAGTTTTCATTTCTTTTCTCGGCATCGGCATCCAGGGCGAACCCAGCTGGGGCGTGATGATCAACAACGCCCGGCTCCGGCTTTGGCAGGGCATCTGGTGGGAAATGGCCTTCGTGACGCTGGCCATCTTCCTCCTGGTGCTGTCGTTCAACCATCTCGCGGACTATCTGCGCGACCGGCTCGACCCCGCGCTCAGGAGTCAAATCCGCTGACCGTCCCATTCAAGCAAAGGAACCGACCGCGCTATGCAAAACTCTTTCAGCTCCAACCGATTCGTCCGCGCCGTGCTTCCGGCTTTTCTGCTGGCGGTTTCGGTGGGCCAAATCTACGCCTTTACGATTTTTTCGGACCCCGTCGCGCAGTACTTGAATCCCCAAAACGCCACCGCCATTCGCGCGCAGGTGCAGTTTGCGTTTTCGCTCGGGATCTTCTTCCTGGGCATGGGCGCGGCGTTTTTCGGCAAGATCGTGGAGCGCAACATCAAGCTTTCGACGCTGTTGGGCACGGGGCTGTTCATCGCGGGACTTTTGGTGACGGCGCTCGGCGTCAAGGCCAAGAGCCTCGCCCTCATCTATCTCGGCTACGGCTTTTTGCTGGGCACGGGCACCGGCATCATCTACATCTCCCCCGTCAAGACGATGATGCTCTGGTTCCCCCACGCCAAGGCCATCGCGGCTGCGGTGCCCATCATCTCGTTCGGGCTCGGCTCTTCGCTTTGCACGCTCCTCTACAAGGGCTTCGGCTTCGCTTCCCGACTCTTCACGCTGCGCTTCGAGGGCTTCGAGGTGTTCAGCATCACCAAGGTTTTCGTGGTGTTCGCCGTGTTCTACGCGGTGCCGATGGTCGTTTCGGCGCTGCTCCTCAAGAAGCCGGCGGTGGTGCAGACCACGTTCGGCCACTCCCTGCCGCAGCTGGTCTTTTCGTATCGCCGCCTCGCCAAGGACACGTGGTTTTTGCGCGTGTGGCTCTTCATGTTCCTCAACATTTCCTGCGGACTTTGCCTCATTCCGCTCGCCAAGCAGCTGATGGCTACGGTGCCGTCCTATTCCGAAGGTTTCGTGACGCTCGTCCTCACCTTGATGGGACTCATGAACGGGGCGGGCCGCTTCTTCTTCGCGTGGTGGTCGGATAGACTGAAGCGCCGGGTCAACATTCTTCTCATCATTCTCGGCATTTCCGCCGGCGTGATGGTGTCGTCGCTCGTGCCGGTGCTCTTGGCCGTCGCGCTTGTCGTGATTCCCGCCTGCTACGGCGCGGGCTTTTCGGTGTTGCCGGCCGTGCTCGCCGACCATTACGGCATGACCGACATCTCCAAGATCCACGGCGCGGCGCTGTCGGCCTGGGGCGTGGCGGGACTCGTGGGCAACCAGGTGGCGCTGCCGGTCTTCCGCACCTGGGGTCTGGCGGGCGTGAGTCTCCTCTTGATCGTCTTCTATCTCCTCAACGCCGCCAACGCCGCCTCGCTCAGGCGCGGGGCCGAAAAACCGCGCGCGTAACCGAATTTCTTCCCCCACCCCCAACGGAGCCAAACCCATGAAAAAAGTCGCATTTTTCGAGACCAAGCCGTACGACAAGGAATCGTTCGACCGGGCCAATAACGGCCGGTACGACATCAGCTATTTCGAAACGCGACTCAAGGCCCCGGCCGTGCCGTTGGCGGAGGGCTTCGACGCCGCCTGCGCCTTCGTCAACGCGGAGATCGATCGCGCGGTGGTGGAAGGTCTCGTCAAACGCGGGGTGAAGATTCTCGCCATGCGCTGCGCCGGCTACAACAACGTGGACTTCCAGGCGGCCAACGAGTTCGGTCTCACGGTGGTGCGCGTCCCGGCCTATTCGCCGTATGCGGTGGCCGAACACGCCGCCGCGCTCCTCCTCACGCTCAACCGCCACATCCACAAGGCGGCCGCGCGCACGAAAGACTTCAACTTCTCGCTCGTGGGGCTGACCGGCTTCGACCTGCACGGCAAGACGGCCGGCATCGTGGGCACGGGCAAGATCGGTCGCATCTTCGCCGACATCTGCAAGGGTTTCGGCATGCGGGTGATCGCGTACGACGCGTTCCCCAATCCGGCCACCGGGCTCGAATACGTAAGCCTCGACCAACTCCTCGCGGAGTCGGACGTCGTTTCGCTCCATTGTCCGCTCGTCCCCGAGACGCATCACCTCATCAATGCCGAGACGCTTAAAAAAGTCAAGCCCGGCATGACGCTCATCAATACGTCTCGCGGCGGCCTTATCGACAGCGATGCCTTGCTTGCGGCGCTCCGGAGCGGCCAGGTGGGCGGCGCGGGCCTCGACGTGTACGAAGAGGAAAGCGAGTGGTTCTACGAGGACCGCTCGGACGTGACGCGACAGAACAAGACGCTGTCGCTCCTCGTTTCCATGCCCAACGTCATTTTGACCTCGCACCAGGCGTTCCTGACCCGCGAGGCGCTGTCCAATATCGCGCAGACCACGCTCGACAATCTCGACGCCTACTTTGCCGGCAAGCCGCTCGAGAACGAAATCTGCTACCATTGCCTCAAGTCGGGCGGCCACCCCAAGGAAGGCTGCGTCAAGCGCGCCCAAGGCCTCTGCCAAGGCTGACCGCCAATTCAAGCGCTAAGGTAAAATGCAAAAAGCAGTATTGACCTTTTGGGGAGTATATGATATAATATACGGCAGATAAATTACTTTTAAGGAGTGTTGTGCAGTGGATACACCTAGTATGAAACGGCAATTGATTATTCTGTGTGCGCTGATGGCGGCCGGATCCATTACCGCGGTCGCCAACCCCAAGGCGAAGGCCGGCACGGGACTTTACATGGTAATCGACCTTTCCGGCGGACCGGAGGCAGAGAAGTTTCCCGTGACCTATCTGAATAAGGAGCCGCCAGGCGGCTGGACGGACGAATACAAAACCACCAAACTCGTTTTGCGCCGCATCAAGCAAGGCTCGTTCACGATGGGCAGCCCGAAGAATGAAGTTGGCAGGCCTGACGATAAGGTTGACTGGAACGAAACACAGCATAAAGTTACCATCTCCAGGCCTTTCTATATCGGCGTTTTCGAGGTGACGCAGAAGCAATTCAACATGGTCTTGGAAGATCGGGTGAAGGGGCGGGGCACGGGTTGCAAAGGAGATATGCGCCCTATGTACACCATAGGCTGGGACGAAATCCGCGGCAGCGGCGATTGGCCGACCGACACCAGTGTGCGCCCCGATTCGTTCATAGGCATCTTGCGCGCCAAAACCGGCCTCGATACGTTCGATCTGCCTACCGAGGCCATGTGGGAATATGCCTGCCGGGCCGGCACCGCTACCGCGCTCAACAACGGAAAGAACCTCACCAACGTCTATGAAGACTCCAGTGTAGCCGAGGTCGGACGTTACAACAGCAATACTACTGGGCATGCGCGTCCATCGGGTTACAAGATTAATCCGCGTCCAGACAATAAAGGCGGTTATGCGGATCTTGCCACTACGGTGGGGCTCTACAAGCCGAACGCCTGGGGACTTTACGACATGCATGGCAATGTGTCGGAATGGTGTCTAGATTGGCTTGGCCCCCTCCAGCCGACCTTCGCCAAGGATCCGGTTGGCCCCAGCCAAAGCAATGTCGACCGGAAGGGCGATATCAGGCAAGAGCGAGTGGTTCGGGGCGGGGCGTATGACAGCTTTGCCGAAGAAGTTCGCTCCGCTAGTCGTAATGGCAGCGAGAGCCGGCGTGCGTACATGGGTAGCGGGTTCCGTCTTTGCTGCTTCACGGAGTTGCCAAAATTCAAGCCCGCGAAGGGCGGCAAGCCTGCGGGCAAGCGGTGAGGGTGGCGCGCGCATACTTTTTTAAGTCAAAGCGGGCGAATCTCTGGGAGTTTTGGAGTTGGGGAGTGTGAGAAGTGAAAAGGGCGGGGGGTTGCCCCGCCCCCGGTGGAGGTCACGATTTGAATAACGCGTTCCAGATGGCCTGCAAGCAGGCGTTAATGACCTCCATGATCATCTTGAACTTTTCCATAATGTCTCCTATTAAGAATTTACCGATTTACTGAATGAATTTACGATTTATGATTTTCGATTTGCGATTGTATTGGGTATGATTTACCGATTTACCGATTTACCGATTCCCCGATTTACCGATTGGGGAGTTTTGGAGTTGGGAGTGGTGGAGTGTCTGCACTTTCTCCTTGCAATTTCCACCAAGATATGATATAATATATGATAACAAGATCAAAACTTGTCAAAAGAGTGGCGAAAATGATACTGAATTGACATGAAACACTTTGAACAGTTGGAGTTACTGACATCCGATTGGCACGGCCATTTTACGGCTGGAGCGGCCAAAGAAGTTGGCATCGCTTCATATGAAATCGCAAGATGGGTCAAGTCGGGGCGGCTGGAGTCGGAGGGACATGGCGTTTATCGTCTGACTACTTATCCGCCTTCGGGGGTGGAACCGTATGTGGTGGCGGTACTGTCGGTCGGGAAAGATGCCTATCTTTATGGCGAGTCAGTGTTGGCGATGCTCAAGCTTGCGCCGACCAATCCCAGTTGCATATATGTGGCCTCGCCTAGGCGTGTGCGCCGGAATCTTGGTGATGGTATTAAAGTTGTGAAAGTGCCTGAAACGATGGTGGTTGCGCACTACGAGGGTGTTCCATCGCAGGAAGTTGCCAGCGCCATCAGGTCGACTCGCGGACTGGTTCGTAAGGATAGGAGAATAGGGGCGATTGAGGAAGCGATGAGGCTCGGATATCTTACTCCGGCGATGCGCGACAAGTTGATAAAGGAGGTGCATGATGAAGCCTCCGCATAATGTAGCTTTTCTCGAGCGTGGCATCCGCAAACTGACGAATTCCAACGAAAATGGAGTGCGACTCAGAACTATGATGTCCAGCATCATCGTAGGCCAGTTTCTCGATGGAGCGGTCATGCGAGGCGGCGGGGCACTCAAGTTGCGTTATGGCGCGGGAATAACCCGCTACACTATCGACTTCGATGCTGCCCTTCGAGTGGATGAAGAGAGGTTCGTGGAAGAATTCAATCGCCGGTTGGAGGAGGGTTGGAGTTTATTTTCCGGGCGATTGGTCAAGTTGCCCAAAGCCCATCCGGCAAATGTCCCAGAAGCCTATGTGATGCAGCCATTTGAAGTGAGATTGACCTATAAGAACCAATCGTGGTGCTCGGTGCGGATGGAGGTTTCGTATAACGAGGTGGGCGATGCAGACGAGTATGACGAAGTTCCGCTAGATCCGTACATCAAATTGATTTTTGCGCAATTGAATTTGCCGGAACCTAGGCCAGTGCCACTTATGAAATTGGTGCATCAGGTGGCGCAGAAAATTCACGGTGCTACCGACATCAAAGCGCCTCGCGCACAGGATGTAATCGATCTTCAGTTGATTGCCGGGCGCGAAATGCTGGATTTACGTGAACTCAAGCGCGTGAGCGAACGTTTATTCGCCAATCGCAAGGCGCAGTCTTGGCCGCCAAAAGTAAATTTGTCCGGCGAGATGGTCGAAGCTTATGCGGCATTGAAAGGCGACCTTCCGGTATTGCCTGATTGCGCTTCGGCGTTGAATTGGCTATCCGACTTTATCGCCAATATCCAATCCGCCTGAAATAATTTCACTTTCCGCTTGACTTGGTTGGGTGGAATATGATATAATATGCGTTGTTCAACGAGCCAACTTCAGTTGAGGCGTAACCAACCGCGAAGGCCTGCATGGCGACTGAGGAGTGTCGTTGGGCTTGATTCGCCCTCGCGGCTTCTTCCCGGCTGTTTAGCGGCCGGTGCGAGTGGTCGCGAATGAGGCGAATCTATTATGGAGTTTTGGAGTTGGGGAATGTGGAAATGTGAAAGTGTTGCCAAGTCCAGTACCAATTGCCAATTGGGAGTTGGGGAGTTGGGAGAGAGGGAAAATGTGCAAATGTGCAAATATCCAGGTCCAACATCCAATACCAGTACCAATGGCCAATGGAGGGTGGGGGAAGCCCAGTTCGTCAAGTAGAAAAGACACTTTTGTTTGAGTTGCGCTGATTGTTGTTCGTCAGAATTCGGACACTTTCGAGGTTGGATTTCTTTTTGGATATGGGTTTGGGGCCG
>JAFXXW010000020.1 GCA_017542055.1 Kiritimatiellia bacterium
AGCGTTGGAGATGATGTCCTGGCCCGCGTAGGTGGTGTGGTTCACGCCGTACACGAACATGGGCGTCGAGTCCTTGGAAGGAGCCGACATGATCACCTTCTTGGCGCCGGCCTGGATGTGCATGCGGGCCTTGGCGTCCTCGAGGAAGAGACCGGTGGATTCCACCACGATCTCCGCGCCGACTTCGTCCCACTTCAGCTGGGTAGGATCCTTTTCGGCGGTGAGGCGGATGGCCTTGCCGTCGACCGTCATGGTGTTGCCTTCGACCTTGATGTCGTGGTTGAAGGGACCGTGCACGGAGTCGTACTTCAGCATGTACGCGAGGTAGTCGGGATCGAGCAGGTCGTTGATGCCGACGATCTCGATGTCATTAGCGAAGTTCTCGACCGCCGCACGGAAAACCATGCGACCGATGCGGCCGAAACCGTTGATACCAACTTTGATAGCCATTTTGTTTGTTCCTTTTTGGTTAATTGTGAATGATTAAGCCTTGACGACCTTGCCGTTCTTCAGGCAGCGGGCGCAAACCTTGACGCGCTTGGTGTTGCCCTTGCCGTCGGACACGCGCACTTCCTGCAGATTGGGCAGGAAGCGACGCTTGGTGATGCCGGTCGTGTGCAGACCGATGCCGCCTTTGTACTTGGGCGAACCCTTGCGGACGATCGTGTTGCCCGAAGCGGGCCCCTTGCCGCAAATCTCGCAAACTCTGGACATTTTAAGCGTTCCTTTCGTTTGAATTGATTAGTTGCCGGGCTGCCATTCGACGTTGGCGAAAGCGTTGTCGAACGCCGCACCGAGGCCGCCGAAGTTGCTGCTGGACGAAGTTTCGTCCGCCTTCGCGGTTTCCTCGCCGGGACCTTCGATCATGGCCTTCACCTCGTCCTCGGTCATGTTCATGGCGCGGATGGAGAGTCCAATGCGACGTTCCGCACGGTCCACCTTCATGACGCGAGCTTCCACTTCCTGGCCCACGTCCAACGCGTCCTTGACCTTTTCCACGCGCTGGTCGCTGATCTGGCTGATATGGACGAGACCGTCCACGCCATCCTCGAGCTCCACGAACGCGCCGAACGAAGCCACCTTGCTGACCTTGCCCTTGACGACGCTGCCCACCTGGTACTTGGCGGCGATTTCCGCCCAAGGATCGTTCTGCGCCTGCTTGAGGCCCAGGCTGATGCGCTGTTCCTTGGCGTTGACGTCGAGAACGACGGCCTCCACCTCCTGGCCCTTCTGGAGCACTTCCAGCGGATGGTTGACCTTGCGCGTCCACGACATGTCGCTGATGTGGATCATGCCGTCGATACCCTCTTCGAGCTCCACGAACGCGCCGTACGCGGTGAAGTTGCGGACCTTGCCCTTGATGCGGCTGCCCACCGGGTAGCGCTCCTGGACGGTGTCCCAAGGATTGTCCTGCGTCTGGCGGATGCCGAGCGCGATCTTCTGGTTCTCCATATCGATGGAGAGCACCACCACCTGCACTTCGTCGCCGACGCTGAGCATGTCGCTGGCGCGAGCCACGCGCTTGGTCCAGCTGAATTCGCTGATATGCACGAGGCCTTCGATGCCGGGAGCGATTTCCACGAACGCGCCGTAAGCCGCGAGGTTGACCACCTTGCCGCTGACGCGGGCGCCCACCGGGAATTGCTCCTGGATGGCGTCCCAGGGGTTGGGCTGGGTCTGCTTGAGACCGAGGCTGACCCGCTCGCGATCGCGATCCACATCGAGCACCATGACGTCGATTTCCTGGCCGATCTTGAGGATTTCGCTCGGATGTTTGAGGCGACCCCAGGACATGTCGGTGATGTGCAGGAGGCCGTCGAGACCGTCCAGATCCACGAACGCGCCGAACTCGGTGATGTTCTTCACGCGGCCCTTGCGGATTTCGCCCTTCTGGAGCGTGGCGAGCAGTTCCGCACGCTTCTCCGCCATCGTGCCCTCGATGAGCTCGCGGCGCGAAACGATGAGGTTGCGGCGCTCGTTGGAGATCTTGAGCACCTTGAATTCGAAAGTCTGTCCCACGTAGGGCTCGAGCTCCTTGACCGGAGTGACCTCGATCTGGCTGCCGGGCAGGAACGCTTCGACGTCGTCCACCTGCACGAGGAGGCCGCCGCGAACCGCGCTCTTGACGGTGCCGGTGACCACGCTGCCTTCGGTGTAGCGCGCCTGGATCTTCTCCCAACGGATCTTCTCGTCCGCGCGACGCTTGCTGATTTCGACCGTGCCGGTCTTGTCGTTTTCGAGCTGGACCAGCATGACGGTGACCTTGTCACCCACTTTGACGTCGGCGCCGCCGAACTCTTCGACACCAACCGTGCCGACACTCTTGTAGCCGATGTCTACGAACACATCGCTGCCGTTGACAGCGGTGACGGAGCCTTCGATGAGGCTGCCGCTTTTGAACTTGGCTTCCTGACCAGCCGACGCGAGAATTTCCGCCATTTCCGCGGAACGCGCCGTAGGAGCCGTAGGTTTGCGAATTGCCATTTTGCTTCTTTTCAGTTTGTTTGGTTGCGGGGATTTCAGCCCCGTCTGCCACCCTTTTGTGCGCAGATTGGTATATTATATCATAAAAGCAGGGGAAAAATCAAGAGGAAAAATGAAAAAATTTCGGCCCCCTTGACAAGAATGGCCCGAATATGGTATAATATGCGCCATGAAACGATTGATCGACGCGATACTGGCTGCCAAGCGACCGGTGGCGCTCACCGGCGCGGGAGTGTCCACGCTCTCGGGGATTCCGGACTTCCGGGGACCGCAGGGGATGTACCGGAATCCGGAAGCGGAGAAGATTTTCGACATCGACTGGTTCGACCGGGATCCCGGCGTGTACTATCGGGGTTGCCGCGAACTCGTCTACGGACTGGAGAAGTTCGAACCGGGACCCGTGCACCGGGCGCTCAAAAAGCTGGAGGACGTTGGCCATCTTGGCGGCATCGCCACGCAGAACATCGACATGCTCCACCAGAAAGCGGGGTCGTCCAACGTGTGGGAACTGCACGGCTCGCCCCTGTGGCACCACTGCCGGCGTTGCGGCAAGGAGGTCCGTTTCGAGGCGGTCTGCGAACAGTTGAAGCGCGGCGCGGAAGTGGCCCGGTGCGATTGCGGCGGCCCCCTGAAGCCCGACATCACCTTTTTCGGCGAAATGCTGCCCGAAGCGGCGCTGACCCAGGCCCAAAGCGCGGCTATCGGGGCGGACGTGATGCTGGTGCTCGGCACTTCGCTCACCGTATTTCCGGCCGCGGGACTCCCCAACCTCACCTTGCATGCGGGCGGAAAGGTGTTTATCGTGAACGCCCAACCGACCGCGCTCGATCGCTACGCGGCGGGACGTTATCCGGATTTGCGGGAATTCGCCGAGGCGATAGAGTCGGCGCTGAAATAAAGGCGAAGCCAATCAGTTGGCGGCAGCCTGTCGGAACTCCACCCGACGCAAGAAGCGAATCTGGAGATAGGTAAAGCCGATCAGCGCCACCCCCAGGAACCACGCCATCGTGGTGGCGGTGGAAAAGCGCAGATTGTTGTAGGCTTCTTTCCAGATTTGGAGACTTAAGACTTGCGTGGCGTCGCCCGGTCCCCCGAAGGTCAAAAGGAAGATGCTCCCCATGCCCTGGAAGGCGGCGATGAACGCGCCGACGAAATTGATGACCATCAACGGCAGCAATTGCGGGAATGTGATGTGGCGGAATCGACTCCAAATGCCCGCGCCGTCGATGGCGGCCGCCTCGTAGTAGTCGGGCGGGAGCGAGGTCAAGGCCGCGATGTAGATGAGCGAACTGATGCCCGCCCCGGCCCAGACGCCCGGCAAAATGCAGCAGACCATCGCCCACGCGGGATCCAGCAGCCACGACTGGCGCGGGAGGCCCAGCGACATCACGATCTGGTTCAAAATACCGTTTTCGGTGGGGTCGAACATAAGTTTCCACAACAGCGTAACCACCAAAGCCGAGGTCAAGTGCGGGAGGAAATAGAGGAAGCGGAAAAACACCTTGCCTTTGGGAATTTCGCACAGCATCAACGCGAGCAGAATGGGCGACAAAAAGCCCAAAATCAGCGTGATGCCCACGTATTCGAAAGTGCGTAGCCAAGCGCTCCAGAAGTTGGGGTCGGTGGCCACGCGAATGAAATTGTCCAGTCCCGCAAACGACACGCCGCCCACGATCCGGTAATCCTGGAACGCCATCGCCGCGCCTTTGAGCAAGGGATAATACGACCAGAGGAGAATGCTGGCGCAGGCCGGGAGGAGAAAGAGATACGGAGCGAGACGTCGCCGCCAAGGCATGGAGGCCGCCCCCTCCCCCGGGCGAACGGTCCGGAGCGGAATTTCGCGCGAACGCCACCACAGCCACGCAGCCGCCAAGACGCAAACGGCCAACGCGCCCAGGATGATCCGGGCATAGGGCCGGGCGCGATCTATTTCCGTCCGGTCGGAGGCGAACATCAGTCCGCGATTGGCGTCGTCGTTGATTGACTTGAGCGCGGCGGCGCAGTCCATCGTTTTGCCGGCATCCGACAAGAGGAGACCCAAAAAGCGCCGCTGCACCAGATCGGAAGCGGCCTGCCAAAAGCCCGCCCAAGGTTCGGTGACCGCCTTGATGGATCCGTTCTCGAGCCCTTCGCGAATGTCCGGCTCCAACCAAAACGCGCGACCCTCGCGAATGGCGCGTTCCGTTTCCTCATCCGCCAGATGCTCGTCGGCCATGACCGAGAGGCAACGGAAAACGAGATCGCGCTCGGCCTTGGACTGATGCGCCACCGATTCGCTCAAGGCGTAGAAATGCTTGTGCGCCTGGAGCACCCGGGGCAGTTCCGGCGACGAAGCGGGGAAAGGCATCATGCCGACCAGCTCGACCGGAAAATTCTGCGCTTCCACCAGTCGCTTGATCAACGTTTCGCCGCCAAACACCATGACGATTTCGCCGGCGGCGAAGCGTTGGCTGATTTCGTCCGCTTGGGTGAGCGTGGGGAAGCCGAGAATCAGGTCTTCGCGTACGAGCTGTTGCAGGAATCCGGCCGCCGCCAACGCGGCCGGACAATCGAAAGTGGCGGAGGTGCCTTCGGCGTCGACCACGTCGCCCCCGGCCGACTGCACCCAAGGGAGGAATCCCCAAGGCCGGTTTTCGACCGCCAAGGGTCGCACGCCCGGACGTTTGAGCGCCCGGCACCAGTCGCGAAACTCGCTCCAGACGCGCGGGGGCCTAGCGGGGTCGAGTCCGGCCGCCAAGACCAGATCCTTGCGGTAGATGATGCCGTAGTACTGCACGCCGGGCGTGGGTAGCGCCCACACGTGGCCGTCCTTCACGCGTACGCGGTCCCAGATGGTGTCCTGGGGCACCGAGGCGGGATCGATCCATTCGTCGAGCGGATAGACGAAACCTTGGTCGATATCGTGCCGCAAGATATGGAACCACGCCTTGTAGATGTCGGGAGCGGTGCCGCCCGCCAACGCCAACATGAAGGTGGAGCGCCCGCCGGCGCCGGGCAGAATGAGTCCGCCCCATTTGACGGGAGATACCTCCGGCGTTTCCCGGGCCAATTCCAGAATAGCCCGGGTGACCGGCTCTTCTGGCCGGTCGGGATCGTAAGACCACAGAAAACTTACGGCCAGTATAGCCGCAAGCCAGCTCATTCCATCACGTCCGTCACCAGTCCGCGCGCCACCTTGCGGGCCGTACGCTCGCCAACGAGCGTCTGCAGCACCACCAAAGCGAACAGCATGGCCGCACCGGGAGCCTGCCCGGTGACGATATCGCGATCGGCGATCACCGGCACTGCCGCCACCGGACGGTCCATGTCGAGCGAGACCGACGGATAGCAAGTCACGTGGATGCCGGGATCGATCACCTCGGCCTCGGCCAGCACCAACGGCGCCGCGCAAATGGCGCAATTGAGGCGACCGGCCTCCTTCTGGGCCCGGATGCGCTCCAGCACCGCATCGGACCGGCGCAGATTTTCCGTACCGTCGCCGCCGCCCGGGAGCACGATGGCGTCGTACTCGTCTTTGGCGGCCTCGGCGAACAGACGGTCCGCCTTGAGTTCCATGCCGTGCGCGCCGGTTACCGCCAGCGAGTCGCCGATGGAGGCGGAAACCACTTCCACCCCGCCCCTACGGAGAATATCGATTACGGTTACGGCCTCGATTTCCTCGAATCCCGTAGCCAGGGGAACTAGAACCTTGGCCATTTTACTTGATGACGTTCTTGGCTTCGTTGCACTTGATTCGGCGCCCGAGGATCTCCTTGTCGTTGAGCGCCTTGACCGCGGCATCCGCCTCGGCCTGGTTGGGCATGTGCACGAATCCGAAGCCCTTGGACTTGCCCGTGTAGCGATTGGTGATGATCCGGGCGGAATTCACCTTGCCGTACGCCGAAAATTCCTGGTTGAGCAATTCATCGGTCATATCGTAGCTCAGGTTGCCCACGTAGATCTCGATCGAGCCGTCGGCCGGCGCCGGATGGGTCTTGGGGAACACCTGTTCGCCCTTGCGCACGCTCTTGCCCTTGCCGACGCACTTGCACGCGCCCTTGCCCCTGAGCTTGCACACTACGCTGCTCACGATCACTCCGGCCACGAAGCCCGCGGCCGCCGCTCCTGCTGTAACTGTCCAGCACATACTTTTCTACCTCTGCTTTCTTGTCTTGTTGTCTTGTTGTGGTTGTCAAATCTGGCTGCGATAATCCTGCAGCGACCGGATGCGGCTCGGATGGCGCAGCTTCCGGAGCGCCTTGGCCTCGATCTGGCGGATGCGTTCGCGCGTGACGTTAAAGAGCCGCCCCACCTCCTCCAGCGTGTGGCTGTAGCCGTCGGAAAGACCGTACCGCTTTTCGATAACCTGCTTTTCGCGATCGGTGAGCGTGCCCAGGATATCGGTGAGCCGCTCCTTGAGCAGATGTCCCTCCGTCACCTCGAACGGATTTTCGCTGGAAAGATCGGGGATGAAATCGCCGTAATGCGCGTCGTCGTTGTCGCCCACCTTGCCCTGCAGCGAAATCGGCTGCTGCGCCATTTTGCGGATGGCGCGGATCTGCTCCGGCGGCAAGCCCATTTCCATGGCGATTTCCGCCTCGGTGGCTTCGCGGCCCAGCTTCTGCACCAGACGCTTCTGGACGCGGCTCAGGCGATTGATGTTTTCGATCATGTGCACCGGAATGCGGATGGTGCGGGCCTGGTCGGCGATGGCGCGGGTGGCGGCCTGGCGAATCCACCAGGTGGCGTAGGTGGAGAACTTGTAGCCGCGCTTGTACTCGAACTTCTCCACCGCCTTCATGAGACCGGTGTTGCCCTCCTGGATGAGATCGAGGAATCCGAGACCCCGGTTCATGTACTTCTTGACGATCGAAATCACGAGCCGCAGATTGGCCTTGACCATCTTGGCGCGGGCGCTCTTGCCCTTCTTGATCTCGCTGCGCAATTCGGCGAAGGTGGTGATGAACTCTTCCGGCACCATGCCGAAATCGCGTTCGTACTCGGCCATCTTGTCCCGCAGTTCCTTGGCCGCCTTGTCGCGGCGCTTGCTGGCGCGCTCGTTGCTCATCAGGTCGGCCAGCTGCTTGAACAGGCGGCGATATGGCAGATAGTAGCGCTCGTCGGCCTCTTCGCACAGATCCTCCAGAAGCTTCTGCTTGAACTTCATGTCCTCGAAGAGCGTGCGCAAAGCCTTGCGGGCGTTGGCCAAGGAAGCTTCGGCGCCGCGCAGCTTGGCGGCCGGCACGTTGCTCTTGCCCTTGAGCGACAGAAACCGCTCGCTCGCGTCGCGCAGACGCTTGGAGCATTCCTTGATGCGCTTGCGGAACGAAGGCAGCAGCTTGAGATAGTCCTCGCGGTCGTCCTCGTATTCCTCGTTGACCACGCGGTCGAAACGGATCTTCTGGCCTTCCAGATCGTTGAGAATGCGCTCGTACTGGTCGGGCACGAAGAGGAAGCAGTTGTACATGTCGCGCGACATCGACGACGAACGCTCGATGTCTTCGCACAGCTGCACTTCCTCTTCGGGATTCAACACCTCCACCTGGCCCATCTGGTGCAGATACATGCGGATGGGATCTTCGATTTCCGGGCGGATCTTGTCGTTGAGCTGCTGGTTCTTGTTTTCGAGCCACTGCTTGACGTCTTCCTCGCGCATCACGTGCACGCCCAACGCCTCGAGAATCTTGAGATAGCGATCGGTCTGGATGGCGTCGACGATGTTCTGCGGCAGGATCTGGTTGAGCTCTTCGTAGGTCACGTAGCCGCCATTCTGCTCGCTGCGACGCTTGATTTCCTGGATGACGTCGTTGATTTCGGTTTCGCGCAAGATCGACATGCCCTCCATCGAAGGCATCAGCTCCTCTTCCTCTTCCGTCGGCTTGGACGCGGCCACCTTGCCGGCCAGATCCTCCACCGTCAGATCCGGCACGTTCTCGTCGAATTCGTCGTCTTCCTCGTCGTCATCGTCGGGAATGCCGAGCCCGCGCTCTTCCTGCCGCGTAACCTGGGCCGCCAACGACTCGATATCCATGTTCTTGGCGTCGCGCTCGAGCTCCTCTTCGGACTCCGGAGGTATGTCGTCGCCCTCCAACTGGTCGAGTTCCAAATCGACGTTCTTCCTGACGGATTTTTTGGACACCCCGGCCGCGCTGCGTTTGCGCGGCTTGCCAGGCTTGTTGAGTTTTGCCATTTATCGCTCCAATGTACAGTTCACCCGACCAGTTTGTCAAGTGTTTTAGAATAGTATATCAAATTTTCCGTTCGTTGTCAATATAACGGTTGAGATATTTTTCCAGCCGTCCGGCCAGACGTTCTTCCAGCCAAGGGCGAACGTGCCAGTAGTCGCGCAGATTCAGGTACTCGTTCACCGGATCGGCCTGACCGGGTTTCACGCCCCATTCGCACTTGAGCATGATGTTCCGGGCGGTCGATTCGAACGACACGAATTCCACCACTTGCGTCTTGTAGCCCAAAATCCGCATGATCATGGCGCGGAAAGAATCGGTCAAAATGTCGCAAAACGCTCGCGAAGTATGGATTGCCGCAACAATCCGGCGAAATCGGCGTTGCGCTCCTTGCTCATGTGCGACTGGAGCTCGTGCTGGCAGCAAGGCGCGGACAACACGTATTCCGCCTTCCATTCCACCCCCTTGGCCAAAGCTTCGTCGGTGGCGGTGTCGCAAGCGTGCAGCGACACCACGAGATTGGCTTTTTCCAGCTCCACCTTAGCCAGATCCGACTCGATAAAGCGCACTTCGTCCGACACGTCCAACTGCTCGGCCATCTTCCGTGCGGCCCCGATCACGTCCCCGCGCCGGTCCACGCCGATCACCGACACCCGCTTGAGCCCCATCGCCGACCGGAGATAGAAATAGAGCGCGAGCGTGAGATAGGCCTTGCCGCACCCGCAGTCCACCGCCACGAATCCGGCTTCTGGGTCGGCCGGTTTGACGGTGCCGGCCACCATCCGGAGAAATTCGTTGACCTGGTTGTACTTGCCTCGCATCGAGGCGCGAATGGCCCCGCTGCCGTCGGCGATGCCCGTGACGCGCAGCAACGCGGAAGAATCGAACGCCTCCAGCGGCAGGTTCTTCACCCGGTCGTGCGGCAACACCGACACCTTGCGTTCCATCTTGCCCGACCGGGAAACGTGCGCGCGACCCTTGCGTGTCACCCGCACGTGCAGATCGCCGTCGCCACACATGAGGTGCAAGTCGCGCGCCCCCTTCTGCGCCAAGATTTCGTCGAGCCCCGCCGGCACGTCGCCGGGAGCGAGATTCTTCACCTGCACGTTGCCGCCATCGACCATCTCCGCCTGGAAACGCTTCTCCCCGCCGATCATCACGGGACGCAAGGAGATGCGGAAATTGACGCCGCCCCGGCGCACCGACTGCACCAGCTTCATGAAGCCGTCGCCGAAAACCTTCGCGCGGATTTCCTCCTGCAAATCGGGATCGAGTTCGAACTTTTCCATCATTCTCCGTCCGCGTCCAGTTCGTCCCAGTCGAGCACGCCTTCGAACACCTTGCGGAACGGTCCCGTAAGCGAAACTCCGGTCACCTTGTCTCCGTCGAACTTGCCGTCCACCACCAGTTCGTAACCCTTGACCGTCTTGATCGACACCGGAAACTCCAGCCCGTAGTCCTTGACTCCGATCACCGCAGTGGCCACCGCCCCCGTGCCGCACGCACCGGTTTCCGCCTCCACGCCGCGTTCGTAGGTGCGCACCACCGCCTTGTTGGGATGCTTGTACACCACGAAATCCACATTGGTGCCGGCCGGCGCGAACTCCTCGCTCATGCGGATCTTGCGACCCTCGCGCTCCACGTCCACTTTGGAGATGTTCTCCACCGGCACGATTTTATGCGGAACTCCGGCCACCACGAAGTCCTCGCCAAAGTCGACCGGATCGGGCATGCCCACCTTGACGAGACTCTCGGACACCATTTCGGCCGACACGATTCCGGCAATGGTCTCGAACCGCATCGTGTCGCCATTGGCCGCCCCGATCTCCCGGGCGAACGCCGCCACGCACCGGGCTCCGTTGCCGCACATTTCCGCCTCGCTGCCGTCGGGATTGAAAAAGCGCATCTTGAAATCGGCCTTGTCCGACCGCTGCACCAGGATGATGCCCTCGCACCCCACGCCGCTGCGACGCGTGCCCATCGCGGCGATGCGCCGGTAGTCGTAATCCGGAAACGACCCGTCGCGGTCGTCGATCATGATGAAGTCGTTACCGGCTCCATGCATCTTGACGAAACGAATCTCTTTCATTCCCACCACCCTTTCGGTTCCGGGAGCAGTCTCCCGTCGTTGGCTATCACGAGATCGCCCAAAATGCGGAAAGTCTCGTCCAGCACCACGTCGTCCTTCTTAGTCTGGTTGCCGCGTCGGCGCGAAACTATCCGCTCCTCCCGGCTCTCGTCGTCATCGTCGTCGAGCTCGCGCAGATCCCGGTCGTTGCGCATCATCGCCTTGCGCGCGCCGTATTCCAGCGGCACTTCGGTCCGCTCGACGATGTCCTTCATGCCCTCCACGCTCTTGAGATGGTCCTGGTACTTGGCGTCGGCTTTGAGTCGCTCGTCCGAGGCGACCTTGAGTCCGTCGACCAGCTTGTCCATGTCCCAGCAGGCGGAATACTCCGCCGGAGCCACTTTGGAGAACGGCAGCGAATAGGTGAGTTTGTCTTCGCCGATGTCCAGCGAATCCAGGAGCGAGGGCAGGTAGATGTCGGGCGAGACTCCTTCGGTCTGCGTGGAGCGTCCGTTCACGCGATAGAACCGGGCGTTCGTGATTTTCATCGCGCCGTATTTCTTGGCACCCAGTTCGTCCACCTCCTGCACCGTGCCCTTGCCGTGAGTGCGCGAATCGCCCACGATCACGGCCCGGCCCACGTCCTGCAGATGCCCCGCCACGATTTCCGAAGCGGACGCCGAAGCCCGGTCGATCATCACGATCATCGGCTTGCGGAACGCCACCACGTTGCCGGCCGGCAGCGGATAGGCCACTACCGCATGGATGTCCTTTACCTGCAACACGGGTCCGCGCGGCACGAACAGCGAACTCAGCAGCACCGCTTCGCGCAGACTGCCGCCGCCATTGCCGCGCAAATCCAGCACCAGCCCGTCCACCCCTTCGGCGTTGAAGTCGGCCACGTACCGGTTGACGTCGAGCGCGCAGCTGCGGAATCCCTCCTCGCCGAAACGCTTGTCCATCGTGCCGTAGAAGCTGGGCAGGAACACGTAGCCGAGTTTCATTTCGCGACCGTTCATCTCCACCCGTTCCACCCTTCCGGTGGCCGCCTGGTCCTCCAGCATCACGATGTCGCGCGTCAAGGTGATGAGGTTGCGCGTCTGGGGCTCGCCCTTGGGCTGGATCTCCAACGTGACTTCGGTGCCCTTGGGTCCGCGAATCTTGTTGATGGACTTCTTGATGGGCTGCCACAAGATATCTTCGATTTCGCCTTGCGCGTTCTTGATGCCGGTGATCTTGTCGCCCTTCTTGATGCGTCCGTCGCGATCGATCGGTCCGTTGGGCATGACCCGGCCGATCTTGAGCGACCCGTCGTCCTCGTCCAGA
The DNA here is from genome assembly GCA_017542055.1 of Kiritimatiellia bacterium. Lineage (GTDB taxonomy): Bacteria > Verrucomicrobiota > Kiritimatiellia > RFP12 > UBA1067 > UBA1067. The sequence continues at coordinate 12,043 of JAFXXW010000020.1, forward strand.
CCCAGTTCCGCGCCCACGCCGCCCAGCATGAGGTTCATCTCCATGTCGAAATCCTCTTTGACCGACTTGCTCATGTAGTCGGTGTGGGGATCGTAGGCGCGGGCCACCGCCGAGAGATAGTACTGCAGAACGCTCTCTTCGTCCGGCTCGTTCAGCACCTTGGAATACTGGCGGTACTTCTTGATGAGCCGCTGCTCCACCGGCTCGTTTTTCCGGGCGATCGCCTCTTCGTCCTCTTCCTCCTCGTCGCCGTCATCCGTTTTGGCCGGCTTGGCGGCTTCATCCTCCGCGTCCAGTTCCCTGCCGATGCGCATCGCGAGCACCTCGTTCTTGATCCGCTTGCGCCAATATTCCTCGGCCTCCTCCTTGGTCTCCGGCCAAGGCGCGTCCTTGCGCTTGACGGGACAAGATTCCTGCACCGAAAAATCCCACTCGCCCTTCGCCAATAGATTGGTGGCGAAATCCATCCTTTCGTCCAGCCGCTTGACGAACAGGTTGTAGACGTCGTACCCGAAGCTGACGTCGCTGCGCCTCAGTTCCGCGCCCAACGTCTTTTCGCGCTTCGCCAATTCGTCCAGGTCGGACTTGAGGAACACCGAATGGTCCACGTCGTAGTAGCTCACCAGATTGGTCCAGGCCCGCTGCGACATTTCCGCATCGATCGGTCGCTGGCTGATGTGCAGGCGATGCAACATGTTGCCGACCTGCCGACCGATCCGTCCGTAGTAGTTCTGCGGCGCCAACAGCACCGCTGCGATCAAAACGAGAATATGCATTTCAGCTCTCCATGAGTTTGGATATCCTATCAAGCTCCATCCGGGTCAAAATCGACACGCGCGAAGCGAACCAGGCCTTGAGTTCGGCGGCGTTCAGAATGCTTACGTCGTGCAACTCCGCCCTACCCGGCTCGAAAGTGTCGCTGGCGAAGGTCAGCACCGGCGCGATATACCCCGACCAGCCCATTTCCTTGAGCTTCTGTTTGAGCTCCTGGGTCTCCCGCTGCACCTGCGCCACCGGCGATCGGCTGGGCAGCTTGCCGTCCACCAGCACGCAGCCGTCCTCTACCGTCACCTTGCCGTTCCAGAACTTGGTTTCCAGCACATAAAGTCCGCTCGGTGCAAGCACCACGTGGTCCACATGGTCGCCCCCGGCCACGTAATCGTGGAAAACCTCGTATTCGTCCGGCAAATCCTGCAAAATGGCCGCCACGCGCTCTTCGCCTTTGGCGCCCTTGAAAAAGCTCTCCACCCGTCTGAGGCCCTGCCGAAAAGTCCACAGCCCCAACGCCGACGTGATTACAAACGCCATCGCGCCCACTGCCGCCAGAGTCTCGCCGAACATCATCATCGCCAGGAAAAAGCCGCTCGCGAAAATCCAGGCGAACAGCGGCCACAGACCCGTGACCACGCCTTTCACCCGGGCCCATTCGCCCGGCAGACCATGAATTTTAGCCATGCTCGAGTATCCTTTCCGCTATCGAATTGGCGTCCAGTCCGTACGCCCGTTCGAGTTCCTCCGTTTTGCCGTGAGGCAAAAACTCGTCCGGCCAGCCGAACTTCAAATCCGCTTTTACGGCATCGCCCAATCCCCCGATGGCAGCCGCGTTTTCGATGGCCACCACTGTCATGCCGGCTGCTCGCTGACGCGCCAGCAGCTCCTCGTCCACCGGCTTGAGCGTCCGCGCGTGCACAACCGTGCCGCCCACCTTTTCCGCCACCCGGTTGGCCTTTTCCACCCAATCGCCCGTGCACCAGATGGCCACCTTGCCGGGCGCGAAACTCTTTGTTTCCACATGCTCCGGACACGTTCCGCGCGGATACCGGATGGCCGTCACGCCTCCCCGTTCGAGCGCCTCCGCCAAGAGCGACTCTAAATCTTCCGCGTCTTTCGGCTGGACTATCCGCACGTTGGGAACGGCCCGCAACATCGCAAGATCGTACAACCCCTGATGGGTGACGCCGTCCGCCCCTACCGCCCCGGCCCGGTCCACCCCGATTATCACCGGCAGATTGCTGATCGCCAAATCGTGCACCACTTGGTCGATCGCCCGTTGCAGGAAAGTGGAATAGACCGCCACCACCGGACGCAAACCTCCGGCCGCGAGTCCTGCGGCAAAGCCCACCAGATGCTCCTCGGCGATGCCCACGTCGAAGAACCGGTCGGGAAATTCCTCCGCGAATCCGTTCAGCCCCGTGCCGTCTTTCATCGCCGCTGTCAGCGCCACCACCCGGGAATCTTTCCGCGCGAGCTTGCACACCGCCTCCCCGAACACCTGGCTCCAGCCCAAGGCCGAGGACGACTTTGCGCCGACCGCGAACGCGCCCACGCCATGAAACTTGGTGGGCTCCATTTCGGCCGGACGATATCCCTTGCCCTTCTTGGTCACGACATGCACGATGACGCTGCGCTTATCCTCTTTGGCTACGGTCAACGCGTCGGTCACCGCCACCAAATCGTGTCCGTCGATGGGACCGATGTACCGCAAACCGAAATGCTCGAAGTAGCGGCTCGCCAAAAACAGTCCCTTGATCCGGCTTTCGATTTCGTGGTAGATGTTGCGCAAAAACGTCAGCTTGAGTCCGTGCCCCGCCTGTTCGGCCGCCTTCTTGACCCGATTGTACCTTACTCCCGTGATGAGCCTACCCAAAAATCGCGCAAAACTGCCGATCGGTTTGGAAATGCTCATCTCGTTGTCGTTCAGCACCACGATCACCTTGCCGGTAGCGTGGGCGCAGTTGTTGAGCGCCTCGAAACTGACTCCGTTGGCCATCGACGCATCGCCGATCACCGCCACCACGTGCTCGTCCGTTCCCTTGCGATCCCGCGCAGCCGCCATGCCCAGCGCCACCGACAGCGCCATTCCCGCGTGCCCCGCCACTGCCGCATCCGCCCTGGACTCTTTGGGATTGGGGAAGCCCGAAATTCCGCCAAATTGCCGCAAAGTATCGAACTGCCCGTCGCGACCGGTCAAAATCTTCCACGCGTACGCCTGATGCCCCACGTCCCAGACGATCCGATCCTTCTCCGGCTCGAAAACTTTGGCGAGCGCGCAGGCGATTTCGACCGCCCCCAGACTGGACGCGAGATGTCCGCCGGTCTTGCCGACCACCTCCACGATGCGCGAACGGATCTCTGCCGGAGTCTTCATTCGGTCAAATCCTTGCGCTCCAAGACAAGCAGCGTCGTGGCGTTCTGGCCGAACTTCTCCACCCGCTGTTTAAGTTCGTACCGACGCTTCAGCATGCCCCAGTATTCCATCTGCTCGTCGAAGTCCCGCTCGTTGCATCTGGGCGGCTCGATGGCGAAGGTATAGCCCGAAAGCGCCGCCACCTTGCACGGCGCCAACTCCAACAGCGCCTTCCATTCCTCGTGCGTCAGCATGCTGAACGGACCCATCTCCAGCCCCTCCGGCACCTTGCGTCCGGTTTCGATCGCCAGATAAAGGTCTTGCGTCAACAGCTGCTTGCCGCCCGGATCGAGCTGTTCGATGGTCGCAGCCGCCTGTCTAAGCTGGCAAAGTTCGCTCGACTCCTTCCGGTCCGGCCAAAACCGGTCCTGCCCGTTGACGCTCCATTTTTCCAACAGGGGATTGCCGAACGCAGTCGCCATCGCCAAAAGCGCCAACGGCACCAGTCGCTTGACGTCGATCGCCGACCCTGCCGCAGCCGCCAAAAGTCCCATCAGCGGAACCTGGTAATCGTCGTAAGGTACGGGCGCGAGCAATTGCGCCGCCATCACCACCAAAGGCGCCACCACCAATACCGGCATGACCGGACGCTTCCGGTCGAACGCCAAACAGCCGAGCGCCAGCACCAGCGGCAAGTACCAACGGACGAGTCGCGACATACTCCCCGCCACGAGAAATGGACTAAAGCCTTCCCGCGCCGTATGGTACGCCTGCGCCGCCCACAAGCCTTCTCTCGCGGCCTCGTCCAGCAAGAAGGGTCCGTACGCGATTGCGCACCCGATCGCTCCGCCCAGTCCCAGCCAGAGCCACTTGAGTTCGCGCGGACGCGTCGTCAAGTACCAGGCGCAAGCCGCCACCAAGAGTCCGCCCATGCTGATGCGCGTTCCGGCCGATAGCGCGAGCAGCAATCCCGCGAGCACCCCAGAAAACCACCACTCGAACGTAAGACACAGGAACGCCAGCGACACCAACAACCCGGCGAGCGCGTACGTCTTGGGGATGGCTATATAATATATATGGTATAGGTTGCACCCCAACAGCAGAAACACCGCCAACGCCGACCCCTTCAGTCGCCGGGCGATGGCGCAGCAGGCCAAAATTCCGCCCAGTCCCACCAGCAAATTGAACGTCCGAGCGCCCAAGAGACCAAACTCGCGCCAGATCGGGACCGCCCAGGAATAGACCCAAGGCAGCACCGGACCTTGCGTAAAGGCGAAATCCCGATACGGCATTTTCCCTTCCGCCACCAGATTGGCGGCGTACAGATACCAGCCTTCGTCCTGGTTGAGCCCGCCGAACCAGATCGCCACGCCGCCCAACGCCAGAAACGCCGCTGCGGCCAACAGCCAAAGTCGTTTATTCGTCACCGGTCTTCAACTCCTTGCGGCTACGCGCCTTCATGAACATCCTGAGCGGCGCCCCTTCCAGTCCGAACCGGGCGCGGATGTTCTTTTCCAGATACGACTCGTACGCCGGGGTGACCAGTTTGGGGTCGTTCACGAATAGCCGGATCGTCTGCGGATTGGCGGACACCTGTAGTCCATAGTAGATCTTGAGCCGCTTGCCCTTGATCATCGGCGAAAGCGTCTTTTTGGCCGCAGTCGTGAGCACCCGGTTGAGCATGCCGGTCGGCAGTCTCATTCCCGCGCTCGCGGCAGCCGTGTCGATGGCCTCTACCGTCCGGCGAATGTTGTAGCCCGACTTGTTGGAGCAGAACACCACCGGCGCGAAATTGACGAACGGCATCATCGCCCTCAGCGCCTCGACGGCCTTGGTCTCCGTAATCCCCTCCGCCTGCGCCAGGTCCCACTTGTTCATCATGATGACGCAGGCCTTGTGCGCGTCCAGAATCTTCCCGGCGATGCGCTTGTCCTGAATGGTCGGGCCCATCACCGGATCCATCACCAGCACCACCACGTCCGCCTCTTCGATGGCCTCCTCGCTCCGGAAGAGCGAAAAATTGTCGACCGACGTCTTGGACATCTTGGTGTGCGGCTTCATGCCTGCGGTATCCACCAGCATGTAGCGACGCGCTTCCGGGCCGCTCCCGATCTGGAACGGCACCTCTACCGCGTCGCGCGTAGTCCCCGGCACGTCCGACACGATTACTCTCGGCGCGTTGAGGAGCCGGTTGATGTAGGAACTCTTCCCCGCATTGGGCCGACCCACAATCGCCACCCGGATGGGACGCTTCCCCGCCTCGCTCTCCTCCACCGGAGGCAACTTGTCCGCCACCTGCTGCATCATCGCGTCCACTCCGCGACCATGCTCGGCCGAAATCGCGAAAACCGGCATGCCGAATCGCTCGAACTCGTGCATCCGCCAATCTTCATTGGCCGTGTCGCACTTGTTGGCGGCAATGACGCAAGGCACGCCCGACTCCCTCACCCGTTTGATGACCTCGGCGTCCAAAGGCACGATGCCTTCGCGCGCGTCCACCACTATTACGCAAACGGCCGAATCCTCTACCGCCAACGCCGCCTGCGAACGCGTCTCCTCGTCCAACGGATCGCGCGTGACGCGCTTGTCGAACGCAATCCCACCCGTATCCACCAGCATCACTTTGCGCCCCGCAATCTCCACTTCGCGCGTCACCCGGTCTCTCGTCACTCCCGGCTGGTCGAAAACGATCGCAATCCGCTTTTTCGCTATCCGATTGAACAGCGCGCTTTTGCCCGTATTGGGTCTGCCTACCAACGACACCACGTTCATTGCCGGACAATCGCCTTTCTGGCCTCGGCCAAGTCCGCAAACTCGCCGCCCGCCACCATTTGCACGATGAGGTTCCCGATCGCCGTGCCCTCCGTCGGCCCCGCGATCACCTCGAGACCCGTCGCCACGCTCGTGAGTTCGTTGAGATACTCGTCCTTGCTGCCTCCGCCCACGATGTTGATGGAGGTGTACTTGGTTCCGGTGATGGTCTCCATCTCCCCGATGGCCCGCGCATAGCACGCCGCGAGCGACCGGTACACGCACTTGATGAGCTCGCCTACCGTTCCCGGCGCCTGACCCTTTTCTCCGGCAGCCGACACCACCTCGCCGATCATCGATTCCGGATTCAAAAACCGCGTATCGTTGGCGTCCACGAGCGCGCACTCTTTCGCCCCGCGAGCCGCCATTTCGAGGTCGAAGAAGGAATACTTCCATCCCTCCTTCCAGTCCGCAATCTTCGCCAGCGCCGCTTTCGTCTTTTCGCCCGACGACCCCTCCACGTACTTGACTCCGTTGAGTTCGCGCCTTATCGACTGCACCATCCAAAGCCCCATGATGTTCTTGAGGTAGCGATACCTCCCCCACGCGCCACCCTCGTTGGTGAAGTTGGCCTGGCAGCTCGCGGGCGAAGTGTCGGCCTGGGTCCGCTCCACGCCCAAGAGCGACCACGTACCGCTCGAAATATACACCGCCTTATCGTCCCGGGCCGGCACCGCCAAATACGCCGAAGCCGTATCGTGCATGGCCGGGAGCACCACCTTGACGCCCTTATACTCGCCTACTGTCGTTCCCGGCATATTGAGGGGTTTAAAAAGTCTCGTCGGGAGTCCCAGCTTGGCGATCAGCTCCAGATCCCACGTCTTTTGCGCCGCGTCGAGGAGCGACGTGGTGGAGGCGTGGGTATATTCCGGCACCATCTTTCCCGTCAAGCGGAAATTGAGGTATTCCGGCACCGAAAGATACTGCGCCGCTTGCGTCAGCTGCTCCGGATGCTCTTTTTTAAGCGCCCAAAGCTGGTAAATCGTATTGTAGCTCGCCTTTTGGATGCCGGTCCTGCGGTAGAGTTCCTCGAAGCCGATTACCTTTTCTTCGATCTCCTTGTCCGCCCCCAAAGTCCTCGCGTCGCGATACGCAACCGCGTCGCCCACCATCTTCCCGTCCTTGTCCACCAAGACGAAATCCACGCCCCAGGTGTCGATCCCGATCGACTCCAGTTCATGTTCCGCCAAAGCCGCGTCGATGCCCGCCTTGACGGACTCCACCAGCTTTTCCATGTCCCAGCAGTCGTGGCCGTTCTTGCGCACTTGTCCGTTCTCGAAACGGAACACCTCTTTGAGCCGGATCTTGCCGTCTTCCGTCCAGCCCACCATGTGCCTACCGCTGCTCGCCCCGATATCGATCGCCAGATACTTCTTCATCCTGTCCTTGCTTCCCTTAGGCGAACGCCAGCAGAAACGCCGCCACCACCATCAGGAACGCGAGCCACTTCCGCCACGCGGGAACCGGCTCGCCTTTGTTTTCGGACTTTCCCCCGCTGTCCCGACGAAGAATCTTCTGGATTCCCCGCAAGGCCAGCGGAGTGCGTCCTTTGGGAGTGCAAAGCGCGGCTGCCGCGAGGACCAGGCCCATCACGGCAACCACCAGCACCAACTCCCGACCGTTAGCCATTCTTGGCTTCGAAGCCCTTCATGAATTCGACGAGCGCGTCCACGCCCGCCATCGGGAAGGCGTTGTAGATGGTGGCACGAATGCCGCCCACCGAACGATGGCCCTTCAAGGAACTCATCCCGAGCGCCTTCGCTTCGTCCAGGAACTTCTTTTCCAGCTCTTCGGTCGCGAGGCGGAACGTGACGTTCATGTCGGAACGATACTCCTTCTTCGCGGTGCCGCGCCAGAAGTCGCTCGAATCGATCACGTCATAGATCTTCTTGGCCTTTTCGGCGTTGAGCTTGAAGAGATTCTCCTTGCCCATCCGCTTGATCCACTTCATCACCAGACCGAAGAGGTAGATGGAATAGGTGGGCGGCGTGTTGAACATGGAGTTCTCGTTGGCGTGCGTGCGATACTGCAGCATCACCGGAATCTTGTCGTTGCCCTTCTCGGTCAGCTCCTTGCGGATGGCCACCACCGCCATGCCGGCCGGACCCAGATTCTTCTGCGCGCCCGCGTAGAACATGTCGAACTTGGTGTAGTCGCGTTCGCAGGAGAGAATGTCCGAGCTCATGTCGCCGATCACCGGAATGCCGGGAATCGTCGCGGGCATCGTCTTGTACTGCGCGCCCGAAATGGTCTCGTTGGTGCAGAAGTGCGCGTACTTGGCGCCCTCGTTCCACTTGAGCTCCGACTGCTCAGGCATGCGGGTGGGAATGTCCTTGGCGCAGTTGGCCACGCAATTGGCCGTCGCGCCCCTCAGCGCCGCCACCTTCTGGCCCTCTTTGAGCGCCTTGCCCGACCACGTACCCTGATTGGTGTAGTCGGCGCTTTCGCCCGCGCCCAGGAAGTTCATCGGGATCATCGCGAACTGCATCGATCCGCCGCCCTGGATGAAGAGCACGTCGTAATCGTCGCCGATGCCGGTGAGCTCCTTGAAGTCGGCGATCGCCTGGTCGTGGATGACCGGATAATCCTTGCCGCGATGCGACATTTCCATCACGGACATTCCGCATCCCTTGTAGTCCATCATATCCCGCTGGGCTTCCAGCAAGACTTCTTCCGGCAAAGTCGCGGGACCCGCCGAAAAGTTGAATACTCTAGCCATTAGTTGTTCCTTTCTGTTAGACTGGTTAAATTCATGGCGTGCGATCCCTTGATCAGCACTTCCTTGGCGCCCGACCGCTCGATGGCCGCCCGGGCAAATTGTTTCCCTACCGTGATCACCTGCTTGCCTTTGGCGTAGGCGTAGTCGAGCACTTCCCGATGGAGCCGCGCGCTTTCCTCGCCGAGTTCGCCCATGTCCCCCAGCACCACCACGTCGCCCTTGAACGCGTCGATGGCCGCCTTCATGCTGTCGGGGTTGGCGTTGTAGGAGTCGTCGATGAAGGTTACGTCCCCCACCTGCACTTTGCGCCACCTCGCGCCCGGAAGCCTGAAGTTCTTGAGCCTTTCCGCGCAATCTTCGTGGCTCGCTCCCAGCTTCCGCGCCACCTCGTAGGCAAGCGCCATGTTCGACCGGTTGTGTTCGCCCGGAATGGGACATTCTAGACCGCACTCGCCCGCGCACTCCACCAGTTCCACCCGGCTCTTTTTGCGCAGAATGTCCAGCTGGTTGCAGGTCTGGGGCGCCGCGTTGAAGTCTTTGGTACGCGCGAACAGCTCGCCTTTTTCTTCGGCGATGCCCGCCTGGGTCTTGAAGAATTCGAGATGCGCCGTGCCGATGGAACAGATGACCCCCACGTCGGGTTCGGCGATGTCGCACAAGGCCGCGATTTCTCCCGGATGGTTGGTCCCCAGTTCCACCACCAGAAACTTGCCGTCTGGGGGCGCGTTGAGAATGGTGAGCGGGAGGCCCAGGTGGTTGTTGAAATTCCCTTCCGTCCCGTAGCAATTAAGGAACGTCTTGAGGAATTCCTTGGTGGTCGTCTTCCCCGCACTGCCGGTAATCCCCACCACCTTGGCCCCGAGCGTTTTTCGATACGCCTTGGCGCGCGCCCAGAGCTCCTCCTGCCCCACGATCACGTCCACCGCCCCATTGGCTCGCGCCTGGTCGATATAGTCCCGCCCGTCCACCTTCTCGCCTTTTACGGCCACGAAAGTGTCGCCCGGCTTGATCGCTCGCGAATCCAGCAAGAACATGGACTTAAGCGACGCCTCTCTGGCTGTTGCGATAGAACGCCACGAGCCGCTTGATTTCGTCGAACTGCTCCACGTCGTTCTCCACCCGTTCGAGCGCCTGCGACCGGTTCAGATTGTCGCGATAGAGGAAACGATGCGCTTCCTTGAGCGCCTGCACCACCTCGCGCTTGAAGCCGCGCCGCGTCAGCCCCACCACGTTGGGACCGATCACCTTGAGCCCGCCGTCCTGCATGTCGCAGAGCATGTAAGGCGGAATGTCCTGGCGCACTTTGGCGAGGCCTCCCACCATCGCGTGCGACCCCACCGTGCAGAACTGGTGGCAGCCCGACATTCCCCCGATGATCACGTAATCCTGCAGATGCACGTCGCCCGCCAGCTGCACCGAGTTGGAACAGATGCAATGGTTGCCCATGATGACGCCATGCGCCGCGTGGCAGTAGCACATGAAGAGGCAGTCGCTGCCGATGATCGTCTTTTCGCCGTCGGACGTGCCGGAATGCACCGTCGCGCATTCGCGGATCACCGTCCTGTCGCCAATCTCCACAAAGCTCTTGGAGCCCTCCGTGTACTTGAGGTCCTGGGTCTTCATGCCGATCATCGCATAGGGGAAGATCTGGCACTCCTTGCCCAAAGTGGTGTAGCCGTCGATGATCGCCCCTTGTTTGATTATCGTTCCGTCGCCGATTTTCACGTCCTTGCCGACGAACGCGTAAGGTCCCACCTCGACGTCCGCTCCGAGCACGGCTCCGTCTTCGATGATGGCTGTAGGATGAATCGTCATACGTTTTCTCCTTGGGTTTCGGTTGGGTTAGAGATGTTTGGGGACAAGATAAGACGCGATCGCGAGGCACAGGAGCACCGGGAGGAAGATGAGACACTCCGGATGCACCTTGTACGTGCTCTGCAAGCTCATCATCAGCATCGAAATAAGATAATACCCTAGCGCGATCCCCAGACTGATCGCCATGCCGATGGAACTTTCCTTGCGCTGCGCCTTGATGCCCAAGGGGATGCCCACCAGCACGAAGCAGAACGACGCCAAAGCAAAAACGATGCGTTTGGAGAATTCCACCCCGGCCTTGGAATATTCCTTCCGGATCGCCTTCAACATCTCGCGCTTGCCCTCCTCGTGCTTGTGGCGCTTGATGTCTTTGACTTCCTTGGTCAGCCGGTCGAGACTCTGCAACAGCTCGAACATCCGCAGATCCTTCAGCTTCTTGGTGTAGACCTTGTTCTTGAGCGCGTCCTTGATGAAATACTGGAAACGATTCGCCCGCGCCATCGTGGGATGCTCGGCGTCGATGGGGTCAACCGTCATGTTGTAGAGGTCCAGACTCACGTCGCGACCCTCGCTCGTGACGAGCGCCTTCGACGCGGTGATCATCCGGTCCACGTCCTTGTTGGAATAGTCCATCACGATAAGATCGTACAGCCAGTTGCCTTCCTTGGCGCCGAAGTAGATCTTGACCTTGGGGAAGTCGCCGATGATCCGCCCGGGCTCCAGCACTTCGAGGCCGGTCGTGAGCGACACTTTCTTTTTCAAGGTTCGCCGCACCTCGTGGCCGCGCGGGACGATTTCGTTGTTGATCCACACGCCCAGAATGGAACAGGCGAGCCCGAACATGATGGGCCACTTCATGACGCCGAGGACATTGACTCCGCAAGCCCGCATCGCCGCGATTTCGCTATCGGCCGACATGCGCGAAAAAACCAGCACGCTCGACACCAGAATCGCCAGCGGCATCGTCCACTGGAGCGTCTCCGGCAGACAAACCGCCGCGAATTCCCCCACCAGCTTCATCGGCACGCCGTCCAGAATGTACCCCACGATCTGCACCATGAGGCCGATCGTCAGCACGAAGGAGAGCACCAAAAACGCCAGCACGAAGCTGGAGAGGAAGCTGCCGAATACGTATCTGTCTATCGTTTTCACCGCGTTTTCAGGAGAAAGAAGTTCTTTTTGCCGCTTTTGAGCACCGCCACCCGGCCATCCGCCAGATCGTCCGCCTCGAGCGTGCGATTGAGGTCCACCTTGACGCCGTTGAGGCTAAGCCCCCCTTGCTGCGCCATGCGACGCGCTTCGCCGTTGGACGCGAACATCCCGGCCTGCGCCGCCACCATGAAAACCGGCTTGCCCAGCACCGTGCTCTTTTCCAGCTCGGCGCTCTTGACGTCCTTGAAAATCGTCAAGAGTTCCTCCGCGCTCTTGCCCTTGACGTCTCCCCCGAAGAGGGTGGAGGTGGCGTCTTGCGCCTTCTTGAGCCCTTCCGCGCCGTGCACCAGCAAGGTGAGCTCTTCGGCGAGCGCCTTCTGGGGAATGCGCGCTTCGGGGTTCGCTTTCATCCGCGCCTCGAGTTCCGCAATCTCCTCCAGGCTCTTTTGCGAGAACACCTTGAGGTAGCGGATGACGTCTTCGTCGGCCGCGCGCAGGAAGTACTGGTACCAGTCGTAGACGCTCGTCATCTCGCCGTTCAGAAAGAGCGCGTTGCCCTCCGACTTGCCGAACTTCTTGCCCGAGGAATCCAGGAGCAGCGGGAACGTAAGCCCGTAAACCGTCTTGCCGCGCATCCGGTGCACGAGGTCCGTGCCGGCCGTGATGTTGCCCCACTGGTCGGCGCCCCCCACTTCCATCGTGCAGCCGAAGTTGTCGTAGAGGTGGAGGAAGTCGTTGCCCTGCAGGATCTGGTAGGAGAACTCGGTAAAGGTCAGCGCCCCCTCGCTCGCCTCTAGCCGCTTCTTCACGCTCTCTTTGGCCAGCATCTGCGGCACGCGGAAGTTGATCGCGATGTCGCGCAGGAATTCGATGGCGCTCGTGCCCTTGTACCAGTCGTAGTTGTCCACCATGATCGCGGGGTTGGGTCCGTCGAACCGGAGGATGCGCGAGAGGTTCTCGCGAATTCCCGCCTTGTTCGCCGCCACCTGCTCCACCGTGAGCATGTTGCGTTCGGCGCTCTTGCCGCTGGGGTCGCCGATGAGTCCCGTCGCCCCGCCCACTAGCGCGATCACCTTATGTCCCGCGTCCTGGAAACGCTTCAAGACCATGATGGAAACCAGGTTCCCGGCCTGCAAGCTCCGCGCGCTCGGATCGAACCCGCAATACACCGTCATCGGCTTCTCCATAGCCTCGGCTATGGCAGGATCCGTCAGGCTTTCCACGAGCCCTCTCGCTTTCAATTCTGCTAATAGATTCATATTGTGTATATTATACCATATTCCGGGGGGAAAAGCAAGGGGGAAAATAAAAAACTTGCGTTGCCGCAAGTCGAGTGGTGGTGGGGCAAGGATTCGAACCTTGGAAGGCGTAAGCCAGCAGATTTACAGTCTGCCCTCGTTGACCGCTTGAGTATCCCACCTTTTGGTTAGTGGCGAGTATTATATCATATTTCCCGCCCAAAAGTCAATAGGGAAAATGAAAAATCTTCTGCGCGCAGTTCGTTATAATAGAAGACACCATTGGCGAAAACTGGCAAGGGGGGAGCAAGTTTGTTCGTCAAATGAATGGACACCAACGAGAAAAAAGAGTATAATGGAGGAATGAACATGTCATTC
>JAFXXW010000021.1 GCA_017542055.1 Kiritimatiellia bacterium
AACCGGATGGTGGCGCTCATGACGTTGCGGCCCTGCTCGCGCGAGTAGGTGACCGGATTGGACATTTTGCGCACCATCAAGATTCCCAGCCCGCCGATCGGACGCTCCGACGCCGGCAACGTGATGTCGGGGTCGGCGTGCAGCAAGGGATTGTAGGGCGTGCCGTCGTCGCGGAAAATCAGCGTGACGCCGTCCGGATCAGTCGCCGGCTCGATCTCCACCTCGAAGGCCGCCGCGCCGGAGTGCTTCACGATATTCGAACAGATTTCGTCCAGCACCACGTGCAAAGCGGCCAGCTTGGCGGGAGGCGCCTCGACTTCCGCATCCAGCCAGTCCGAAGCTTCCGCCACCCCCGCCTGGGTGTTGGGGAACGTGCGAACGCGCCGCGTGCCGTTGTAGCGGACGACGAGCTGGGTGCAGTCGTCTGCCTGCTCCACCCCCAAGCCGTGCGCACGCACGCACGCCAAAATCGCGCCGAGGAGACTCGAATGGTTCTGTTCGAAAATCGGCGTGCCGTTGGCCACCATGCCGGCGATGGCGCTGTTGAGCCGGTCCTCGCCGAACATCTCGTTGTTGCGGTCGGGCTGCTCGGTGATGCCGTCGGTATAGAGATAGATGGCGTCGCCGGGCGAAAGCCGCAAGGTTTCGCTATGGTATTTGATTCCCGGCATCATGCCCAGCACCAGGTCGGGGCGGGTCCGCAAGTAGCGCGTCCGGCGCCCTTCCGCGTCGGGCCGGTCGGCGATGGCGATGGGCGGATTGTGTCCCGCGTTGACGTAGGTGACCGTGCCCGTATCCAAATCCAGCTCGCCGATCCAGGCGGTGACGAACATGTTGGCGCCATTGTCGCGACTGAGCGCGTCGTTGGCCTCGGACACCACTTCCGCCAGCGGCTTGCCCGTCTGGGCGATGCCCTTGATGGACGCTTTGGCCCGCATCATGAATAGCGCGGCCGGCACGCCCTTGCCGCTCACGTCCGCCACGAGGAACGTGATCTTGTTGGCGCCGGAGAAGTAGAAATCGTAGAAGTCGCCGCCCACGTCCTTGGCCGTTTTCATTTCGGCGAAAATATCGAGCCGTCGCTCGCCGGGGAACGGCGGGAAAGTGCGCGGAATGGCACTTTCCTGGATTTCGGCCGCCATGGCCATCTCGCTCCGCCGCTGCGCGGCCAGCTGGCCTTTGACGTAGCCGGCGATCACGATGCCCACCAGAATGGCCGCCATCACCAACGCCAAGCCGTTCAGAAACGCCGAGGTGACCACCAGCACCCGGCGCTCCACCACCGCCGTCCGCTTGGGGATGCTGATATAGACGGGGAAGCCCTCGATCATGCGCTTTTCGCAGTAATGGTCGGGGCCGGGATCCTGCCACTGGCTGCCCTCGCGTCCGCTGATCGGATGCGAAATGATGGTGCCGTTGCCGGTGGTGATGAAAATTCCGCCGTCGTCGCCGCTCACGTGCCAGCCGTGGGTGAGACCGGTAACGGCGGTGCGCGCGAGGTTGCTCACCGTCTTTTCGCGTCCGCCCACCTGCACGAAGCCGCCGTCGGGCAGCCACACGCCCACGTATTTGACCATCTCGCCACGGAGCGAATTGGGCAACAGCGGCTGCGTAATCTCCGCCTTGTCCGTCAAGAGCGCCGCGAATTCCCTGGCCTGGCCGTCGGTGTGGCAGAAATCGAGCGCCCCCACCTCTTCGCGCCGGGCGCTATGGGTCAGGATTCCGTCGGTGTCGGCGATGCAGATTTCGTCCACGTGCAGTTCGTTGGCGAGCTCCCGCAGCCGGCGACTGGACTCGTCCGGATCGTTCCACCACGCCTCGCCGCGCATTTCGTAGTAGCGATCGCGCACGAACATCGCCTGGCGCAGCATCCGCGCGTCCACCCGTTCGCGGATGTCCACCTCCACGTCGTGGAACACGTTGTCGAACAGCCGGTGCATTTCGCGCTCGGTCAGGTTTTCGTGGAAAATCCAGGTAAACATCAGCGAGGCGACGAACGATACGGCCACCGCCCCTACGAGTCGCCACGCCAATTTGCGCTGGGCCGCGTTCTTCATTGGCGCCCCATTCCGGCGATCGCCTCGTCCAGCGCCGCCTTGAGTTCGCTATTGCCCTTGCCGACCACGATGCCGAAATTCTCCCTGGTTTCCAACCGGGATGCCGACAGCGCCGGATCCGATTCCGCCAAAAGCCGCACCGCGCAACTGTCGAAAAACACGGTGTCCAACCGCCCGGCCTTCAGATCGGCCAGCGCCTGCGGATAGGAGTCGTAGCGAATGGGGTCGATTCCATGCGCCGAAAGGTAGAAGTCGTAGGTCGAGGCATCCATGGTGGCCACGCGCAGCGTCTCGGCCAGGATCATCGTGGGCATCCGGTCTCCGGTGCGATAGAGGAACATGCCGCCCTCGGTGGCGTACGGGATGGAAAAATCCACCGCCTGCAGGCGGCCTTCGGTGATCGTGATGCCGGAGGCGGCCAGATCCGCCTGGCCGGAACTGACCATCGGGATGAGCTCGGGGAACTTGGCCTTGCGGATTTCCAGCTTGCGCCCGAGTTTGTCGGCGGCGTAGCGCGCGATATCGATTTCGACCCCGACGATTTCGCCCGTAGCTTCGTCGCGATACGAATACGGGGGAGTGTCCGTCGTCGTCAGCAGCACCAGCGGCGCCTCCTCCGCCGACAGCGACCAGACCGTCAGCGCCGCCCCCAAAAGAGCTCCGATCCGCTTCATGGTCAAACGATCGTAAAGATGGAACTCATGCCCGTCATATCGAAGACGCCGCGCACCATATCGTTGGCGCCGGCCACCTTCATCTGTCCGCCGCAGACCATCATGGCCTTCTGCGCCGTCATCAAGACCCGCAAGCCCGCCGACGAAATGTAGTCGAGTCCGGAAAAGTCGAACACGATCTCCGTGATGCCGTCAAGCTTGAGTTCCGACTCCAGCTCTGGCGAGGTGTTGGTGTCGAGCCGGCCTTCCACCTTGAGCGTCAGGCGGCCGTCTTCACTATGTTTTTGAATTTCCATATCGCGTATTATATCATATTTTGAGGAAAATTGCAACTAGGCGATGATGCCCAAAAGATCCTTCAGAGCGGCGATCTGCGATCCGGTGCCGGTGGCCATGAGAATGTCGTCCACGCGGAACTCCAGATCCGGCCCCACGTGGCGGATGATCTGGCTGCCCCGCTTGACCGACACGATGTTGGCGCCGGTCTTGGCGCGAATGTCGAGCGTAACCACCGTGGCGCCAACCGCCGGCGAGTTGACGTCCAGCCGCAACTGGTGGATGGCGCCGCGCGGCACCGTGACGATCATCATCTCGCCCAGCCGCTTGCGCCGCTCGTCCGCCCCCAGGGCCTCGTTGAAATGCAACGCGGCCGAACGGCTGATGCGCATGAAATAGCGCCAGCCGAAACCGGCGGTGCAGAGCGTCACGATCGCGAGGACCGCCAGCTCCCACTTGCCGGTGGGCGCCAGGTTGATGTTGATCATCACCATTTCGGCGAAGAACAGCAGCATGGCCATCGACTGGATGACCGTCACCACCAGCTGCCGCACCCCGGCATCGCCTTTCCGGGTGGCGCCGGAGCCGGTGATGAGCCGGGACACGCTGAACCCCAGCATGCGGGATACGGTCCGCACCGGGGCGAACATGCCCACCACGAACACGTTGACCGCGAGCGTGAAGAAAAACCGGTCGTGCGCCTCGAAGAAGACGGAAAAACGGCTCCAATCGATGCCGTCCAGCATCGACCCCGACAGCGCCACCACGAAATTCAACAGCGCGCACACCACCAGCGCCAGCACCAACCCACGGATGCGGCGCGTGACGGACGATTCGCCCTTGGCCGTTTCCGCCTGGATGAGGAACGAGCGGTAGTTCCGGTGCCAGGCGTGCAGCCGACCGGGCACGTGCGCGTCGATCCACGTGCCCACCGGTTCCGACCACTTGAGCATCAGGGGATTGAGGAGCGTGGTGACGAGCGACACGGCCACCACGATCTGATACATGGGCGAGGCGGCGTCGCCCGTGGTGCCGATGTAGATGAGCGCCACCATGAAGGCGAACTCGCCGATCTGCGCCAGACTCATGCCCATCTGGACCGAGGTTTTCACCCCCTGCCCCGCCAACAGACCGCCCAGCGTGCAGTTGAGGAACTTGCCGAGCACCACCACCAGCGACAGCACGAGAATCTGTGGCCAGAACTGCAAACACGCCCCCGGATCGACCAGCGCGCCCACCGAAACGAAGAAGATGGCCGAAAACATGCTCTTGAGCGGCATCACGAGCGCGTTGACGCGCACCCGCACGTCGCTCGCCGCGCCCAGGATGCCCACCAAAAAGGCCCCCAGCGCCAGCGAAAACTGGAACCGGAACGCGATGAAGCTCACGAAAAAGCAGATGCCCAGGATCAGGAGCAACAGCACCTCGTCGTCGTGGTGGCGCGAGATGGTGTTCAGGAGCCGGGGCACCAGCACCATGCCGAATACGATCACCGCCAGGAAGAACAGCCCCAGTCCCCCCATGCTCATCGCCACGTCGCCCACGTTCATGCCCGCGCCGTTGGCGACGCCCGTGATGAGCGCCACGATGCCCACCGTGACGATATCCTCGCACACGCTGGTGCCCAAGGTGAAACTGACGAAGGCCCGCGTGCGCCAGCCGAGCTCGTCGATCATCTTGGCCAGCATGGTGGTGGCGCTGTCGCACACGGCCGCGCCCAGAAAGAGGCTCTGCACCATCCCCCAGCCGAAAACCCGGGTGCCCACCGTGTAGCCCAGCCACATCATGACGATGGTGTCCAGAATGGCGGTGGGGACCGTCACGTTCTTGAGCGAGCGCATCTGCGAGGTGGAGAACTCCAACCCCATCGAGAACATCAGAAACACCACGCCCAGCTGGCCGATCGTCTGGGTGCTGGCCATGTCGATGAGGATGCCGCCGCCCCAGGTATGTTCGCTCAAGAGCACGCCGGCGAAGATGTAGCCCAGCACCTTGGGCCAGTTCAATTTGGAGAAAATGGCGCTGGCGAGTCCCGCCACCGCCATCAATATCGCCAGATCCTGGAAAAACGCGCCTTCGGTCATTTGCCCTTGCGCGGCTTCAGCACCTGGCGGTGGATTTTGATCTTTCCGGACGTGTCGGAAGCGGTGGTGCCCTTGACGACCAGCCGGTTGATCCGGCCCGCGTAGGCGCGTTCGAGCTTGAACACGAACGGCTGCTTGCGCAGAACGGCCACCTCCTCGTCGCCGGCGTAGAGCCCCACCGACTGGATGTTGATGTTGCCGCCTTCGGGAATGAAATCTATCGTGTATTCGCCCGCGCGGCGGAAGGCGTAGCTCACCCCGTACTTGACCTCGGCGTTGATCTGCGGGCCTTTGAAGTCGCCCTGGTGCCAACCCCAATAGGTGGAGGCGGGCGGCGTGCCCTTCCAGTTGAGCCAGCCAAGGGCGCAAGTGCCCCAAAACGTGTTTTCGTCCAGCGCCGCCACCTTGGTGAGGAGCGTCATCATCTCTTCCTGCTTGGACGGATCTTCGCGGTACAGCGCGAACTTGGCCATCAAAAGCCCCTGCTGCTGCTCCCGCGTCAAATGCTTGCGCGGCTTTTTCATCTCCGCGTCGATGAATTTGGCGCCGCCGGCCATGTCATTGTTCTCGCGGTATTCGTTGGCCTTGATCACCAGCTCGATGCCGTCGCCCATCCGGAAATGGCGCTGCCAACCTTCCTGGTCGCCCGGGTCGAGCCGCACCAGCTTGTCGAACACGTCGGAATAGAAACCCTGGCTGATGATGCGCCGGGGTCCGCCCACGAACACCTCCATCGACTGCAGCAACTTGCCGCACTGGTCGGCGGTTTCCATGCCGCCTTCCTCGATTTTCTTCCGGCGCTGGTTGACCTTGTCGAACGCCTTGATGAACTTTTCCGCCGTGTAGTCGTTGGGGATGTTCTCGAAGACGAAATAGCAACGGTCCTTCTCGTCCACCACGAAGATGCAAGGCACCTTGAGGCTCCCCAGGTTGCCCTGGGGCATGCCTCCGCTCTGCCAATCCACGAACTCGACGATGTACTTGCCCTTGGCGGCCGACTTGAACGCCGCGGACTCGAGCGTCTTTTTGACGTCCTCGCTCGCCTTGTTCCAGCCCTTGCCGTAGACGAGCCGCACGCGCGAGGCGGCCGGAGCCGCCAGCGCCGCCAGTCCCGCCATCAACGCCAATATGAGCTTGTTGCGCATCGCCGGTCCCGGACTTGCCTTACTTCACCACCTTGCGACCGCCCCAGCCGGCGCTCGTGGCGCCGCCCTTGGCCGCCTCGTGCGGACGCAGACTGCGCACCGCCGCGCCCGCCTGCCACATTTCGTGGTTGTGCAGTTCTTCCAGCTTCTTGAGCATCTTTTCCTTGTAGTCGGCGCAACCGGTGTCCTTGATGACCTCCTTGGCCTCCTGCATGGACTTGACGCTCTTGTAGAGCCGCGCGAAGACGGGGAGCGTGGCCTTCTTGAACACGGGCCGCCACTTGAGCGCGCCGTGCTGGGCGGTCTGCGAGCAGTTGCCGTACATCCAGTCCATGCCGTTTTCGTCCACCAGGCGGATGAGGCTCTGCGTCAGCTCTTCGCACGTTTCGTTGAACGCTTCCGACGGGCTGTGGCCGTTGGCGCGGAGCGTTTCGAACTGCGCCTCCATGACGCCAGCCAAGGCACCCATCAAAATGCCGCGCTCGCCCACGAGATCGCTCGTCACCTCGTTCTGGAACGTGGTGGGGAAGAGATAGCCCGATCCCACCGCGATGCCGATGGCCTTGGTCACTTCCTCCACCTGCTTGGCCGGCATGCCGTTGGGCTCGAACGCGAACGAGCTGTTGATGCCCGCCCCCGACAGGAAGTTGCGCCGGACCGACGTGCCCGAACCCTTGGGCGCCACCATGATGAGACCCACGCCCTTCTGCGGCTTGATGCCGGTGAGCTTGTTGTAGACGTAGCCGAAGCCATGCGAGAAGTAAAGATACTTGCCGGGCGTGACGAACTGTTCGATCTGCTTCCACACCACGGGGCAGCTGCCGTCCGAAACGAGCATCATGATGATGTCGCCCTTCTGGGCCGCCTCCTCGAGCGAAAAGAGCGTCTTGCCTTCCACCCAGCCGTCCTTGATCGCGCGCTTCCAGCTGGAATTGGCCTTGCTGCTCTTGCGCTGGCCCACGATGACCTTGATGCCGTTGTCGCGCATGTTGAGCGCCTGTCCGGGCCCCTGGATGCCGTAACCGAGCACCGCCACGGTCTTGCCCTTGAGCACCTTCTGCGCCTGCTTGAGCGGAAACTCCTTGCGGGTCGTGATTTCTTCTGCCACCTTGCCGAATTTGATCTTCATGATGTTCCTTCCTAGGTTTTTACCGGAATACGAGAGATATTATATCATATTTTCCACTGGAAATCAAGCGAAATCTTGGACTTCGAGCATGATCTCGTTGCCCATCCGGAGATTGATGTCGCCTGCGAGATGCTTCACCGCGTCGTCGATCCGGCGCAGGAACGGCGTGAGCGTTTCGCGCACCATTTCGCGCTGGTCCTCGGGCGAATGCAGGATGGCATCTTCCACGTTGGCGAGGAACTGGCGGATTCCGCCGCCATCCAAAACTTCGCCCGCCATCAGCGAGCGGGAGGCGTCGGCGAGTCCCCTCGCGCGCAGCGCGGCCTGCGCCTCGATCATCGCGGCGACCACCGCCGTGGGCAGATTCTCCTTGCGGATGCCCTCTTTCGTCTTGGAGGTTATCTTGGATACGAGCAGCGACGCGAAATGCGCAATCGATTCGCACACGTCGCCGAATTCGTACCAGCGCGTGCGCATGTCTTCGGTGCGCGAAGCGGCCTTGGCCCCCCACCGGGCATGGATGGTGGAGAAGTAGATGCCGTACGTTTCGCACTTGAAGAAGAGCCGGCGATCGGGACCCGACCCCCCGCGTCCGTCCTGGAGATGGTTCATGTCCGGCAGCGTGAAGTAATGGAAGGTGCGCATGCCGTTCAACAGTCCTCCCATGCCCTCGCGGACGTCGAAGCCGCGCGGCTTGTTGAGGTGGCCGTCCACCGTGTATCCCTGATAGGGCGTGGCGTGGGTGGAGGTGCGCAGGTAAAGGTTGGGGTTGGTGTCGAGCCAGCGGGCGATGTGGCCGTCGGGGTCGGCGATGGAGAAGGAACCGCGATACATCATCTCGCCCTTCTTGAGCGCGGCCGCGTGGATGGCGATGGAGAGCGCCGAAATGTTCTGTTCGTTCGGCTCGAAGCGCGCAACGTCGCCCCGCAGGAGGGACTGGACGATCTCGTTGCCGCGATCCACCCGCGCCTTGAGATGCGCGACTAGCTGCTCCACGGTGCGCGGCCGGTGAAAACCGGACCGCATGGTGGTGACCATCGTTTCGTAATGGAGCTTCGGCATGCGCACGAGTTTGCCGGTGTTGTCGGTGAACTCCACGTAGGGCGGCAGTTGCGCGGCCGAAAGAGACGGACGCGGATCGTTGAATTTGGGCAGCGCGAAAGGCTTGTACTGCGCCGCCTCCGCAAGGCCGGATCCGTTCCCCCGGCGCGCGGCGTGCTCGGCCGGATGGGTGAGCTGGGCCACCTTGTCCTCGTTGAAGTAGGCGAAGAAACCGGCCGCGCGATCCTTGGGGATCGTCACCCGCGTGGCGCCAAAGCCGTCCGTCTCCGCCTTTACGCCCCAGTCCGCGCCGAATGTGCGGATGTGCTCAAGCGCCTGCGGGGGGATGGGTTTGTCGCAATGGTAGACGAGATTGTCGCCCACCACGCCGGCGCGCCAAGGAATGCGCGTTTCCGGCTTCACTTCCAGATGCTTGAGCGGCACTTCGCCGTGCTTGCTCACCCAGGTGGTGGGAGAACAGAGCTTTTCGAAATTGGCGAGGTTTTCGATGGCGGTTTCCTGCAAGCCCGTGCCCGCCAGGCGGTCGTACAACTCGAGCTGCATGGCGCCCACCTTGAGGAGCTTCTTCATCTGCGCGTTGAACTCGGTTTCCTTCTTCCCGATCTCGTCGATCACTTTCTGGCGCATGGTGCGCTCGGCGTCCGAGAGACCCTCCGCATTGGGATCGAACGCCTTGCGGTAGGAGTCGAACAGCTCCTTGAACGCGCCGGAGCGCTGCAGCTCGCGGAGCTGGACGAGACCCTGGAACTTGGCGAAACGCGTGTCGTCGTCGAACACGGAGAAGTTCTTGAAGCGCGGCTTGGTGCTGGCGCCATACGTATCCTTGAAGGAGAAGTCGTCCGAAATCTCCAGATACTTTCCGTTGCCTTCGAGCGAATGGCCGGGATCGATGGCGAAGAACTTGCCCTGCGCGAAACCCTTGTTCTGTCCGCGCTTGCCCACGGCGTCGCGGTCGGCCGTGAGGAGGAAGAACGCCTTGTACTTGCCGAGACTCTCGAGCTCCACCGGCTTGCCGTTCTTGCGCTTGGGCGGCACGATGCGGCCATCCTTGATGAAGCCGGCTTCCATGTCCTGGTAGCCTTCGGCGAACTTGGCCTGGAGCATCAACTTGGGGTGGCCGTCGGAATACTGTCCGCGTACGATTTCGAGCTCCTGGGAGGGAACTCCCGCGAGCCGGGTGAGGTCGTTGGCGAGCGCCTCGGTGACGGCTCCGGCGGAAATGTCGTCCGCGCTCTGGGCGGTGTCTAAGCGGTAATACTGGGCGAGAATGGGCTTGCGCGTGGTGAGGATGCGCTCGGGCCGCTGGAAGGAACCGGCGTGCGCCACGCTCTTGTTCACCACGCGATCGTTCTCGTTGTAGTCGAGCTTCATGATGTGACGCTCGTTGAAGTGGCGGAAGATGGGCGACTTGAAGTATTCGGGATTGACGGAACCGTTTTCGAGCTTGGCTTTGACGCTCATCACCGCATCGCGGATTTCGGCGAAGAGCTCCTTCTTGACGGTTGCGAGATCTTGCGCTTCCCAGTCTTCCGGATTCACTAGCGGGAAGCGCTCGCAGAACGCCCGGTAGATGGCGCTGTTGGGGTCGCGCATGCCCTTTTCGAGCATGTATTCGCCCACCGCCGCCATGCCCGCCGGATGCGCGCGGCCCGCCAGCATGATCTGCTCGCGCGTGCCGAGGCCCAGACAGGAGTCGCGGAAATCGGCATCTTGCTCCTTCAGTTTTTCGAGCGCGGCCAGGCTCTCGGGCGAGTCGATGTCCGCCAGGAATCCGCGCGTGTCGTCGGCCGACCAGTCGTTGGTGTAGATGAAGCCCGGCTCCACGCCGTTCGTCTTGAGTTTCTGCAGCAGCACCGGATTGGTGTGCGACCGGTTCACGCGCATGCCGGTGCCGAGCCGGCCCGACTTGATCCGATCTTCGATGGAGGTGAAGCCTTTGGTGAAGAGGGTTTTGAGATTCTTGAGCCCCACCGGATCGTTGCCCTTGGCCTTGGGCGCGTCCGACTTGCCCGGACCGAGCTCTTTGGTGGCGCCGTCGAGCTTGTCGTCTTCGAGATTGTTCTGGGCAAAATCCCGCGCGTCGCGGATGGCGGCGAGGATGCGGTCCTCGGCGGCTTGCGCCACTTCGCCCGGCGTCTTGCATCCGGCGAGATCTTTGCCGCCCAGGGGGTCGGCGTGGAGGCGCCGGCGCACCTCGAGCTGCAGCCCGTCCGAGAGCTCCAGCATCTTGGGATGGGTGTCTAGCTGGCGATTGACCTCGCCGATGTAGCGGTTGCGGCGGATCGTGGCGAGATTGGAGAGCGTGGATTTCACGTCGCAAGCGCGCAGCGACTTGTGCAACTGGTTGCGGGAGCCCACGATCGTATCGAACGCATGGACGCCCAAAGCGCCGTACTCGCGCTCGAGGGCGGACCTGAAGGCCGTCATCACGGCATCGTTGGCCTTTTTGCCGGCCGAGAAAAAGTAGTTGCCGAGCCGCGCGGTGGCATCCGCGCCCCGGCCCTGGAGCTTGATGTCGCGGGAGGCGAAGAGCGTCGAATCGGCCACTCGACGGAAGGTTGCTAGATCGATGGGCATTCCGGTCCTCCTTTCGGCTTTAGACGTGGATGATGTGATTATCGGGCTCCGGCGCGCCGGACACGGTTTCCGGCAAGGACTCGCCCGACTGGATGCGCTCGCGCCAGATGTCGCAAAGTTGCAGAATCTTCTCGAGCGTGGCGGTGAATTCGTCCACGTCGCGCCTGATCAGGTCGAAATCGAAGAAGTAGTTGTACACCACGGTTCCGGTTTCCGGCTCCAGCGCGAAATAGCCGCCGGCCGTATCCCGTCCGAAAAGTCCGCCCGCGAGGAGATCGCGATAGACCGCCGCGGGGGGGTCCGGGGGAAGCTGCACGAGCTCGATGAAGCAAAGCACCTTGCCGGTGCGCTCCACGAATTGCAGATTGAGCGTATAGCGACCGTCGATATCGAGCGAAACGAGCCCGTCTTCGTCGGCGGCAAAGGCTTCGATGCCGGTCTCCTTGCGCACCTGCGCGAGGAACGATCTGTATTCTTCGATCGTGTTCATGGCTGGGTCTCCTTGATGCTTAAAAGCCTCTTATGCGTCCATCCGGGCGAAATCGGGCATGGGCGGGGGCGGCAGATTGAACGCCTTGCCGACAAGCGCCCCCAGATCGTCGTCGCGGACCAGCGCGCTCTCCGGCACGTCCATCACCGGCTCGCTCTGCTTCAGCACGTCCAACTCCGAGGTGCGCACCCCGATTTTGGTCGCGGTCTTGGCCGCAACTTCCGTCTTGCCCGACGCCGCTTGCGCCTGAATGGCGCCGAAATCGCGTCCGATGCCGAAATTGCTGCCGTTCAAATTGATTTCCATAAAATTCTCCTTGATGGTTTCAACCTGTCTACACTCGAGCGGTCAAAAGGTTACACGCAAATCGGCGAGAATTTCGCGCAGCTTCTCTTTGGCGCGGAAAATGCGCACTTTCACGAGATTTTCGCTCACTCCGGTCTGGTTGGCGATCTCGCGAATCGACATTTCGCCCACCTGGAAGAGCGTGTAGGCCTCGCGCAGAATGGGCGGCAACTTGCCGAACGCCTCGTTCAACCGCTTCCGCAGATACTCCGCGTCGGACGCGAGCGTGGCCGGCGGCGGAACCGTCTGCGGCTCGACGGGACGGGGCAGGTCGGAATCGGCCTCGCCGGGATCGCGGATTTCGCCCACGAAAAAGAGCCGGGAATTGTCCCTCGCCAGGTTTTTGCGCAAATTGCGCGCGATGGTGAAGGCGAGTCCCGACACCGCGGCCGGATCGTCGTGCAAATCGTCGCGCATCTTCCAGAGTTTCACGAAGGTGTTCTGCACGATATCGCACGCATCGTGATAGTCGCTGCCGGAGGAGACGAGGTAGTTCGTCAACTTCGGCGCGATGGCGTTGTAATGTTCTGCGATAGTCATAACGTCTCCAATTGCACGGAGTCGAGCTCCGCCTCCTCCTTGCGGGAATCTTCCAGCCGCTTGGCCCACTTAAGGACCTCGGCCACCGGTTCCAGGAAATCTTCGGGTACGAATTCTTCGATGCGACCCTTGGCGTAGAGCGACCGGGCGAGCGGCACGTCCTCCAAAATCGGAACGCCCTCGGCGAGCGCGGTTTCGCGGATGATTTTGGCCACGCGGTCCGCCCCCATGACGACGATGCGCGGCAAGGGATATTCCTCGGCCTTGTAGCGGATGCCCACCGAGATGTGCGTGGGGTTGGTCACCACCACGCTGGCCTGTTTGGTGGCCTTGACGGGGTCGGGTCCGTTCAAAATCTCGTCGCGGAACTGGCGCTGGGCCTGCTTGACTTCGGCCGAGCCCTCCATTTCCTTGTACTCGCGCTTCACCTCGTCCTTCGTCATCATCATCTCTTTGATGAAGTTCTTGCCCTGGAACAGCCGGTCGATTACGGCGATGACGATATAGCCGAACGCGGTATAGACCGCGAGGCGCTTGAGCATGAGCTTGAGGCTGGGGAAAACGTCGTCGATCGTGCCGTAGCACATGGTAAGGAGCTCCGGCACGCTCGCCAAGACGATCTTGTAGATGAGATAGCCGAGGAAACACACCTTGACCACGTTCTTGAGGAATTCGAACAGATTCTTCTTGGAGAAAATCTTTTTGGCCCCCTCCACGGGGCTCAGTTTCTCCAGTTTGGGAATGATAGGCTCGAAAGTGAAAAGAAAGCCGATCTGCGCCACGTTGGCCGCGATGCCGATGACGGCCGCCACGAGGACGAAAATGAACGAGTGCTTGCAGATGATGAAGATCGCCAGCCCCGCCGCCGGACGGGTGGCGTCGAACGAATTGTCGCCAATGCGATCGCCGATGTAGTCGAGCAACATGGAAGCGTCGTCCACCAGCGCGATTCCCATCCATCCCAAGAGCACGAAGAGGACGATGAGAATGGCCGTCGAAACGATATCCTTCGAAGTGCACACTTGACCCTTCTCGCGCGCGTCGCGGAGTTTCTTCTGGGTGGGCATTTCCGTTTTTTCGCCTGAGCTCTCAGCCACCGATCAGCCTCCTTGCGGGGTCCAGAATGGCCGTGTCGCCGGTGTACATAAGCATGTCCATGATGAACGGCAGGTATGCGATCAGCATCGCCACGCCCAGCGCCGATTTGATCGGCATCGAAAGGAAAAACACGTTGAGCTGCGGCGCGGTGCGGTTGACGAAGCCAAGCCCGAGCGTGGCGAGGAACATCACGATGATGGCCGGCGCGGAAATTACGACGGTCGTCTTGAGCATGGCGTCGAGCGTACCCAGGATCTGCACCGGCGCATCGGGGGAGAAGGCGAACCCGAAGGGGTAAAAGGCGCTCGCCGCATCCGGAAAGACCGGCCACACGGCATAGCTCCGGTACAAGGCGCCCAGCACCAGGAGAATGGCGCCCGAGGTGAAAAACACGGTGGAAACGATCTGCGTGAAGAATACGCCCGTCGTCGAAACCTGGGCGCCCGACAAGGGCGAATACACCTCGCCCATCGTGGCGCCGCGCTGGTTGTCGATGAAATTGCCCACGTTCTCCGCCACCCAAAAGGGAACCGCCGCGAAAAAGCCGATGAGAAAACCGATTATCGCCTCTTTGAGCGCCGCCACGCCGAACATCCACAAGTCGGGCTCGCCCGGCGGCATCCCCGCATGGACGAACGGAATGGCAATGCAGGCGAACGCCAACGTGGCCGCGCGCCGGGCCACGCCCGGAATCATCGATTCCGCCAAGGCCGGGCAAATCGCGAACGCACCGCCGATCCGGGCCATCGCAAGCACGGCGGCCAATATCCAACGATGGAACTCGGGATAGGAAATCACCGGAGCAGCGCGAAGTGGCCGAAAATATCCTGGGTGTACAGGAGGAGCGACGAGCCCATCCACGACGCGCAGGCGAGCAGCGTAAGCGAGATGGCGATCAGCTTCACGGCGAAGCCGAGCGTCTGCTCCTGGATTTGCGTCAGCGCCTGCAGGAGCGAAACCATGATGCCGATCACCGTGGCCACCGCGATCGGAATGAGCGACAGCCTCAAAACGAGGATGAGGCACATCTTGGCATAGTCCAGAATCTGCGCCTGGCTCATAGTATGTACCCCCGCACGAGACCCTGGATGAGCATCGTCCAGCCGTTGACCATCACGAAGAGGAGCAGCTTGAACGGCAGCGAAATCGTCACCGGCGACACCATCATCATGCCCATCGCCAGGAGGATGTTGGAAACGATGATGTCGATGGCGATGAACGGCAGATAGACGAGAAACCCGATCTGGAACGCCTTGGTGAGTTCCGACACGCAAAACGACGGCAGGAGAATGAAGTAGCTTTCGGGGTCCACCACCGCGGGCTGTCCGTCCTTGCCCCACAGCGTTTCGGCCGTGTTGACGAAAAAGAGCCTCTCCCGCGGCGAGGTGCGGTCCGAGAGGAACTTGCGGAACGGTTCGGCCGCCTTGGCCACGGCGTCGGTCTCGAACCAGCGCGGAGCGGCTTCGCCCGCGCCCGCCGGAGCCTTCTGGACGGCCGCTGGCGACTGCTTGGCCAACTCTTCCTTGGCGATGCTCCACGATTCGCCGGCGATCGGCGCCATGATATAGAAGGTAAGGATCATCGCGAGCGCGTTGATCACCATGTTGGGCGGGATGGACTGGATGCCCAGCGCGTTGCGGATGAGCGACATCACCACCACGATCTTGAGGTAGCTCGTGGCGATCATCGCCACGAACGGCAACAGCGACAGCCCTACGAAGAGGACTATGAGCGAAAACGGATCGGTCTGGAACATGGCGCTTACTCCTTGGCTTCGACGATGAACGCAAACTGGTCGCCGACCCGGCCCAAACGGCCATGCGCCACCGTTTGGCCGTTCCGGACGAGACAAAGCTGCGCGTTTTCGGCGGGGGCCGGCGCGGACACGATTCCGTCCAGCAGATCGCCCAACTTCACCGACGAGGCTTCGGCGGCGAAAATCCGGATGCGTCCATCGTCCGCAAACTCGTCCACGCCGCCCGAAACTGCGGCCACCCTTCCGTCCACGATCACCCTCGGCGCAACCGCGCCGATTTCCGGCAAGAGTAGCGCATCGCCGGGCGCCAGCGACGCCAGATCTTCGGCCGGCAGCGCAAACGCCGCATATTCGATCCGGGCGGGCAAATCGGTCGAGCGGACGCATTCGCTCGCCAGATCGAGGTTGCGCAGCACGCCCAGCACGCCGACTACCGTCTCGCTACGGGTGACGGCGAACGTCAAATCTCCCGCTTGAAACGCCAGCATCCCTCCGTCCGCGGCCGGTTCCGTCGCCAGCCCGACAATCTTCAATTGGCGGCGGATAACGTTTTCCAGCATCTGCAGCAACATGCCGCATTCGCGCTCCACCAGGGCAAGCACGATGGCCGGCGGCACTTCGGACAGCGTATCCCACAACTTTTCGAGTTCGGGGAAGCGCGGCGACCGGGAGATCGAAAGCGTATGCGGCTCGTCGCCGAACGTGACCGCGAGCGACAGCATTTGCGAGCCGGCGGGCGTCACGGAGGCGCGACGGAGCGTAAGGGTTTCCTCGCCCATCCGGCCGGCTGCGGCGAAGGCGGTCGAATCGACGATTTCGCCGGGCGCCATTTTGGCCCATTGCGGAAACGCGAAAACTAGCTCAAGCGGTTTCATTGGTCTTTCCTTTCTTCGCGGTAGCCACCACCACCGCCACCTGGTTGAACGCGGGGGCGTGTTCCGCCAACGCGGTTTCGAGTCGCGGCAAGGCCACGGCAACCGTCTGCGCCGATTCCGGGGTGGCAGGCGCGATGGCCACGGTCAGCGTCCCCTCCTTGGCCGACAACCGGATTTCGGAACCGTCGAGCACGGTAGGCTTGAGGACGATGCGGATTTCGCCCTCGCCCTGCGCCAGCGTTGGCGTAACGGAAATCTGCGCGGCCACCTCCTCTACCACCGCGTTGACCGTCTCGACGATGGTCGCGGTACGGGCTGAGGCCGCCTCCGCCCGCAAAACTTCCGGTTGCGCCACCGGAGCAACTTGCGGTGCGACCGTCTGCGGCACCGGAGTGTCGATGGCGGCGGGAACCGCCACCTGCACCGCCGGGGCCGGCGCTTCCTGCTTGTCCGGCACGGACGGCTTCTTGACCGGCTTGACCGACGCCGCCAAATCGCTTGCATTCTTGACCGGCGCAACCGGCGCTTCGGGAACTACGACAGTTTCGGGCTTGACCGGAGCAACCGGGACTTCCGCCACCGGCTTCTCCGTCGCCACCACGGGTTGTTCCTTCACTACCGGTGCTTCCATCGACTTGACCACCGGCGTTGCCGCTACCACCGGTGCTTCCACCGGCTTGACCACCGGCATTGCCGCTACCACCGGTGCTTCCACCGGCTTGACCGCCGTCCCCACCGGTTTGACCGGCACTTCCGCCGGTTGGATTGCCGACCGCTCAATCGTCACCGGTACTTCAATCGTCTTGACCGGGGCAACCGGGACTTCCGCCACCGGTTTCTCCACCGCTACCGGCACGACCATCGGCTTTTCCGGAGCTACCGGCGCTTCCGTAGGCGTGACCACCGGTTTATCGACAACCCCAACCGGCGTTTCCTTGGGCCGAACCGCCGTTTTCTCCGCCACGACCGCCGACGTTTCCGTCGTCTGGGCAACCGGCGCTTCCGTAGCCTCCAGCCTGTCCGCCGCCATCGGTTCCGTCAGCACCACGTGCGGCCCCCGACCGAAAATCCGCAATTCCGGTTCCGGCTGCGTCCGCGCCGCCGTCATCTGCGGTGCGACCGGCTGCTCCTTCACCATCGTCCGCTCCGGCATTTCCCCCTGTTCCGGCGCCCCTTCCATCGCCGCCCGGAAGCGGAGTATCGCCTCCGGCATCGGCAATGGCGCCAAGCCGGAGCCGGACGCCAGTTGCACCTCCACCGGCGGCATGCCTCCCAAATCGAAAGTGATCGCCTCGAGTGTCATATTTCTTCCTTCCGTACTATGAAATCCTCCAGTTCCCCTTCCGCCCGGGCTTCCTGCTCGTCGGCGGCTTCCTTCAGCCACACGGCCCGGTGTTCGTCGATTTTCATCCGGTTCTTGGTGGCCGTCACCAGATTCGCCCGGGCCGCATCGGCCGCCAGCGCCTTTTCCCGCACCTCGCCCTCGGCCCGCTTGACGTTGTCCGCCTTGAGCGCGCCCTCTTCGTCGATCCGCGTCACGCCTTCGTTGGCGAGGTCCAGCTGGTCCCTGCTCACCTCCCGCCCGATGATGGCATCGTAAATCCGGTCGCGCCGCGCTTCTTTGGTGGACTCCCATTCGGAATAATCGCGCCGGCGCTCGTCCAACGCCTCTTCCGCGATCGCCAGCTTGCGCTTGGCGGCCACCAGTTCGCCCGAGGCGCGATCTTCGCGCATCGTGCGGATTTTCAACAGCGGCTGGAGCGCGTACGCCATTTTACGCCACCGCCTCCTTCAGTTTCTGGATCGACTCGGCATATTGCGGCTTCTCGTCGAGACCCTGTTTGAGGTAATTGTTCACCGCCGCGTTTTTGGCCACCGCCTCGTCCGTCTCGGGGTCGGTCCCTTTCTTGTATTCGCCGATCTTGAGCAGCAGCTCCACCTCGGCGTACTTGGCCAGGAGCGCCCGGAGCTTGCCGGCGGCCTTCTTGTGGTCGGGCGGAATGATGGCCGACTGGCAACGCGAAACCGACGCCAGGATGTCGATGGCGGGATAATGGTTCTGCTGGGCCAGCTTGCGCGAAAGGATGATGTGCCCGTCCAGAATCGAACGCGTCTCGTCGGCGATGGGCTCGGTCATGTCGTCGCCTTCCACCAGCACGGTGTAGAGCGCGGTGATCGACCCCTTGGACGAATTGCCGGCCCGTTCCATCAGCTTGGGCAGTTCCGAGAACACGCTCGGCGGAAAACCGCGCCGGGTGGGCGGTTCGCCCGCCGCGAGACCGATTTCGCGCTGGGCGCGACCGAAACGCGTCACGGAGTCCATCATCAAAAGCACCTTCTTGCCTTGGTCGCGGAACGACTCGGCGATGGCCGTGGCCACATAGGCGGCCTTGAGCCGCTCCATCGACGAGCGGTCCGAAGTGGAAATGACCAGCACCGCCCGCTTCATGCCTTCCGGGCCCAAATCCTTCTCGATGAACTCCCGGACTTCGCGTCCGCGCTCGCCGATGAGCGCCAGCACCGTCACCTCCGCCTCGGTGTTGCGGATGATGGACGCGAGCAGCGTGGACTTGCCGCCGCCGGCCGCGGCGAAAATGCCCATACGCTGGCCCTCGCCGCAGGTGAGGAGTCCGTCGATGGCGCGGATACCGAGCGAAATCGGCTTGGAGATGATCCGCCGCTCCAGCGGCGAAGGCGGCGGCGCGTACACCGGATAATAGCCGTCGGGCCGGAGCGGTCCCTTGGTGTCGGCGTCGAGCGGCCGGCCGAGTCCGTCCAGCACGCGGCCGAGGAGATGCTTGCCCACCGGCACCATCTGGACGCGCCGGGTGGGGATCACTTCCGTCTCGGCGCTGATGCCGATCATCGCTCCAAGCGCCGTCAACAGCACCGCATCCTTGGTGAAGCCAACCACTTCGGACTGCACTTCCGTGCCGTCCCACGGATTGCGCAAAATGCAGATTTCGCCCACCTTCACTCCGGGCACCGACGCCTTGATGATGGTTCCCACCACCTGGATGACCTTGCCTTTGACGTCGATGGGCTGCGCATCCTCCACCGCGTGGCCCAGCACTTCCGGAATATAGTCGAAAATCGTCGTCATGCTGCTCCCGTTCCCCCCGAGAGGTGCTTCTTGAGCGACGCCTGGATGGCGGCCAGTTGCGTCTCCACCGATCCGTCTGCCACGCCGGCTTCCGTTTCGAGAATGCACGCCGGCCCTTGCAGGCGGCTGTCTTCGATCACGTCGAACGATTCCACCGTGGGATAGGCGGCGCGCAATTCCGCGATGCGGCCGCGGACGTTCTCCACCTGTTCCGGCGCCACCTTCAACGTGACGTGCTTCTGGGTGCGGATTACCGCGTTCATCGTCTTGCGGACGATTTGCAGCACCATCTCCCGGTCGCCCACTTCCACCACGAACAGCTTGAGCGCCTTCAACACCACGTCCGCCATCTTCTGCTCGACCCCTTCCATGAAGGCCACGGACGAATCCACCTGCTCCAGCTTGAGCATGGCGATTTCCATCTTGCCGTCGGCCATCCCCTTCTGGTAGCCGCGCGTTTTCTCCGCCTCGAAAGCGGCCTTGGCCTCCTCGCGGATGCGCGCGGCCTCCGCTTCGGCGGCGGCGATTATCTCCGCGGCCGAGCGGACGGTACCGAGGTCGGTCGCCTTCACAAGACGGCGGTCGGACGAAACGGCGAAATCTTTTTTGTTCAAGAGCAGCATATTGCGTACGCCTCCGGAAATTTCAGTTTGAGCAGTTTAAGGACTACCGCGAGCGTTTTCGCGCCGTCCCCCGGCTTGCCGGCAAAGTCGCAACTGCCGCGCGGCAGTTTGAATTGGAGTCGCGCTCGCAGCAGCTCCGGCAGTCCCGCCAGGGCGGAACTGAGCATTTCGTACCCGCACGCCACCACTTCGCCGGCCGTCTTGGCCGTTTTCGCTGGCATTTTGAAGTAGGCCGTGTAGCCGAACACTTCGGGATAGACGCCGGGCAACGCCTGTTTGAGTTCCCGCACCGTGGCGCCGTCGGTCACCCGCCGGAGCCCGTCCGCGCAGGCCAGCGCCCCGAGCCATTTGGCCACCGACTCCAGCGTGGACGCGTCGAGCAGCAGCAAACGGCTGCCGTCGTCCGCGGGAAAATCGTGAAAGCACGGCTTCACGCCGAGCGTATCGAGCAGATACCGCCGGACCCGCGGAGAATCCAGCCCGGCCGGAATATTCGTCCCCTCCCGCCAGCTCGGGTCGATCTGCATCGCAAAATTCCAGATGAAATCGCGCACGCGCGGCCACAACTCCTTGTCGCCCGTCAACGCGCGCGCTTTTTCCATATCGATCACGCCATCCATTGCCGCGCGCCTCCTTTCCTGGCTTCGAGATAGCGCCGCCAGCGATCCGCCGATTCGCGCCGGCGACCCAGCATTTTGAGCGCCCGGGTTTCCAGCACGGCCGCCACGTGCGACAAATCGTCCGGAATGTCCGCGATCTGCAAAATCTCGAGCGCGCGCGACGCTTCGGACTTGTCCAGCAGCAATTCGGCCAGCGCCACCGCGGAGATGCCGTCGCGCGGATCGTCTTCGCACAGCGCCTCGGCCACCGCCAGCGCGCGGGCGCGCTGGCCATGCCGCATGAACATCCATACGACGGTTCTCAGAAATTGTCTGTCGTCGGCGCTCATTTCCGCGGCGGGGAGTCTCTGAATACCGTGACCTGGATCTTGTCGTAGGCCAACCCCTCGATGGAGTTCTTGACGAGGGCCTTGACCGAAGGCACCAGATCCGTCAAATCCGCGTCCCAACGCGAACGGATGGCCACCGCGGCGGAAGACGGCAACGCATTGCGCGCGAACGGGTCGTTCTCCGGCAGCACCACGTGCACCCGCGCGTCCACCACGCCGTCGATCATCGAGATCGTCCGCGCGAGGTCCTGCGCCAGCGCGTCCATGAAGCGGATCCGCTCCTCGGACGGCGACGAAATCATGCCCGTCTTCTTGAACACTTCGCCCACGCCCTGCCGGCTGCGCTGCGGAAGACCCAGCCGCTCCAGCAGGTTGACCGCCTCGGCGAATTTCTGCTCCGTGCAGAGGACGTTCCACGTACCTTCCTCGCCCGGATCCTTGTGGCAGGATATCCCCGCGTCCAGCAAGGCCGCCATCACCAGATTGGCCTGCCGTTCCTCGAGCCCCGAATGGAGCGTGGCGTCCTTGTCGCAACCGGCCAGCAGCAACAGCGCCGCCGCCAGCCATATCGTTCTTTTCATGTTCGTTTCCTCCTGACGGTTACTGGTTCTTCACCAGCGTTTGGATGGCGTTGGACGACTTGTCGGCCACCTTGGCCACGATTTCCTGCTGGAACGAGAGATTCATCACCTCGTACTGCAGTTCCACCAGTTCGCCCGCCGACGGACCGTGCATCCGCCCCAATTCCGAAAGCGCGCGGATGCGATGCAATATCCCCTGGTTGTTCGCCTGGGCGCTCCGCCATGCGGCGGCCGCCTCCGACGCGAACGGCACGGGGTCGGCGGCCATGGCGCCTTCGAAGCGCGACACCGCCTGCGGATCGGCCGCGGCCGTCACCGGACCGGTTGCCAGCGCTCCGGACGGGACCGTCTGCGGACCTCCGGCTCCGGCGGCACGCACCGCCTCCACCATCATCTGTTCTGTCATGCCATCAAATCCTTTGCGAGTTGCGCCGCCGCGGGATCGGCGGACTGGTTGGCTGCTTCCTCCAGCGGAATACGCGCTTCGGCCGGACGATCCATCCTGACGAGCGCCATCCCCTTGAATGCCTTGAGCATGGCGGAACCGGGGAAACGAGGCAACGCCTCCCGGTCGATATAATCCACCGCGCCCTGGAAGTCGAGCATGCTGATGAACAGGATCGCGTTCGCCGCCGCGACGGACGCCTCCGCGGGGCGGAACCGCCCCAGCGCCGCGAGAATCTTCGCGGCGGACTGGAAACGGTTCTGCCCGGTCGCCATTAAAGCGACGTTCAACAACAGCCGAGCCTCTTCGCCCGACAAATCGAACATCAGCGGAAGTTGGAGGCGATGGAGCTCAAGGCGTCGCCCATGTTCTTGTTGATGTTGGTCATCGTGGTGAGCGCGAGGTTCCACTGCTGCAAGTCGTACTGCAGCTGCTGGAGGTTGGCCTGCACGTCCGGGTGGTCCTGATAGTTCTTGAGCGACTGGTTGAGACGATCTTCCATCGCCACCGCCGCGTTGTACAGCGCGATATAGACGGCATCCGTGTGGATGTAGCCCGCCGCACCGTTGGGAATGCGCACGGCGCTGAGGTCGTCGACCGGCGTTTTGCTTACAGGGAGTCCTGTTGCCATTTTGTTTTCTCCTTTTGTTGTTTTGGTTGTTGAACGTCGCCTCCCGGCTACGCTTTTTGCGCGCCCCCGCCCACCCGGGCGGTAAGACGCAAAATCTTTCTGGCGAGAATGTTCGCTTCCTTCAGTTCCGCGACCTTGGGGAACTCGTCCGGCGGCAGCCCCGCGTCCATCGCCGATTCGATCCGCGCGGCCAGGTCCGACAGCACCCGGTCGTACTTGACGAGCGCCGCCTCGCGGTCCGGCCCCGCCAGTTCCTTCTCGATCTCCAGCAATCTCACCGGCTCGTTCACGGCTTCCATGTCACGCTCCTTCCGCCGCTTGCGAGCACCACCGAATCCGGCTCGATCTTCTCCACCGTCCACTCGCCGAACGGAGCGCCTTCCATGATCCGCATACCGCTCTTGAGGACGAGGCAGGGATAGGGCGAAGTCAAAATGCCGCAGACGGGGAGCGACGGCACGGCCGCCGGCGGCTGGTCCTTCGTCGCCGCCCCCGCGGGCGCCCCCGCCACCGACTTGACCGGCACCGGTTCCGCCGGCGCCGCCGGACGTTCCACCGCCTCGCAATCCACTTTAATCAGTTTGGGCAAATCCGCCGCCAGCGCCGACAGCGTCCGTTCCAGATTGTCCGCCTTGCCGGCCAGCGTCACGATGCGGTTGGTGGCGACCGTCACCTTCAAGGCCGGCTCCGGCATCATCGCGAGCGTGGCTTCGGCGGCGGTACGGAGCGATTCGTCGTCGCTGAAGTCGAGTTCGATACCCGGCTGCGTGGCGTACGCCTCGGCCGTGGCTTCGAGCCGCTCGGCCCGGGTGGCGAAATCGCCCGCGAGCACCAGACGTCCGCCAATCTCGCTCCGCGTCAGCCCGAAGCGTTCGATGACGTCTTCGATCGTGGGCGCGGCTTCCGCCGCCGCCTCCGGCTCGCGCTGCCGGAGCCGTTCGATCAGCGACTTGGCCCGGTCCATCGCCTGACTGCAGACGGGCTTGGTCCGCTGCCACGCCTGCTCCGCGTAGGGCCGCGCCTGTTCCGCGTAGGGGCGCACCTGGTCGCGGAAGTACCAGCCCAGCGCCCCGCACGCCAAGGCCAACAAGAGCAGCACCAGCAAGGATACGAGGCACCCGTGGCGCTTTTCGGCCGGTTTTTCCGGCTTGGCCGCTTCGGGCGGCGTGGGCTTTTCGGGCGCGGGCGGAGCCGACTCCGCCACCGGCTCCCTGGCCGGCCACTTGAGCTTGCCCCACGTGCCCTTTTCCGGTCCCACGGCAAACGCCGTAGATCCCCGCTCCTCCACGCGCAGCGGTTCCAGCATCTCGCCGTCCAGCGTCACTCCGCCGGCCGTGGCCACGATCTGCATCGGCGCGTCCGGCAACGTCTGGTCCGCCAGCACGATATCGCAATTGTCGCTCCGGCCGAGCGTCACGGTGACGCCCTCGGGCAATGCGATTTCCGCGCCCTTGTTCGGCCCTTCGACTATCTTAAGCATGAAACTCACAGTTTAAGCCTCCCCAACGGTTGGATGTTGATTTCCGCGCTAAGCTCCTGGAACGACAGCACGGGCAGTTCGTACCAGTCTTTCTCGATCATCTTGCGGAAATAGCGACGGATATCGACGGAAACGATGATGACCGGCTTCTGCGGGATCTTGGCGAGATCGCCGATCGTGCGCTTGACCACGGCCAGAATGGACCGCACGGTGGCCGGATCCATCGCGAGATACGACCCCGAAGACGTCTGGCGCACCGACTTGCGGATCTTCTCCTCGAGCGACGGATCCAGCAGATAAGCCGCCACGATGTTCTGTCCGCCGGAGAACTTGTAGGAGATGTACCGGGATAGCGCCGAGCGCACGTACTCCACCAGCAGCACCGCGTCCTTCTCCTTCTGGCCCCATTCGATCAGCGTCTGCGTGATGCGCTTCAGATCGCGGATCGAAATGCTCTCCTGCACCAGGCGCTGCAAAACGTCGGTGATCTTCTGGAGCGGCAGCACGCGCTGCACTTCCTTGACGAGTTCGGGCGCCTCCTTCTCCATGTGGTCGAAGAGGAGCCGCGTTTCCTGTAGCGACAGGAACTCGTGGGCGTAGCGCCGCAGCACGCCGGAGAGGTGGTAGGAAAGAACCCCGCCCAGATCGAGCGACCGCACGCCCGATTCGTCCAGCTTGGCCTTGTCCTCCTCTTTCACCCAGCACGTCTCGTAGCCCGCGAGGAAGCTCTTGCCGCCCTCGAACTCCACGCCGGTGGCCGAAAGGTTTTCGGGCGATTCCAACGCAAACACGCATCCTTTGCGCAACGCCCCCTCCGACACCGGCACTTCGTTGACCAACAGCCGGTAGCGACCGTCCTTCAAGGCCGGATTGAGCGACAGGTTGATGCCCGGGAACGGCACGCCCAAATCGTGGTAGAGCGCGCGCCGGATGGACATGATCTGGTCGTTCAGCGCCTCGTACGACAGCGCCCCGCGGATGTCCGCGTCGATATCCACCGTGAGCGGCGTGACCATCGAGAAGTCGTCGCCCTCTTTCTTCTTGGGCCGCGGGGCCTTGCCCTCCGAAGGCGCGGCCGCCGCCAGCGGATCTTCGCCCTTTTCGGCGCGGGCCTTCTCCAGTCTGGCCTTGAGGATGAGGCTGTAGCCCACCACGCCCACGCACGCCGCGAGGCCGAAAATCTGGATCTTGGGGAAGCCGGGGATGAGACCGATGGCCACCAGCATCAAGGCGCCCAGCAGAATCGCCTTCGGCTGCGCGAAGAACTGGTCGATGATGTCCTGCCCGAGCGGCTTGTTGTCCACGTCCCCCACGCGCGTCACGATCACGCCCGAGGTGATGGAAACGAGCAGCGCCGGAATCTGGCTCACGAGACCGTCGCCGATCGTGAGGATGCCGTACTTGGTCACCGCCCAGCCCACGTCCTTGCCGTTCATGAACACGCCCACGCAGATGCCGCCCACGATATTGATGGACGTCATGATGAGGCCGGCGATGGCGTCGCCCTTGACGAACTTCATCGCGCCGTCCATCGCGCCGTAGAGCTGGCTTTCCTTGGCGAGCTCCGTCCGGCGCTGCTTGGCCGTATCCTGGTCGATCGCCCCCGCGCGCAAGTCCGCGTCGATCGACATCTGCTTGCCGGGCATGGCGTCCAAGGTGAAGCGCGCGGCCACTTCCGACACGCGCTCGGCGCCCTTGGCGATCACCACGAACTGCACGATGGTGATGATGAGGAAGATGACCGCGCCCACCACGAAGTTGCCGCCCACCACGAAGTTGCCGAACGTGTAGATGATTTCGCCGGCGTCGGCCTTCAAAAGAATGAGCCTCGTGGTGGTGACGTTCAGCGCCAACCGGTACAAGGTGGTGAAGAGCAGCATCGACGGGAAGGTGGAGAAGGCCAACGCCCGCGGCAGATACAAGGACAGCATCAGCATCACCGTCGAAATCATCAGGTTGATCGAGATGAGCAGGTCCACCACCGGCGTGGGCAGCGGAATGATCAAAAGCCCGATGATGCATACCACCAGAACGGCCAGCACCAGATCGCCGAACCGGCTGAATACGTTCGAGAAATTATAGAGTTTGCCTGTCATCACGTCTCCAATAATGCCATTCGGTAATGCTCGAAGAGCTCGGTGTCCGCGAGCAGGGTTTCGATTTCCGCGGCGGCGCGGGCCGACACCTCGGTGCGGACCTCGCCCAAAAGTTTGAGCGCGCTCCGCGCGGCTTCGTTGAATCCGCCGGGGGTGCGCAGCAAAGCGGTGTTGCCCGCCACCAGCGCGGCCATGATTTCGTCGCCCACCGCCCGCTCGGTGGGGAAAAGCGCATCCAGCGCCTGGGTGACCGTGGTGGACCCCGGCAGCAGTTTCTTCTCCAGTCCGCCGGCTACGGGCGTATCCATCACTTCGGCGTAGGAAGCGCTGCCGATACCCGTATTGAAGCTCAAAGGCTCCGTCGTCCGCGACACGTTCATGCTCATGCCGCACCTCCAAATTCCGTGGCGACGCGCCAGAGCGCGTCGAAAGCGTTGTTCAAAGCCGGCAGCGTCACGCTCGCGTCCGGCAACCGCACGGCGAAAACCGCGCAACCGGTCTTCGCGAGATACCCCGCCCGCACCGTGGCGCCCGGTCGCAACACCGGATGGGCATAGGTCAACAGCCGCCGCGCGGTGGCGGGATCGTTCGGCGCGGGTACCATGGCCGCCAGCGCCAGTTCCCCCTCGCGGTATTCGAACCGGAGCGAAACGTTGTTCTCGAACCGTAGCGCCGCCGTCCCGCGATCGCTCAAACCGAAATTCCCGATGCCCGCCGCCCGGGCGAAGTCGCGTACGGCCGTCTCTATCCATGCCGGTGCCTTCATGCCGTAGCCTCCTCTTCCGCTTGCGCTTCTTCTTCCATGATGAGTCCGTCCAAATGTTCCTGCGCCGCATCCACCAGTCGCTGCCGGTCGCCCTCTTTCTGGAACAGCCGCGGCGAGAGCATCCGGAACAGCCGGGTGAGCTCGCGCGTGAAATCCATCTGCGCCAACAGTTGCCGCATGCCGCAGTCGCCCACGAGATGGGCTATCGCCGTGGCCGCCACGAACGCCTGCTCCGTGAGATCGACTACGCGCCCGGCCAGCTGTTCGCCGTTCAGGAAGCACGGCTCGCCGAATTGCTTGCCCATCCGGTCTCCGAGCTGCGTCAACTTGTCCAGCATCGCCTGGAGCGACTGCACGCAGCCGAGGTCGGTCAAGATCCGCCCCAGCGCCGCCGCCTCCAGCGACGGCACGCCGGACTTGAGGTCCGCTCCGCACCCGGCGATCAAAAAGTCGATGGCGTCCTTGAGCCCGCCCGGTCCCCGGCTCGCCAACAGCGACCGGAAACAATCCTGCGGCTTCTCGAAACCGACAACCTCGCTGCGGTAGAGGTCGCGCAAACCCTGCATTTCGTCCGGCGTGGCGGCACGGGCGTTCACTTCCTGCGCCAGGTTGATGCCCGCCTTAACCTCGGGACCCTTTTCGGCCATCAACAGCGCGCGCGCGTCGCGGATCAAGTCGCGCAATTCCGTTTCGCCCTCCGCCAGCATCTGCTCCATCAAGTCGAGCATCGCAAACTGGTGGCTGGGATCGGTGGATTGCCCGCCCAGCATCCGGAGGAGTCCCTCGGCCCCGCCGCCGGACATGCCGGAACGCAGCATCTGCCGCGCGTTCTGCACCGCCTGCTTGAGCTGGTCGTTGCCCGGCATGTCGGGCATCATCGCCTGCCACGCCTCGAGCGCCCGGATGAACGACGCGCGCATGCCCTGCAACGGGCCCATCTTCCGCTCGCCCAGGCGCTTGGCGGTCTTTTCCTCGAACTGGAACGAAAGCTCTTCCATCGAATCCATCAGTTCGGCCATGGGGTCGGCCTCCACCACGCACGCCGTGCCGTTGATGGAACCCCGCTCCACCTGGGCGGCCGCGGGCTGCTCGCGCTGGAGACTCTGCGCCATCTGCGCCGCTTCCGCGCCCGCCGCATAGGTCTGCCGGAGAATCTGGGCCGCGTCAAACGCCATAGACCCTCCTTTGCACTTTCGCCGCCAGGTTGTCCGGCTTGGCACCCTCCAGCCACACGGTGCACGGCCCGTGGAAATGCAACATCAGATCGCGCGGCGGCCGCGGCAGGAGAATGTCCAGAATCCCGATCCTCCGCACGAAGGCGGTAGGCCGGTTGCCGGTCCACGCCACCACCGCTTCCGGCCGGACCGACAGCGTATCGCCCTCTTCCACGTTCGCCCGCGCGGTCCGGCTCTGCGTGGCCATCACCACCCAGCCGCTGCCGAACACCGTAACTCCGATGGCGCTCCGGATGCTCATGGGCACCACCCGCACCGTCTCCGACCCCGTCCGCGCCGCGGCGGGCGCCAGCAACACCTTGGACGAAACCGCGTTCACCGGCATCGCGCACGGAATGTGGGTGAGGAACGGACGCGCGGCATCGGCGAACCGGGCGGCGGCGGACGTTTCCGTCAGCTGCAACGCCGCGCGATCCCCGAGCAGCCACCCTTTGCGACGACGACGGACCGCCTCGCCGAAATACGCCACCGGCTGACCCCGGCCCGCAAGCCAGGATCCGGCGTCCGTTTCGGCGAAACCGCCCGCTATCGTCACGAGATCACTCATCTTTTTCCATCCGCTCCCGGGCGGCATTTTCCTCGGCTTCCCATTCCTTCACGTCGGCCGACAGTTTCCGCCGCTCGCGTTCGCGCTCGATTTCGCGCATTTCGTTGCCGTGTTCGATTTCCGCCTTGCGCCGCTCGTAGCGGTCTTCATGCCGCTCGTGCCGGATGCGCTTGGCGTTGTCGCGCTCCTGTTCGCGTTCGCGCCGTTCGTCGTCCGACAGCTCCGCGTCGTCCGCGATCACTTCCTCGGCCGACACGTCCCTCAGCCGCGTGGCCTGCAGTCTCGCCAGCATCTCCGCGTCCAGATCCACGATGTGCGGAGAGAGGATGAACATGCGCTGCACCGTCTCCTTCTTGACCGAGGAGCCGCCAAACAGCCAACCGATGAGCGGCAAGTCCCGGAGATAGGGGATTCCCCACCCGCCGGACTCCTCGATGTCGCGCAAATATCCCGCCAGCATGATCGACTCGTTCTCGAACACCGCCGTCTGCGTCTGGAGGGTGGAGGTGCGGGTCATCGGCATGGAGTCCACCGCGATGGACTCGAAACCGCCGTCGTCGAGCCGCATCGACAGCCAAACCTGGTTGGCCACGCCCTCGGCGCGCGACATGACGATACGCGGCTTGACCTGCAGCACGGTGCCGGCCATCACCTCTTCCAGCGTGGCCACCTCGGTGCCCACCACGCGCACGTGGTAGCTCTGCGAATCCTGCATCTGCGCCGCCAGATTGTTGATGGTGATGAGCGACGTGCGGGAAATGTTCCGGGCCTGGCCCTTCTCCTTGAGCGCGGTGAGCGAGGCGGAGACTTGCACGTTGTCGCCCAGATACGAAAGCGCGCCGGCCATGCCGCGTCCGGCGAGCTCGCTCGCCTCGAACAGATTGGCCGCGTTCTGTCCCGCCGTACCCGACAATTCCCGGTGCGCGCCGGCGGCCTTGAGCGACAGCTGCCAGTCGAGCGCGTCCTTCTTGGAGAGCTCCACCACCGTCACGTCGATTTCCACCAGCTTCTGCGGCACGTCGAGCTGTTTGATGAGCGTTTCGTACATCTGCATCCGCGAGGTGACGTCGCGCACCACCACGGCATTGAGCCGGTTTTCGGGCCGGATCACCGGCTGGAAGCCCGCCGCCCGCGCGGTTTCCAGCGCCGACACCTCGTTGGTCTGCCCCGCCTCGCGCGTCGGCATGCCGGAACTCGAAGTCATGATTTCCTCGAGGAGTCGCGCCACGCCCTTGATCGTCACGGACGATTCCGGCGTGGTGACGGAAAACGACACGTCGTCCGCCCAGGTGTTGACGAGCGGGAAAATCCGCGCCTCCACCTCGCTGAACGTGCGCTGTTCCCTCAGCCGGTCCGCCTTGGCCACCAGTTCCGCCACCAGCGCCACGTAACGCGGCGGCCCCGACACCATGAGGAGTTCTTCGTTGGCCGTCGTCTTGAGCGGGAAGCGGGCGTCTTCCACGCCCAGTTCGCCCAGCATCTGCGCCACTTCGCCCGCCTTCATGTATTGGAGATCGATCAATATCGCCTGCGTCTCGCCCGCGCCGTAGACGTAAAGCGCCGCGCCGTCGTAATACCACGCCAGATTGTGGATGGTCGCCAGGCGATCCAGGAATTCGCCGCAGGGCACTTCCCGGAAATCGCCGGAAAACACGCCCTGCACCCCGTCCGACATGATCACCGACAGCCCCTGCGACACCGCAAAGGTATCCAGCGCCGCGCGCAGGTCCATGCTCCGGGCCACCAAAGTGTAATCGGGCGTCTTCCACGGAATGTCCGCCGCCGTCGCCCGCACCGTCGCGCACGCGCACGCACATATCAATCCTATAGCTAGATATTTCTTCATAAGCCGTCTTGTCTCCTATGGTCTGATCATCATTTCCGGATACGGTAGCGATTCGCTCCCGCCCGGCCGATCCTCGAGACGCGCGAGCCACCATTCGCACGCGGCCACGAACGCCTCGAATTCATGTTGCAAAGTGTCCCGGTCCGCTCCGGCGTCCAGCTCCCGCCAGAGAAACGCCCCCTCGCGGTCGCAGGCGAGCACCGCGTCTTCCCGCAAGATCCGCCCGGCGGCATACCCCGCCAGCCTCGGCAACGCCGCGTCGTCGTTCGCGATCCGGCATTCCAGCCGCACCCGACCGCTCTCCTCCCGGGCCGCGATTTCCACCCCGTCCACCTGGAAGGTATACTCCGCCGCCGACTCGTCCACCGTTTCCGGGTAGCCGATCGCCGTCGCCAGTCTTGCTATCGCTCTCGTTGTCATTGCGTCACCTTGAAAAATCTCGCCCCCGTGCCGTCCAGCTCAAACGTCAACGTCGCCGTGCCGTCCCCGTTGATCTCCACCTCCGGCGTCAGCTCCTCCACCTCGCCGTCCTGCATCGCCGGCGTCGACGACGCCAGCACCTTGAGCGACTTGGCGTTCAGCTCGAGCCAGTCGGCGTCGTCGGTCTTCACCACCATCTTCAGCCCCGAGGCCGACAGCATGAGCGAGGTCACCGCCAGCTCCGTCGGCTCCACCAGCGAGCCCACGGAAAAGCCCGTCTGGCCCTCGACGATGCGCACCTTGAACGTCTTGCCGCCCACCGTGAAATTGTAGGCCTCGTCGGGATACGCCGCCGTGTGGACGGCGGGCAGCCACAAACAAACCGTGCCGTCTTCGTCCGCGAAAATGTCGCTCGCGCCGTAGCCGGCGGGGAGACCCGTGGCCGGCGCTTCCGCCTTGGCCGTCAAATTGGACACCACCACGCCCGCAAGCCGCTTCCCCTCCGCGTCCACCGGGCACGGCATGATCTTGCCGGTGCGGCCCACCACGCTGCCGCCGGTGATCACCAGCGACCCGTCCGCGCCAGTAGGGCTGTTGCCGTTGCGGCTCATTATCACATCGCCGATGCTGCCCTCGCCCTCGCCCTTCGTGGCCACCACCGTGCCGC
Source organism: Kiritimatiellia bacterium (assembly GCA_017542055.1). Lineage (GTDB taxonomy): Bacteria > Verrucomicrobiota > Kiritimatiellia > RFP12 > UBA1067 > UBA1067. The sequence goes on from JAFXXW010000021.1 coordinate 31,498, forward strand.
CCGAGATCTTGACCGCACCTTCCGGAATCTTCTTGTCGCCCGATACGCTGCCCACATTGCCCGACCCCAAACCGGCCGCGCCAGAGCCGCCGTTGGCCGTCACGTAGCCGCCGGTCACCTCGATATTGTCCGCCGTGAGGTTGGATGACAACCCGCCGCCGATGCCCGCCGCTCTCTCGCCGCCCTGCGCGGTTATCGTGCCGCCCGCAATCACGATCTTCCCGGGTTTGGAAAAGCCGCCATGCGACCCGATGCCGGCCCCATACTGTCCGCCCTGCGCCGTCAGCGACCCGGTGCCCGTCAGTGTCACCACCGCATTGGACGCCACCTCCAACCCTGCGGCGTACCGTCCCGTGGCCGTGAGCTCGTTGTCGCCTGCCAGCGTAACCGTACAGGCCGTGTTCGTCACGATCATCGTAGAGGCGTATTTTTCATTCCTGCCCACCAGCGTCACGCCTTGCAAGGTCACGTTCGCCACGTTCGCCGGCACCACGATATGGAAAGTGTCGTTGGTGGAAATACCGCTGATCTTGGCATCGGTCTTGAGCGTCAAGGTCCGCGTATCGCGCGTGTAGGCCCATTCTTCCGTGCCGTCGTCGGCATCGCCCGGCACGATTGCCTCGTTCACTATCAAATAGTCGCGCACCTCCATCTTGCCTTCGTCATCCACCGCAAAGCTGAAAATATGTTCGTAATTTTCTTCCCCTTCCATCTTGATGCGGATGCCCAGCGTGTACCCGCTGGAGCAAGCCAGCCAAAGGCGCAAAATGCCGTCGTCGTTGGTGTAGATGTTTTCGAAACCGCTGCGCCGGGTGCCCAATTCGAACTCTTCCACCCGGCTGTTGGGAATCCCGATATCGAGGTCGATCGGGAACACCTGGTTGGGCACGCTATCATACGGCACGGGACTGATATCGTCCTTTTCCACATAGATGGCGCCGCCGGTGATGGTCACCGATTCCGCACTGTCGTACCTGCCCTTGCCGATAGGTTTTGCCCCTTTGGCAGCGTTGTCGGTCGTGGCGTAAACGGTACCGCCGGAGATGGTAATCGCCCCGCAGGTGGTCCAATCACCGGGACCGATACCGGCAGCCATCGAACTCCTGGCCGTGACGAAACCACCCGAGATCTCCACGGTGATGCCGGTGTCAGTGCCTTTGATACTTGCGTCTCCGGCGCCGATGCCCGCACCATAGGCGCTTCCGGTTGCCGTGACGGTGCCGCCGGAGATTTTCACCGAACAATCGGTGCCATCGAACCCGCCGCCGATGCCGGGTGCGCTGTAGCCGCCTTGGGCGAAGATGGTGCCGCCAGAAATCTCCACCGAACAGTTTGAGCCGGACAATCCGCCGCCGATGCCGGCGCCGCCGCCATATGCTCCTCTGCCGTCGCCGCCCGTAGCCGTCACCTCGCCGCCGCTGATTTTCACCGAGCAGCCTGTACTGCCCTCGCTGCCGCCGATGCCCGCGGCCAAGTTGTAGCCGGTGGAGATCACCCTGCCGCCCGAAATATTTACCGTGCCGAAGGCGCTTTCTCGGGCTGCCCCGATGCCGGCCGCATACTCGCCGCCCTGGGCGATGATGGTGCCGCCTTCGATGTTCAAGCTTCCGGTATGCGTTCCCACGGTGCCGCCGATGCCGGGAGCGTTAGCGCCGCCGTTGGCGGTGAGAGTACCGCCGCCGTCGCGGATCGTCAAGGAAGCCCCGCTCCCCGGAATGAGAATGGCCGGGTAGTTCTTGGGACCATAGAGATAGCTCGCTTTCTCGACCGTCAAGACGGGGCTTCGGTTCGCGCCCACTTCCACCGGCGATGCCGACCCGTTCTGGCTCGCATTGATCGTAAGGTTGGATAGCACGAGTTCGCAGTCGCAGTTCAAATAAAGGCTGAACTCGCCCGCCGCATCGTTGCCGGTCACCACATAGCGCTTGCCCGATCCGTGGAAATTGACGTAGCCGGTAGTGCCGTCGTAGAACCAGCCGTCACCATATTGTGTGATGCCGTCAACGAGTCCCACGCCGTTGACGGCGATGGTGTCGGCCGCCGACGGATCGGTCAATTCCCAATGTGCGTAAAGCTTAAGCTCTCCGGCCACGGCGTATTCGTCCAGCGCGAGCGCCACCGTGCCGTCGGCATTGTAATATTTGACGCCGCCGCCGTTTTTCTCCGTAAACCAACCGAGGAACGTCCAGCCGGGGCGCGTAGGCGGCATGACTGCAGTCGGTAGCGCATAGCCGAGCTTCGCCGTTACGATCTCCTGCACGCGGTGTTCATCGGAAAACCAAAGATCATACTCGATGGCGGAGTGGGTGTTGGCATCACCGGAAGATGGATAAGAGCCGGAAACCGACACCCCGCTATCTTTATACACCGATCCGCTCGAACCATTTGATCCGCTAGAGCCGCTAGAGCCGCCGTAGCCACCATAGGTGGGGCCGTCATGCATATATTCGCCCTTGCCTCTAGAAGAGGGCGTACCGCTGGAACCGTTGTTGGAATCGTTACCACCTCCACCGCCGCCACCGGCACCATAAGGTGAGCCTGGATTTCCTCCTCGATAACATGAAAACCTGCCGCCGGAGCCGCCACCGCCGCCA
>JAFXXW010000022.1 GCA_017542055.1 Kiritimatiellia bacterium
AAGCACCTGGCGGTTGTTGTGCGTCGTGTCGCCCATCGGCACGTATGTGCCAGCGTCATAGTGCGCCGTCGCCCACGATGTCGGAACTACCGTCGCCGTTTCACCCGAAATATTCACGAAACACAAATCCGGCGACGAAAAATACGGCAGCATGTTGCAATAGTTGAAAACTCCCTTGCCAAAGTTGGAAAGTCCACCATTCGTATTGTCCCAGAACTTTGTCTCTTCGTCGGAGTCCGTCCAACCCGTCTCTGCCAAGGCATCGGCCCGCGTCATATATGTCCCATCGGCATTCTTAAAAAAGTGCTCCTTGTAGGCCATGACGGTGCAGCCCCACCATGCCTGATAGGAATTGTTCTGATAGAGCGTGTAGTTCTGGTCGCCGGGATAGTCGAACTGGTAGCCGAAGGAATACGAGGACGATTGCTGGCCCGACTGGTTGTCCTGCGTGTCGGCATGTCCGCAGCCAAGCGTGTGCGCAACTTCGTGCGAACAGATCTGGAACGCGCCGAACGCGCCGGAACCTTCCGCAACGGCCATTTCCACATCCACGACGCTCACGGCCTTGCCGGCGAAATTGACCGCATATTCCGCGTCAGTTCCCTGATATGGCGTCGAGTTGCCGTCCGCGCCGCCAGAACGGGAAATGAGCATGACGATGATGTCGGCGGCGTAATGTGCGCGGTCTTCGAGGAGGCCGTCCATCGAGACGTCGGATTCCGCCGTATTGCCGAGCACTACGTTGTATGCCTGGCTCCAGGCGGTGGCGGTATTCGAGTTTTGTGCCTGGACGTAGGAGACTCCGGCGAGCGTATAGGAGAAATAGTCGTTGCTCTGCTGCGTCAGGTTGTCAGTGCCGGTCAAGCGTGAATTTGCAAGGACATTGTTCATCTGCGTGACGCACTTCGATGCAACCGAATAGGCGTCCAAACTGTTCTGGCTAAGGTAGTCCTGCGCTCCTTTGTCATAGACGAACAGCAGCCGAACCGACACGGCCGCCTCGGCGGCAAACGCTGCGAAGCCAACAGCCGCGCAAGCGACCAAGCGCATAAGAAAACTCTTCATCCTATTCTCCATGTTCATATACAACCTCCTGCATTGTTTGTCGGTGGTTTTGCCGTATCACTCATCTGCAATCGAGCAGCCAATATGCTTGCGGTAGGGCCAGCGCCAGAGCCTGAGTTCCTGTCCGCCCGCGGTCGCGGCGTTGCATCGGCTCTCGATGCGCCTGAGGCTGTCCCTGAAGTCGCCGACGAGGAAGAGGTTGGACTGGATGCGCTCGAGCGTGCGCTGGCGCAGATTGCCGAGCTGCGTAGCGAAGTCCCTTTCGTACTGGCCGGGCGTCTTCTCGAGACGCGCTGCGGGATCGTCCGCAAGGTGGCGCAGCTCGCCGATTTCGGCCGAAAGCGAAAGCGTATCGCCGGCCGCGACTAGCGTAAGGGCGATGCCGTCGATGTCTAGCGCCACCGAATTGTCCTCCGCGACGAGATTCGCCACCCCGTGCCGTTCGGCGAAATTCGCGACGAGTTCCTGAAATTCCATAGCCTCTTCTCCTTTAGTTGAATCGCTGCTGTCCTGTCTACCCGCGACACCCCGCGAGGTTACTGTATATTATATCATATTTCCCGCCAAAAATCAAGCGTTTTTTAGCCGATTTCGAGCGAGGGGGTGGCGTCGACGTGCATGGCGGCCGGGCCGGAGAGGTTGCGGCGATAGTAGGCGAGCGCGGCGATCATGGCGCCGTTGTCGCCGCAGTATTTGGGCTTGGCCATCAAGAGCTCCACCTTTTCGGTGGCGCAAAGCTGGCCCAGCACCTGCCGGAGCCGCGAATTGAGACTCACGCCGCCGCCCAGGATGAGCGCGCGGTAGTTACCCTGCCGGAGCGCGGTGCGGGTGCGGTCGGCCACGGCCTGGACGATGGCCTCCTGATAGGACGCCACCACCTGGGGCACGTTCAGATCCGGATGGGTCTGGACGTAGCGCAACAGCGCGGTTTTTAGTCCCGAAAACGACACGCACAAGTCGGCCCGGAGACCCGAAAGCGCGCTGACGCCTTCGCGCGGACGGCCCTTGGGGAAAGAAATGAGATTCTGGATGCCGTATTCGCGGGCGATCTTGTCCAAAACGGGCCCGCCGGGATAACCAAGACCCAACAGCTTGGAGGCCTTGTCGAACGCTTCGCCGGCCGCGTCGTCCAACGTCTGGCCGATCGTCTCATACTCGCCGTAGCGCCGCATCCGGATCCAGTTGGTATGGCCGCCGGAAATAGCGAGCCCCAGATACTCCGTGTCGGAATCGGGCGGGGGAACTGGGGAAGAGCCGGAATCGAAAAGAAACGGCGTATGCAAATGCGCCTCGATGTGGTTGATGGCGAAAAGCGGCACCCGCAGCGCCCGGGCGAGGCCCTTGGCGGCGTTGAGTCCCACCAGCAACGCGGGGGAGAGGCCCGGGCCGTAGGTGACGGCCACCGCGTCCACCTTTTGCCCCGCCATCGCCGCGCCGATCACCTCGCGAATCTTCTCCACGTGGGCGCGCGAGGCTAGTTCCGGCACCACCCCGCCATAGGGCTGATGGATGGGGATCTGCGTGTAGACGACGTTGCTCAGCACCTCGCCGCCATCCTTGACCACCGCGGCGGCGGTTTCGTCGCAACTGGTCTCGATGCCGAGGATGTTCATCTTACCAGAACTTCCACCAGGGATTTTCCTTGGGCGTGATGCCGCCGCTCTGGTTGTAAAGTTCGCGCACGCGGCTGGTGCCGGCCGTTTCCGGATCCTGCACCAGTTCGCGCCGGTTGAATTCCAGCCCGTCGGGCACGGACCAGAATTCGCTGCGCACGAAATTGTCGGGGTCCAGCCGGTGCAGCACCACCACCTCGCCGGAGGGAATGACGGAAATGGTGGGCTTGGTGGTCTTCATCAGCATGCCAAGGTCGGTAGTGTTCCACTTGCGGTCGCTCGTACCCTTGTCCTCGGCCGCCAGGAAGAGATGCTCGTACCCCTGGCGCGACCAGGTGACGAGCGAAAACTCGCGGCGCAATCCGGAATGGTTGGAAAAAAGCTGCGTGGCCGAACCCACGAACATGCCCGGCACCACGTCGAACGCGCGCGGCTGGCCCTCGTAGCGCATGCCGCCGTGCACCAGCACCGGCCGCGCCTGGTAGCGACCGGGATGGCGCAGTCCGTAATGGTCCGAGATGAAGGTTTCGAGCTTCATGGCCTCGTTGGGCTCCAGGCGGAAATCGGCCACAAACGGCGCGGTGGAGGTGCGCTCGAGCTGGGAACGGTCGGCCGAGCGGAAGACTTCCACAAAGAGCCGGTCGAAATCGCGTCCGGCCACCAATACCTGTCCGGGCGAAACGTTAATCACCTCAATGACGCCGCGAATCCGCTCGCCCACCAGGAAGTCGATGTTGTCGAGCTTGAGGTTGACGGAAATTTCCGAAGTGTCGCCCCAGGCGCGGACGACGGCCAAAGCCAAGAGAACGGCAAGCAGTTTTTTCATAGCGTTATCTCCATTCCGTCGAAAGCCGGCTCCACGTTCAGACCAGTTTCGCGCCACATGGCGAGCAGCTCCCGATGCGAAAAATCGTGACACATGTGGATGGTGTAGCCGCGCCCGGGGGCGATGCGCCGGAAATATTCGCGGGCGGCGGCGAAATCGAGGTGGGTGGGATGCGGACGCACCCGGAGACAATTGAGCACCATCACGTCCACTCCGGCCAACTTTTCGAGCGTCGCCTCCGGGAGCACGTGCGCGTCGCTGATGTAGCCTAGGCGCGCGCCGGATTCCGCCGTCAGGAGATACCCCGAGCAGGGGAAAGAATGCTCCACCTCCAGCCGCTCCAGCCGGATTCCGCCGATCGAGAACGGCTCCGCGTTGTCCACGAAGTTGATCATGGGGCGGAAAAGCCCCTGCTGGTTATTGACGGCCTTGATGTACGGAAAAATCTCGTGCATTTTGGCGATGGTTTCCCGCGCGGCGTAGCATCGCATGGGCGCGCCCCCGTTCAGCGTGTTGAAGCGCCTCAGGTCGTCGAAGCCGGCCACGTGGTCCATGTGGGCGTGGGTGAGACAGACGGCGTCCACCTTGCGGATGGAATAGGCGAGCGCGGCCTCGCGCATTTCGGGCGGGGTGTCGATGAGAAACGACGCGCCAGTGCCCTTCACGTACGCGCCGTTGCGCCGGCGCCGGTCGCGCGGATCGTCAGAAGTGCAGACGGGGCACTCGCAGCCGATCTGCGGTACCCCGACCGAAGTTCCGGTCCCTAGGAACTTGAGAACCACTTATTTGAAGAACTCCTCGATTTCCTCGAGCGTCTTGCCCTTCGTCTCCGGCAGGAAGAACGCGGCTGTCACAAAGTACACCACCGTGAAGAGCGCGAGCGAGTAGAACACCGGCGCGAAGCCCCACGAGGCCACCCAGACCGGGAAGACCGAAGCGATGGTGGCGGAAACTCCCTGGTTGATGATCATGGCGATCGACATGCCGGTGGCGCGGATACGGGTGGGCATGAGTTCGGACAGGGCCAGCCACACGCACACGCCCGGACCCACCGCGTAGAACGCGATGAACATGAAGAAGAAGGCGGTGGCGATGATGCCGGTTACCATCGACGCGGCCACAAGACCCGCCTTGATGGTCAGGAACACCGTACCCACGCCGCAGAGGCCAACGATGATGCCGCCGGTGCCGAGCTTGAGCAGGAACTTGCGGCCCTTCTTGTCCACAAGCGCGCAAGCGACGATCGTCATGAACACGTTGACCAGTTTGATGGCCAGGTCGGAGAAGTTGGCGAGCACGCCCTGCATACCGGTCTCCTTGAAGATATCGACCGTGTAGTTCAAGACGCTGTTGATACCGGTGGCCTGGTTGCAGCCGAGAATGATGACCGCCAGGCAGAACGGATATATGTATTTGCGCTGGAAGAGACTGTCGCCCTTGGACGCCGCGGCGATGGCCGCCTTCTCGGCCTCTGCCGCCTTGTCGGCCTCGATCATCTCGTCGAGAATCTCCTTGGCCTTGGCCTCGCCGTTGTTGGCGGCAAGCGACGCCAGCGCCAGATCCTTGTGGCCGCGCTTGTACAGCCACCGAGGAGACTCCTTGAGGCCGAACGCGCCCAGGAAGAGGATCAGCCCGGGGATGGCGGAGCAGAGGAAGATGGTCTGCCAGGCCACCGCCCAGCCCTTGCGCTGTTCCGGCGAAACCCATTCCTTAATCGTGGCGTAGTTGACCCGGTCGCGATCGGCCTGCTTGTTGCCGTTCTTGTCCAGCTTGGGCTTGGGTAGGCCGGCTTCGTCAAGCACCCACACCGGCTCCTTGTTCTCGGTGAACACCGGCTTACCGTCCGCATCGAGCTGCTGCTTGAATACGATGACGTTGTTTTCGATGGCCTTGGCGTCGACCACCTTGTCGGAATCGCCCACGAGCCCCGTCACCACCAGACCGATCACCGCCGCAAACGCCAGACCGATCGTCAGGAGCAGCTGAAACATGCCCGTGCCCTTGCCGCGCGATTCGCTGTCCAGACACTCGGCGAGGTACATCGGCACCACCACGCCCACGAGACCGGCCGAAGCGCCCTGCAAGGTGCGCCCTACGGTCAACAGCGCGAAGTTGCCGCCGTCGAAAAGTCCCGACAGGCAGATGACCGGAATGGAGATGAAGAAGCAGAAGGCCGACGCAATGATGATCTTCTTGCGGCCGAACCATTCCGCCAGCGAACCGGCGAAGAGCGAAGAAACCACCGATCCCCACAGCACCGCGCTCACCACGAAGCCGAGCTCCCATTTGCCGTAGTTGGCGGTATTGCGGATGTAAGGCAGCGCCGCGGCGATCACGCCCACGTCGATACCGTAGATCAAGCCTCCCAAACCGGCCATGATCAAGAGATACATGGCATAGCGTTTTACGCTCGCCGGAAGTGCCTTAGTCTGTTCGCTCATTTCGGTCTCCTGTTGGTTTAACGGTTGATGTATTTCTTCAAATCGCTGCCGCCGCCCTGGGTGGGCGCCTCGATGTCGGCGTCGATGACCTGCACCTGTTCGGAATCGATCCAGAACTTGATCTTGGTGCCCTTCACGGTCTGGTCGTCGGCCTTGGATTCGTCGCGCACCTCGGCGGGACGGTTGCGATCGCCGTAGAGCACCACCATGCCGCCGTCCTTGTAGTAGCTGGCCTTGGTGCCGTAGGCGCGACGCGCCTCGTTGGTGATGGCCACGTTGCCGATGGCCACGATGCGCTTGACGTCGTTGGTGCCGCTCAAAAACACGTACGCCTTGTCCGCCCACAGCTGGTAGCTTTCATCGTCCACGTGGACCGTGCGATCGAACATCGCCACGCCCTCCTTGCGGTCGTAGAACGTGTTGGCGGAAGTGATTTTGGCGGGACGGCCCGTCTTGGGCTGGAGATTCTTGGGCACCACGCGCTCCAGCCGCTCGCGCCGCTCCTTCTCGATGGCCAGCGCCTGTTCGAGCCGCTCGTTGCGCTCGGCGAGGTCGGTGTTGACGGCCTCCTGGAAGTCGATCTTGTCGCGCATTTCCTGGTCTTCGATCTTGCGCTCCACCACCCTTTCGACGGTATTGGTGACGACTACCGGCTTTTCCACCTCCACGATCTTCTCTATCACGTTGGTGACGACCACCGTCTTGACCACCTCGACCGGCTTTTCTACCACCACTTCCTTGACCGTTTCCTTCACTGCCGGCGCGGGCTCGGGAGCGGATTCGGCGGCGGGAGCGGGGGCGGATTCCGGCGTCTCGTCGAGATCGCCCAATTCCTTGAGCGCGTCATCGACCTCGCTCTGGTTGTCTTCGGAAAACGCCAGCTCCAGAATGGACGCGCCTTTGCGCTTTTTGTTGGAGGCTTGAACGTCCGCCACCAGCAATGCGGCCACGGCCACGGACAGACAAAGAGTAAAAATTTTATTCATGCACAATATTATATCATATTTCCGCGCCAATTGCAAGAGTTCATTTTCAGTATTTCTTCACTTCCTCCTGCCACTCGCGCCGCGTTTTCTCGTCCGGAGCCACCAGGATGCCGCGCAACTGGTAAGGCACCCAGTGATTGGTCCAGGTGGTGTCGCGAAACGCTTCGTCGAACAGCTCCTGCTTGGGCATGGCGTCGTCTAGCGTACCGGCGCGTCCGTCGGGTCCCTTGCTGTAGAGAACGGGCGAGCCGTCTGGCCGCAGATCGTAGACGTAGTCGTGGCCCCAGGGATCTTTGACCACCTTCTTGATGTAGGGGCCGAACCAGCCTTTTTTGGCCGGCGTGATGGCCGCCAGCGCCTCCAATCCCTCCTTGGGGTCGGGGTATTCGCCCACGTGGAATTTGTACCGCCCCAGCGCGATGGCCAGATTGTCCATCGACCGGTCCACCATGATCTGGCTGCGCTCGATGCGTTGCCGGCCGCCCTTGCCGCACACCGAAAGCACCATTCCGCCCAGCATCAGCAGGCCCAGGATGATGATGGCGTAGTAGGCGATGCCGCGCTTTACCTGCGGCGCGCCCCCGGTGAGTTCGGACTTTTTCCGCTCGAATTCCCGGGCGATGGCTTTGATTTTGGCCTTGTGCTCGCGCACTTTGTTCGCTTCCGTTCCTTTCTTGGCCGGAAACTTCCTGCGCAAACCGTTTACGTCGAACTGCGCCATACGATAAGCTCCTTGGGTTGGGGTTTTTCGGGAACGATGGAAAAAGCCTCGAGCAGCTCGCCGGCGTTCCGCTCGAGCAGGTCGGGCGTGCGGGAACTGCAGATGGTGGCCAGGGGCGCGCCGATGGCCACCTTGTCGCCGCGCGACACCTGGAGCGTCACGCCCGCGAGATCGTCGATCCGGTCGCCCGCCTGCGCCCGGCCCGCCCCCAGCTGGAACGCCACCTTGGCCACGACGTGCGCGTCGATATTGCCGACGAAACCGGACTGGTTGGCCTGGAGGGTAAACTTGAACACGGGCGAGGCCAGCTTTTCGCCGAACGCCGCGAGACTCCCACCATGCGCTTCGACCATCGCCTCGAACCGGGCGTAGGCGGCGCCGTTCTCGAGGTTTTGGCGGCAAAGTTCCCGCGCGCGATCGAGGTCCATCGGCTTTTCGAGCGCCACCATCAGCGCCGCGAATTCCACGCACAGGTCAACTATGGGCAGCTTCAGCCGGCCCTTCAGGATCTCGATGGCTTCGGCCACTTCGTTGGCGTTGCCGACGGCATAGCCCAAAGGCTCGTTCATGTCGGTCACCAGTGCGGCGGCCTTGCGTCCGTTGGCGCGCGCCCCCTCTACCAGCGCGGTCGCCAGTTCCACCGACTCCGCCTCCGTCCGCATGAAAGTGCCGACACCGGTTTTGACGTCGAACACGAGCGTGTCCGACCCTTCCGCCAGCTTCTTGGAGAGAATGGAACCCACGATAAGCGGAATGGAAGCCACCGTGCCGGTGACGTCGCGAAGCGCGTAGAGCTTCTTGTCGGCGGGGGTTATTTCGTCCGTCTGCACCGCCATCGAAACTCCAGCCTTGGTCACCACCTCCTGGAACTTTTCGAGACTCAGCGAACAACTGTAGCCGGGGATCGACTCCAGTTTGTCGGCCGTCCCTCCGGTGAGCCCCAGGCCCCTTCCGGTCAAAGACGGCACGAACACGCCGCAACTCGCCGCGAGCGGCTGGATGACGAGCGAGAGCTTGTCGCCCACGCCGCCGGTGGAATGCTTGTCGGCGGTGGGGACGCGCCAGGTCAAAGTGCGACCCGAGTTTTGCATGGCGGCTACGAGGTCGGCCGTTTCGCGCGCGTCCATGCCCCGGCAACAAATGGCCATCGCCATCGCCGCCATTTGGTAGTCGGGGATTTCGCCGGTAGTGAATCCGGCGATAAAGGACTGGATTTCTCCGGTCGAGAGCGAAAGTCCCTCGCGTTTCTTGTCCAGAAGCATCTTGGCTGCGATCATCGCGGTTTTCTCCAATAGGAAAGATATTCGATATTGCCCATTTCCCGGCCGGGCACGGGCGACTTGACGAGACCCAATAGCTCGAGCGCCAGTTCGTCCCGTCCGAACTTGACGATCTTGTCCACCGCCGCCTGGCGCAAAGCGTCGTCGCGCACAAGTCCGCCCGGCGCGTTGCCCTTGCCCACTTCGAACTGGGGCTTGATGAGCGCCACGATTTCGCCGCCGGACTCCAGCACGCCGGCGATGGGCGGCAGGATCAGCTCGAGACTGATGAACGAAACGTCGGTCACCGCCAGCGCGGGAACTTCCGGCAAGTCCTCCGGCTTCATGTACCGGGCGTTGAAATTTTCCCGCACCCACACCCGGGGGTCGGTGCGTAGCTTGTACGCCAGCTGGTTGGTGCCCACGTCCACCGCCATCACGCGCCGCGCGCCGTGCTGCAGGAGGCAATCGGTGAAGCCGCCGGTCGAAGAACCCACGTCCAGGCAAATCTTGTCTTGGGCCGAAAGCTCGGGAAAGCTCTCGAACGCACTGGCCAGCTTTTCGCCGCCCCGGCTCACGAAGCGCGGCGGCGCGGCCACTTCCACCAGGTCGTTTTCGTCCACCTTGCGACTGGCCTTGTATTCGGTCTGTCCGGCCACCCGCACCTCGCCCGCCAGGATGAGCGCCTGCGCCTTGGTCCGGGTTTCGGCCAGTCCCCGCTCCGTCAATGCCACATCGAGACGCGTTTTCAACGGTCGAGCGGTTTGATCTGTTTGACGTCGGACATGGGAATCGAGCGCACGTTGCCCAAGGAAACCTCCACCGTCACGTAGGTGTCGGTCTTCTCGTGCAGATAGCAGCGCAGCGTTCCGGTGGTCGTCACCACTTCCACGTTCGGAATGAAAACGCGCTCCAGCCGGATGTTGCGCTGCGCCGTCTTGCCCGACTTGATCTTGGGATGGACCACTTTTTCCTTGTAGCCGTCCTTGCGCACCACCAGCGTGTGCTCGCCCTCCATCACGTTGGGGATGTGGAAATAGTTGGAAAACTCCGAGCCGTCGTCCTTAGCGGCGGTGGTGCCCAGATTGCGTCCGTCCAGAATGATCTGCGCGCCGCCGGGACTGGTGCGCACCTCCAGCCGGCCCATCGTGTTGCTCATCACGAATTCTTCCGCCTTGGAGCCGCCGGCGTCGATTTCCACCTCGCGTTCCTCGGGGGCGTAGCCGGCCAGTTCCGCCCGCACCGTGTACTTGCCGCCTTCGAGCCCCGGGAGCACCAGCGGACCTTGGCCTTTGGGCTCGCCGTTGACGTAGAACCGGGCGCCGCTGGGGACGCTGGTCAGCGCCAACGTGCCCGGCAAGCCCTCTAGCACGTAGTTGAGCGTGGAATCGTCGCCCGCACTGACCGAGATGCCCTCCACCACGTCGCGGAAACCCTTGAGTTTGAGCTTGATGGTGGAGCGACCCTTCGGTACGCGGGGAATGGTGACCGGCGTGACACCCCAATCCTGTCCGTTCAGCGTCACGCTGGCGCCGGCCGGCTCGGAATTGACGGTGATGACGCCGGCGTCCAGCACCAGCTTGTGGTTGACCAAAACCGGCGTACGACCGTCGAACCGCACCGTGAATTCGGTGGTCTGGTAGCCCGCCTTGCGCAGCGACACCTTGTGCGCGTAAGCCGCGTCCAGATGCGTCACGAGGCGCGGAGTTTCACCGTTGGCCACGCCGTCGATCACGATATTGGCGCCGGCCGGCTCGGACTTGATCAGCAACAATCCCGTTGCGGCCAAAATCGTCAAAAAGCCCATCAGCGGCCTCCCTTCTTGAGGCGTTTCTCCACTTCGCCCAATTCGATGCCCGCCTGCTGGTAGCGCTCGTCGGACCGGTCCGACACGAGCTCCATGATCTGGCGGTACTTGGCCTTGGCGCCTTCCCAATCGCGGTTCTTCTTGGCGTGGGTGGCCTCGAAAACCAATTCCTGGTGGCGGGCGTCCAGTTCGTTGCGCGACGCCTCCAGCCGTTCCAGATACTCGCCGTATTCCTTGGGCTTGGGGTTGATCGTCTTGAGATACATGATGGCCTCTTCGTACGCCTTGACCGACGCGTACAGGTTGCCCTCGCTCACGTCGCGGTCTTCGTATTTGGTGGCGCCGGCGGCCGCCGCCGACCGGGCCATTTCCAGCAACTGGTCGGCGTTGTACGCGAGCGCCGTCAGGTCCATTTCGGTATTGACGAACGTCTCCAGTTTCTTGGCGAACAGCTTGAAGCCTTTGGGTTCAGGGAAGTTGACGATCAGGATGCGCTTGGGCTTTTTCCCGGCGCCGATCGAATATTCGAGCTCGACGGAATTGAGCACCGGCGGTTCGCTGTCGGGGCCGCGATATTCGCTGTCGAGTTTGTCCAGATCGGCCTCGTCGAAAATCTCGCGCAACACCGCCAGCGACTTGGCCTTGATGGTTTTGGGCTCGTTGATGTGCCGCGGGCTGTCGCCCACCTCGTCCAGCACGACCCGCATGGAATCTTCGTCCTCCAGCGTCACGTACAGCCGGAAAATCCCCTTGGAGTCGGCCACCACCCGTTCGTAGGAAAAGCTGATCCGGTCGGCCGGTTCCGGCGCGTCCTCCTCGGCCGAGAGCGAGCGCGTGCCCGTGCTGTAGCGCTGCTTGCGGGGGGATTCCGTACCCATTTCCTCCGTCGACAGCAGCACCACCGCGAACGCCAGCACCAACATGCCCACCGTGGCGCCCCACAAAATCTGCCGCATCCGCTCCTTGGCGGTGGCTTTGGGCTTTTCTTCTTCCGGCTTGTCCTTGTCCGGAATGATCACCAGCGGCTTGTCCTTGGAACGGTCTTTGGCCCGATCCTTCGCTTCGGCCGGCGCTTCCGGCTTTTCCTGCGCGATGCGGATGCGGGTGTCGCCCACCTCCACCACGTCATCCGGCTTGAGCTCCACCGACTTCGACCCGATGTCGTTGCCGTTGACCCGCGTGCCGTTGGCCGAGGCGAGATCCGTCACCTTGAGCACGCCCTCGCCGTACATCTCGAAAATGCAGTGCGAGCGCGAAAGTTCGATATCCGGAATGGCCACGTCGTTGGCGGAACTGCGCCCCAGTTTTATGCCGCCCGGCTTGACGGGGAAACGACGCCCCTTGAACTCGCCGTTCAGGACTTCCAGCACGAAGTTTTTCATCAGAATATCCCCTTGAAAGCGTTCATCAGCACCGGCATCAGCAAGATGATGAAAACAGCCGGAAAGATGCACAGCATCAGCGGGCCAAGCATCTTGGTGGGCGTCTGCGCCGCCATTTTTTCCGCATAGTCGAATCGCTTGGACCGGAGCTGTTCGGACTGGATCCGCAGCATAGTCCCGATCGGCACGCCCAGCTCGTCCGCCTGGATGAGCGCAAAGGCGAACGCCCGGAGATTGGGCTCCTGCACGCGGTCCGACATGTGCCGGAGCGCCTCCTTGCGCGACGAGCCCACCTGGATTTCCTTGGTCATCCTGAGGAGCTCCTCATTGAGCGGCGTCATGTGCCGGGAGGCGCAATTGCGCTGCAACGCCGAAACGAAATCCATGCCTGCTTCCACGCTGAGCGTGAGCAGGTCCAGCACGAACGGCAAACTGCGCATGATCGAGCGGTGCCGGTTCCGGATGGCGTCGTAAAGCCAGAGTTCCGGAATCGCCCACAGCAGCATAAACTCGAGCGCCACGAATTCCCGTCCGCTGATAAGTCCGTCGTAACCCGCCTGCGCCAGCTTGGCGTCGGCGGCCTTGGCCCATTCGTCCTTTACCAGCCGGTAGAAATTGGGGCAGAGCGGCAGCAGCAACTTGAACAGGAACGGAATTTTCCGCTCCTCCTTGCGTCCGTCCGCCAGCGTCACATACGTCACCTCGCCCATCACGAGCGTCAGATAGGCAGCCAGAAACGCGGCGGCCACCGCCCAAACGGCGACGATGACGTAAGCGCTCATGTGACCGGAGTCCCTCCGCCCGCTTCGCTGGTGGGCATCAACACTCCGCCGCACGCGCCGGGTTCGCCCGCAAAGAGAATCATGCCTTCCGAGACTCCCACCGACATCTTGCGGGGCGCGAGATTGGCCACGAACGCCACTTCCTTGCCCACGAGACCGGCCGGATCGGGATAGGCCTGTCGAATGCCCGAAAAGATAGTCCGCTCGCCCAGGCTGCCGCAATCGAGCGTGAACTTGAGGAGCTTGGAGGATTTGGGCACGATTTCGCACTCCTTGACCCGTCCGATGCGCAAATCGAGCTTTTCGAAGTCGCCGAACTGGATTTCCGTCTTGAGGGGCGCGACCGGCTTCTCCTTGTTCTTGCTCGCCCGCGATTCGTGCGCCACCTCGCCGCTTTCGGCCGGCTTGACGGTGGCTGCCGCAATCATCGCGTCCACCTGCTTCATGTCGATGCGCGAAGCCAGATACTCGTAGGTGCCGAGCGTGACGCCTTCCAGCGTCTGCCGGAGGCTCTCCCACGTCCATTCGCTTTCGCCGAAGAGTTTCATGGCCTTGTCGGCGTAGACGGGCAAGATCGGCTTCAAGTAGATGGCGATCAACCGGAACGCGTTCAGGGCCGCGGTAAGCGTGGTGCGCGTGGTTTCGAGATCGGTCTTGACCGTCTTCCACGGTTCGAGCCGGTCGAAATACTCATTGGCGGCGTCCGCCAGCTTGCAGATTTCCACCACCACCTGGTTGAACTTGCGCTCCTCGTAGAAGCGGGCGATCGTGTCGGCGGCGTCCTGGCACTTGCCGACGAGCGCGCGGCCCTCATCGTCCAGCGTCCCGAGCCGCCCTTCCAGCTTCTTCTGGAGCATCTGGCCGCCGCGCGAAGCGATGTTGGTGATTTTGCCCACCAGATCGGAATTTACGCGCTGCACGAAATCCGCCAGATTGAGGTCGATATCGTCCACCGTGCCGCCCAGCTTGGCCGCATAGTAGTAGCGCAATGCATCGGCCGGAAGATTGTCGAGGTAGGTGCGCGCGTTGACGAACGTCCCCTTGGACTTGGACATTTTTTCGCCGTTAACCGTCAAAAAGCCGTGCACGAATACCTTGTCCGGACCCGAAATCCCCGCCGTGTGCAGCATGCCCGGCCAGAAGAGACAGTGGAAGCGGATGATGTCCTTGCCGATGAAGTGGTAGAGCTCGCTCCCCCAGTACTCCCGCCAGTCCTTGCCGTTGCGGTCGCACCAGTTCTTGAGCGATGCGATGTAGCCGATGGGCGCGTCCACCCACACGTAGAAGAACTTGTCGTCGTAACCGGGAATCTTGAAGCCGAAATACGGCGCGTCGCGCGAGATGCACCAGCCCCGCAAAGGTTCCTTGAACCACTCCAGGAGCTTGTTGCTGACGTCGCTGGTGGTGTGGTCCGGAATCCACTTTTCGAGATAGTCGTGGTTGGGCTCGAGCTCGAAGTAGAGGTGCTCGGAGTCCTTGACCACCGGCGTTCCGCCGCAAGTGGTGCACTTGGGACTCCCCAGCTCCTCCGCGCCGTACGTGGAGCCGCACTTGTCGCAGCTGTCGCCGTACTGGTTGTCCGCGCCGCACTTGGGGCAAACTCCCTTCACGAAGCGGTCGGGGAGAAACATCTTGCAATGCTCGCAGTAGAGCTGCGCGGTCGTCTTTTTGGTGATGACGCCGGCTTCCAACGCCGCCCGGTAGATGGACTCGGAAAGCTCCTTGTTCTCCGGCGAATTGGTGGAATAGTAGTTGTCGAACGCGATCTGGAAATCGGTGAAGTCCTTGAGGTGCGTGGCGTGGCTGCGCGCGATCAGCTCCTCGGGCGTGATTCCCTCCTTGCGCGCCCGGATCATGATGGGCGTGCCGTGGGTGTCGTCGGCGCAAACGTATACGCACTCGTGGCCGCGCAATTTCTGGAAGCGCGCCCAGAAGTCGGTCTGGATGTACTCCACCAAATGCCCCAGATGGATGTCCCCGTTGGCATAGGGGAGCGCGCTCGTAACTACTATTCGCCTCTTCATCGCTTACTTCGTGGCCGTACGGTCGTTGTATTCGCCGCTCTCGGTGTTGATGCGGATCGTATCGCCCTCGTTGATGAACAGCGGCACCGCGAGCACGTAACCGCCTTCGACCGTGGCCGGCTTGGTGACCTTGCCGCTGGCGGTGTTGCCCTTGACGCCGGGCTCCACCTTGACCACCTTGCGCTCCACGAGCTGCGGCAGGTCCACGCCGATCACCTTGTCGTTGAAGAAGAGCGCCTTGACTTCCATTTCGTCCATCAGGAAGTACTTCTTGTCGCCCATCACCTCGTAGCTGACGCGGATTTCCTCGAAATTGTCGTCCGTGAACACGTAGGCCGAGCCGTCGTCGTAGGAATACGTCACCGACTGCTGCGTGAGGTCGGGCTTCTCGAACTTGTCGCCCGAACGATAACTCTTCGACATGCCGCCGCCCGTCATCATATTGCGCAGCTTGCAGTTGTAGATGGCCTGGCCCTTGCCCGGCTTCGAGAAGTCGAATTCCGTGATTTCCCACGGCTCGCCGTCGATCAGCAACTTCACGCCTTTGTGCAGTTCGCCCGCACCGATAACTTCGCCCATGATAAACTCCTTTTGACTGTTTTGGGTTTTAATTAAGGTATTATATCATATTTCCGGCGGAAAATCAAGCAAAATCTTGACCCGTCGCGGAAATCGCGGAAGATCCGGAACCGGCGGCAATCGCGCCGGTTACTCGCCAGAGCGCCAGAAAACGGCATGGGCGGGATTGAACTCGATACCCACCTGCTCGCCGGGAAAGTGCCGGGAAAAGCCGTTTTCGCGCACGATGACGCCGCCGGGGTCGAGGTGGACGAGCGTTTCGGGGCCGAGCGGCTCCAAAAAGTCAACCCGGTGCGTGGCGCCGGGAACGATGCGAATATGCTCGGGCCGGATGCCCAGCCTGCCCTCCGGCCGGTCGATGAGATTCATGGGCGGAGTGCCGATGAATCCGGCCACGAACGGATTGGCGGGACGGTTGTAGATTTCCATCGGTTCGGCGATTTGCTGGATGCGCCCGGCATCCATCACCACGATCCGCTCGCCCATCGTCATGGCCTCGGTCTGGTCGTGCGTGACGTAAATCATGGTGGCCTTCAGCCGATGGTGGAGCCGGATGATCTCCGAACGCATCTCCACGCGCATTTTGGCGTCCAGGTTGGAAAGCGGCTCGTCGAAGAGAAACACCGCCGGTTCGCGCACGATGGCCCGACCCAAGGCCACGCGCTGACGCTGTCCGCCGGAAAGCGCCTTGGGCAGGCGCTTGAGATAGTCATTGAGCCCCAGTGTCTCCGCCGCCCGCGCCACCCGGTCTTCGATCTCCTTTTTGGGGAATCCCCGGAGCTTGAGCGCGAACGACAGGTTTTCCTTGACCGTCATGTGCGGATAAAGCGCGTAATTCTGGAACACCATGGCGATATCGCGATCTTTGGGCGGCAGGTTGGTGACGTCCTTCTCGCCGATGAAGATGCGCCCGGAAGTGGGAGTTTCCAGTCCCGCCACCATGCGGAGCGAAGTGGACTTGCCGCAACCCGAAGGCCCCACCAGCACGAGAAATTCGCCGTCCGCCACGGTGAGGTTGAAATCGTCCACGGCCGGTTTGTCGCCGGCGGAGTAGACCTTGCCGATATGTTCAAAGCGTACTTGTGCCATGAGGATGGTTTTTCCGGTAGAGCGCGCGGGACTGGCGGATGATTTCCTTCAAGAGCGGATGATCCGGCCGGAACGAAGCCCAGTAGATGGCGGAATAGAACGGATCTGCCCGGTCGCTAACGCCGTAATCGCGCTCGATTGCGGCCATGCGCGCCGGATCCATATTGAGACTGGCCCAATCGCCGGTTGCGGCCGCGCTCTCCACCCGTTCGCGCCAACGCTCGCGGTAGATGGACGCGGCGGAGTCGAGATCGGTGCCGAGTTTGAGTTCGTAGAGCCAAGCCAGCTCGCGATAGAGTTCGGCGCTGTCCGGATTGAGCGCCAGCGCGTCGTCGCGCAAAAGCGAAATGGCCGCTTCCACCCAACGCCACCGGTCTTCCGGCGTGGGCATCATGACCGAAACGTTGTACGCGAGATTCCATGCCGCGTACGCCCACACTTCCGGCGTGTGGGGTTCGGAGAGGGTCAAGGCGTGGGCCAGTTGCGCCAGCTCCACGTACCGCCCCTCGTCCTGGAGGCGATCGGCGCGAAACCAGATGATTTCGCCCACGATCGACCGCAAGCCGCCTAAAGCGGCGAGTGCGCCCTCGGCCACCGCCGTAGAGCGCACTTGGCGCCGGCAATAGTACCACGCTTCCGTGCCTATTGCCAGCGCCGCTAGGAAGAAGATAACGAGTATCTTCTTCATTTCCGGCTTACATCATGCCGTCCATGCCGCCGGGGGCGCCATGTCCGCCGCAGCCGCAATCCTTCTTTTCGGGCAGATCCGTCACCATGCAATCGGTGGTGAGCAGGAGCCCGGCGATGGATGCCGCGTTCTGCAGGGCGCTGCGGGTGACCTTGGCGGGATCCACCACGCCGGCCTTCATGAGGTCGCAATACTCGCCGGTGCGGACGTTGTAGCCGTTGTTGCCCGCCGCCTTCTTGACGTTGGCGATCACGAGCGCGGCTTCCTGTCCGGCGTTGTTGACGAGCTTGCGCAGCGGCGCTTCGATGGCCCGCGCGATGATGGCCGCGCCCACCTTCTCGTCGCCTTCGAGCTCGAGCGAATCGATGGCCTTCTGCGCCCGCAGATACGCCACGCCGCCGCCGGGCACGATGCCTTCCTCTACCGCCGCACGGGTGGCGTGCAACGCGTCGTCCACGCGATCCTTCTTTTCCTTCATGGCCGCTTCGGTGGCCGCGCCCACCTTGATGAGCGCCACGCCGCCGGCGAGCTTGGCGAGACGCTCCTGGAGCTTCTCGCGGTCGTAATCGCTGGTGGTGTCTTCGATCTGCTTCTTGATGAGCGCCACGCGGCCTTCGATGTCGGCCTTCTTGCCGAGACCCTCGACGATGGTGGTGTTGTCCTTGTCCACGACCACCTTCTTGGCGCGGCCGAGCATTTCCAGACCCACGTTCTCCAACTTGATGCCGATATCCTCGGTGACGAGGCGGCCGCCGGTGAGAACGGCGATGTCCTCCAGGATGGCTTTGCGGCGATCGCCGAAGCCGGGCGCCTTGACGGCGCAAACCTGGAACGTGCCGCGCAGCTTGTTCACGACGAGCGTGGCCAGCGCTTCGCCTTCCACGTCCTCGGCGATGATCATGAGCGGACGGCCGGTCTTGGCCACGCCCTGCAGCAGCGGCAGCAGCTCCTGGAGATTGGAAATCTTCTTCTCGAAGAGCAGGATGAAGGGATTCTCGAGCTCGCACTCCATATCCTCGGGCGAGGTGACGAAGTAAGGCGAGAGATAGCCCTTGTCGAACTGCATGCCTTCCACCACGTCCAGCGTGGATTCGAGCGTCTTGGCCTCTTCGACCGTGATCGTGCCTTCCTTGCCCACCTTGTCCATGGCGTCGGAAATCATCTTGCCGATTTCGCTGTCGCCGTTGGCGGAAATGGTGGCCACCTGGGCGATTTCGTCCGCGCTCTTGACCTTCTTGGACAGCTTGGCGATGCTCTCGACGACGGCCGCGGTGGCCTTGTCGATGCCGCTCTTGAGCGCCATCGCGTTGGCGCCGGCGGTGAGGTTCTTGAGACCTTCGCGATAGATGGCTTCCGCGAGAAGCGTGGCCGTGGTGGTGCCGTCGCCCGCCACGTCGTTAGTCTTGGAGGCCACTTCCTTCACCATCTGCGCGCCCATGTTCTCGAAAGGATCGGGGAGCTCGATTTCCTTGGCCACCGTGACGCCGTCCTTGGTGATCTGCGGGGAGCCGAACTTCTTGTCCAGAATGACGTTGCGGCCGGAGGGGCCGAGCGTGGACGTTACCGCGCTGGAGAGCTTCTCCACGCCCGCGAGGATTTTCTGGCGGGCTTCCGCGTCGAACTTGATCTGCTTTGCCATGACGATTTTCCTTTCCGCTTACTTTTCCAGCACTCCGAGGAGGTCTTCCTCGCGCACCAGCTGGAGCTTCTTGCCGTCCAGCTTGACTTCGGTTCCGCCGTACTTGGGCAGGAGCACGGTATCGCCCGGCTTGACGTCGAAAGCGACTTCCTTGCCGTCCTTGTCCGTCTTCTTGCCGACGGCGATCACCTTGCCCTGCATGGGCTTTTCCTTGGCGGTGTCGGGAATGATAATCCCGCCCACCGTCTGTTCCTTTTCTTCCTGAGGCTCCACGAGCACGCGGTCGCCTAGAGGTCTGATCTTCATTTTGTTGTTACCTTTCAGTTTAGAGATTTCAAGCTTACTTCATGGTGAAGTCGGCATCGACCACGTCGTCGCCGCCCTTCTCCGTCTTGGGCTCGTCGGCCTTGGGCGGCTCCGAAGCACCGCCGGGCTGCTGGGCCTGCTGTTGCGCGGCCTGGGCGCTGGCGTACATTTCCTGCGCCACCGGCTCCATGGCCTTCATCAGCGCCTCTTCCTTGGCCTTGATGTCGGCGATGGGCGCGGGCGGATTCTTGGCCAACTCGTCTTTGAGCGCCTTGAGCGCGTCCTCCACCGGCTTTTTCTTGTCGGCGGCGATCTTGTCGCCCGCGTCCTTCAGGGTCTTTTCCACCTGGAAGGCGAGACCGTCGGCCTTGTTGCGGGCCTCCACCTCGGCGTGGCGCTTTTCGTCCTCTGCCGCGTGGGCTTCGGCGTCCTTGCGCATCTTTTCGATCTCTTCCTTGGAGAGACCGCCGGCGGCGGTGATGGTGATCTTCTGCTCCTTCTGGGTGCCCAGATCCTTGGCCGTCACGTTGAGGATGCCGTTGGCGT